>NZ_RAWE01000064.1 GCF_003611695.1 Corallococcus carmarthensis | reverse complement strand
GGGGACAGGCCATGAGGTGGGATGAGATGGGCGAGTCGCCCGGATGGGACAGGTCGGTGTCGCGGGACGGGAGCGTGGACGGTGGGCCGGCTCGCGGTGGGCGGGGCTCTGTCGTGGCCGTGGTGGCGGAGAAGCCCGCCGTGGCGCGCGACATCGCCCGGGTGCTGGGCGCCACCGAGCGCGGCGAGGGCTGCCTGCGCGGCAACGGCTACGTCGTGACGTGGGCCATCGGGCACCTGGTGGGCCTGGCCCAGCCGCATGAGATCCGGCCCGAATGGAAGAAGTGGCACCGCTCGCACCTGCCCATGCTTCCGGCGGACTGGCCGCTGGTGGTGTCGGACTCGACGAAGGCCCAGTTCGAGGTCGTCCGCCGGGTCATGAACGCGCCGGAGGTGTCCTCGGTGGTGTGCGCCACGGACGCGGGCCGCGAGGGCGAGCTCATCTTCCGGTACATCTACGACGCCGCCGGGTGCCGCAAGCCGGTGCGGCGGCTGTGGGTGTCGTCGCTCACGGAGCGCGCCATCCGCGACGGCTTCCAGCACCTCAAGGACGGCAAGGCCTACGCGCCGCTGGCGGACGCCGCCATGGGGCGCAGCCGCGCGGACTGGCTCGTGGGCATGAACCTGTCGCGCCTCTACACGCTGGCGAGCGGGACCTACGGCAGCATGCTGTCCGTGGGGCGCGTGCAGACGCCCACGCTGGCCATGGTGGTGGAGCGCGAGCTGGCCATCCGCGACTTCGTGCCCCGGGACTACCTGGAGGTCGTGGCCACCTTCGCGCCGCGGGGCAAGGGCGTGCCCGCGGGGGCGCGGTATCAGGGCACGTGGTTCCGCTCGGGGCCGGACGGCAAGCCGGTGATTCCGCCGGGCTACGACTCCGTGCGCGAGGCGCGCCGGCTGGACGCGGACGGCGTGGAGGCGGGCCGTGTCATCGACCGCGTGCGCAGCGGCAGCGCGGTGGTGGAGTCGCTGGACGCGGAGACGAAGCGGATGCCGCCGCCGCTGCTCTACGACCTCACGGAGCTGCAGCGCCACGCGAACCGGCTGTTCGGCTTCAGCGCACAGCGCACGCTGGAGGTGGCGCAGGCGCTCTATGAGAAGCACAAGCTCCTGAGCTACCCGCGCACGGCGAGCCGGCACCTGTCGGAGACGGTGGCGGACACGCTGCCGGAGGTGGTGCGCGCCATCCAGGCGCCGTACCAGGAGGACCTGGCGCCGGGCACGGGCGAGCGTCCCCTGGGCAAGCGCTACGTGGACGACGCGAAGGTGACGGACCACCACGCCATCATCCCCACGCCCATGCCGGCGTCCGGCGTGCGGCTGTCGCCGGACGAGCAGCGCCTCTACGACCTGGTGTGCCGGCGCCTGCTCCAGGCGTGGCACGAGGACCACGTCTGGAAGGTGACCACGGTCATCACCGCGGTGACGTCGAAGGGGGCCGCGGGGCCGGTGGTGGACCGCTTCCACAGCGCGGGCACGCAGGTGGAGAAGGTCGGGTGGAAGGTCCTGGACGTGGGAGGCGGGCAGAAGGCGCCGCGCCTCAAGGCCGAGGGCAAGAAGGGGGCGGACAAGGACAAGGAGGACGAACCGGACGACGAGCCGCAGGACCTGCCGCCGGGGCTCGCGCGGGGACAGGTGCAGACGGTGGAGGACGTGGAGGCGGTGAAGAAGCGCACGCGTCCGCCGCCGCGCTTCACGGAGGCGACGCTCCTGACGGCGATGGAGTCGGCCGGGCGCACCCTGGATGAGAAGGAGCTGGTGGACGCCATGCGCGACACGGGGTTGGGCACGCCCGCCACGCGCGCCGCGACCATCGAGCTGCTGCTAGAGCGCGAGTATCTCACCCGCGAAGGCAAGCGCCTGGTGGCCACGGAGAAGGGCATCCATCTCATCGGGGTGGTGCACCCGGACGTGAAGTCCCCCGTGATGACCGGGCAGTGGGAAGCGTGGCTCCAGCGCATCGAGCGCGGCCAGGGGGCGCTGAATGCGTTCATGAGTGGCATCGAGGCGTATGTGCGGGAGGTCGTGGGCCAGGCGCCCACGTCGTTGCCACCCACGCCGGCACAGGCTGGACCGGGGAGCCGGAACGGCTCCGCGCCCGCGCGCTTTGAAGCCACGCGGCCCCATCCCGCGCAGGGACCCGCCGAGGAGCTCTTCCGGACCCGTGAGGCCGCGACCGCCACCGTCCAGAGCGCGGTCCGCGCCAACGCCACGCGCAACGAGGTCGGTGCCTCCGCGAGCATGGCGCAGGGGGGAGAAGGCTCCCGCGCGGGAGGCGCGTTCGGCCACGGCGCGGCAGGCGGCGCACGCCAGGCAACAGGCGCCCCTGCCAGCGGTGCCTACGGGGGGAGCGCTGTCCCCCTGGGTGATGCACGGCACGCGGGGGCTTCCACCCACGGTTCCTACAGTGGCTCCGACGGCCACGCAGGCGCCGCTCGGTTCGCGTCAGGCGCTCCGGCTCACGGCCCCCTCGGTGCCGTGGGCGGCGGGATGGGTACGGCCGCAGGGCGCACCGCCCGGGCCGCGCCGCTCCGCGTCCAGGACCTGCCTCCCACGATTCCCTCCGCGGAGGTGCGCACCGCCTTCGTGCAGGCCTCCTCCGAGGGCTTCGGCCGGGCCAAACGCCAGCCCCAGGGCGTGGACATGGGCAGTGGCCGGCCGGAGCGCGTGCATCGCGCGCCCACGCCCCCGGACAAGCTGCGGGGGCTCCTCAAGGAGGCCTTCGGCTTCCCTGACTTCCGCCCGTATCAGGAAGAGGTCTGCCGCGCGGCCACGTCCGGTGAGGACCTGCTGCTGGTGATGCCCACGGGCGCGGGCAAGTCGCTCTGCTACCAGCTCCCGGGGCTCGCTCGCGCGGGCACCACCGTCGTCGTCAGCCCGCTCATCGCGCTGATGGAGGACCAGGTGCTGCGGCTCCAGTCGTTGGGCTTCGCCGCGGACCGCATCCACTCCGGCCGCGACCGGGCCACCTCCCGGCAGGTCTGCGCCGAATACCTGGAAGGCCGCCTGGACTTCCTCTTCATCGCGCCCGAACGCCTGGGCGTCCCCGGCTTCGTGGAGCTGCTGGCCCGCCGCACGCCCTCGCTCATCGCCATTGATGAAGCGCACTGCATCTCGCAGTGGGGCCACGACTTCCGTCCCGACTACCGGCTGCTGGGTTCGCGCATGCCGCTGTTGCGTCCCGCGCCCGTGGTGGCCCTCACCGCCACCGCCACGCCGGACGTGCAGAAGGACATCGTCCAACAGCTGGGCCTGCGCGGCTCCCGGGGCGGCGCCGCGCATACCTTCATCCACGGCTTCCGCCGCACCAACATCGCCATTGAAGTGCGCGAGCTGAACCCGGGCGCTCGCGGCGACGCCATCCTGTCGCTGCTCAAGAACCCGGAGCACCGGCCCGCCATCGTCTACGCGTCCACGCGCAAGCACGCGGAGCAGTACGCGGACCTGCTCGCGCACGACTTCCACTCCGCGCCGTACCACGCGGGCCTCCAGCCGTCGGAGCGCGACCGCATCCAGGCCGCGTTCCTCAAGGGCCACCTGGAGGTCATCGTCGCCACGACGGCGTTCGGCATGGGCATCGACAAGCCGGACGTGCGCACCGTCATCCACGCGGCGCTGCCGGCCAGCCTGGAGGGCTACTACCAGGAGCTGGGGCGCGCGGGGCGCGACGGCAAGGACTCGCGCGCGGTGCTGCTCCACGCCTTCGTGGACCGGCGCACCCACGAGTTCTTCCACCGCCGCGACTACCCGGACCCCTCCGTCCTGGAACGCATCTACCAGGCCACCTCCAACGAAATGGAGCCCAAGGCCTCCATCCAGGCCCGCGTGCGCGGCGACCCGGAAATCTTCGACAAGGCCCTGGAACAGCTGTGGATCCACGGCGGCGTGGAGATGACGCCCGACGAGGACGTGCGGCGCGGACGCGCGGGCTGGGCCGTGGCGTACATCGCGCAGCGCGAGCGCAAGCAGCTCCACCTGGAACAGATGGGCCGGTACGCGGAAGCGCACGACTGCCGCATGCGGCACCTGGTCGCGCACTTCGGCGACGTGCAGGACTCCGGCGCCGCCTGCGGCCTGTGCGACGTGTGCGCGCCCGAATCGTGCGAGGTCGTCCGCTTCGAGGAGCCCTCCGCCATGGAGGCGCACGCGCTGGGCCGCATCCTGGAAGCGCTGCATGCCCGCGATGGCCAGGCCACCGGACGGCTCCACCGGGAGCTCTTCGGAGAACAGCTCCACCGCCGCGACTTCGAACGGCTCGTGGGCGGATTGGTGCGCGCGGGGCTGTTGCGCCTGGACTCGGACTCCTTCGACAAGGATGGCCAGGTCATCCTCTTCCAGCGGCTGTCCCTGACGGACACGGGCCGCCGCGCGCGCGTCATCGCCCCCGGACAGGTGGTGCTGCCGCAGGCGCGCGAGGTGCCCTCCAAGAAGCGCAAGGGCCGCACGGCCGCCGGCGGCACGAAGCGCACGACCCGCAAGCGCGCGGCCAGCGCGGAGGCCTCGCCCCGGGGCCGCGGCAAGGCCCGCCGGGGCGCCACTGAGTCCTGGGCCCCGCGCGGCGCCTCCGACGACGCGGACTCCAACCCACGGGCCTTCCCCACGGACGCGCCCCCCGCGGGCCGGAGCGGCTGGAGGGCGCGCGCCACGCCGGAGTCGTCGCCGGCCCCCCGGGCCTCCTGGAACGCGTCCCGCAACGCACCGCCGGAGCCGGGCTTCTCGGCGCCACCGGCGTCGCCCGCCCTGGTGGAGACCCTCAAGGAGTGGCGCCTCACCGAGGCCCGCAAGCGCAAGGTGCCCGCCTTCCGCATCCTCACCGACCGCGTGCTGGATGCCATCGCCAGCGCGCGGCCCTCCAGCGGCGCGGAATTGATGTCCATCCACGGCGTGGGCCCCGCGCTCACGGAGCGCTACGGCCCGCAGATCCTCTCGCTCGTGTCCCGCCGACGCTGACAGCGGCCTCCCTGGCCGCGTGTCTCACGGCGGGCAGGGACCGGTGGATCAAGGTCCAGAGGGGCGCTCCGTGCTCCTGGCTGCGACGCCCGGTGTCAGCGTGGCTCCTCGCCGCGCCGTGCACCCCCATGGCCGGCCCGGCGTGGGCATCTCCTTCCTCTGCAAGGCCCCGGCGTGGGACGTGCCGCCCGCCGCGAACCGCCTGACAAGGGAAATCCCTTTCCTGGGCCGCAGGCGCGGAGGGCGGGCGGCCGGGCGTGAAGCTTGTTTCCCAAGCTTGTAGGCAGAAGTCCGGGTGCCACCTTCTCAACCACACGCGCAATCGGAGCGGCGTGGGGGTTCAAGGGGGCGCGCAAGATGGAGCTGGGATTCGAAACGATTGGCAACGCCACACTCATCTGCCACGACAACGGGCCAGTGCTGGTGACGGATCCGTGGACGGACGGAGACGCGTACTTCGGCAGCTGGACGCTGTCCCACGAGATTCCGGACGCGCAACGCCAGGCCATCCTGGACTGCCCCTACGTGTGGCTGTCGCACGGCCACCCGGACCACCTGAGCATGGCGTCGCTGGAGAAGCTGCGCACGCGCACCCTGCTCATCCCCAACCACGTGGGCCACCGCATGCGCGACGACCTGCGCGAGGCGGGCTTCCGCGTCCAGGTGCTGGCGGACCGCGAGTGGACGCGGCTGTCACCGCGCATCCGCGTGCTGTGCCTGCCGGACGTGAACCAGGACGCGGTGCTGCTGGTGGAGGTGGGCGGCCGGCTCATCGTCAACCTCAACGACGCCGGTGACCGCGGCCAGGGCCGCTTCGTGCGCCGGGTCATCAAGGAGTACAGCGAGACGTACCTGCTGGCCCTGTCCGGCTACGGCGACGCGGACATGATGAACTTCTTCACCGAGGACGGGAACCGCATCCTCCCGTACGCGGCGGCGAAGACGCCCGTGGGACAGACCATCGCGCGCATGGCGGAGACGTACGGCGTCCGCTACTTCGTCCCCTTCAGCTCCATGCACAAGTACCAGCGCGCCGACAGCGTCTGGTGCTCCGAGTACACCACCACGCTGCCGGACTACGCGCGGGGCTTCGCCTCCAACTCCTGCGAGATGCTCCCGGCCTTCCTGCGCCACGACTTCACCAACGACTCCTCCGTCTCCATCAACCCCAGGGAGCGCCTCCTCAAGCCGGTGGACCCCAAGGAGTACGGGGACGACTGGAGCGAGCGCCTGGAGGCGGACGAGGTGAAGCAGCTGGAGCAGTACTTCCGCGCCGTCGAGCACCTGGGCACGGTGATGGACTTCCTGCGCTTCCGCGTGGGCGGCCAGGAACACGTCATCGAGTTCAACAAGCGCCGCTTCCACAAGGGCATCACCTTCGAGGCGCCCCGCAACTCGCTGATGACCGCCGTGAAGTACCAGGTGTTCGACGACCTGCTCATCGGCAACTTCATGAAGACCACCGTGCACGGTGGCTTCGGCAAGGGCAGCCTCTACCCGGACTTCAGCCCCTACGTGGCCAAGTACGCGGACAACGGCCATGCCCGCACGGAGGCGCAGCTGCGCAACTACTTCAACGAGTACAAGAGCCGCGACATGGTGGGCTACCTGCGCCACCAGCTGGATGCCCACTGCGTGCGCCCCCTCCAGATTCAGTCCGCGGAGCTGCTGCGCACCCTGCTGCCCCCCAACTCCAACGCCTTCCGCATGGCCAAGGAGACCTATTGGAAGATGCGCCGCGCCATCCTCTAGGAATTCCGTGGAAAATCCGGCGAGGACCTGACCGGAATCAGGACACCTTGCTGTCTCTTTCTCAGACATGGAGAGGCCCCAGGTGAAACCTTTGCATTTCCAGGTATTTACCTGGGGCCGTGTCACGTGAAGTGACGGTTGACGCGGGGAGGGCTGGTGCGGGAGCGCTCCAGCTATCCTCGCGTTTCCTGTTTTTCTCCTGGGGAGCGCCGTTGGCCCGGCAGTTGCTGAATGGCCCGGCGCGCGGCTGACAGCGACTGGCGGGAAGGCCAGGCGGTGGCCGCGCATCCCTCGAAGAACACAGGAAGAGTCCCCCGATGCTCAAGTTCCGCTCTGTTGCGATGCTGGCCGGTCTTTCGCTGCTCGGTTCCGCGTGCGGTGGTCCCGAGTCCGCCCCGGAGTCCGAGGTGAAGCCCACGTGGGAGGAGTTCAAGGCCCAGGCCTACCGTGAGCCGTGGGAGGGCGGGAAGATCATCGTCAACGGTGACGAGGCGCTGGAGTCCGAAGAGGAGCTGGCGGCCTACTTCCACAACGTCGTCGAGTCCCAGCTGGGCAAGTCGCAGGACGGCCTGGCCGTGTACTACATCGGCGGCGACATCAAGTGGAGCGCCACGCAGAAGCTGAACCTGACCTACTGCATCAGCAACAACTTCGGCACGAACAAGACGAAGATGGTGAACGCGATGGCGAGCGCGACGGCGGCCTGGGAGGCCACCGCGAGCGTCAACTTCACCTACCTGTCCCAGTACGACGCGTCCTGCACCGCGTCCCAGACGGGCGTGCTGTTCGACATCCGCCCGGTGAGCGGCCAGTCCTACGTGGCGCGCGCGTTCTTCCCGAACTCCGCCCGCTCCGGCCGCAACGTGCTGGTGGACAGCAGCGCCTTCGGCAGCCTCGGCGCCTGGACGCTCACGGGCGTGCTGCGCCACGAGCTGGGCCACACGCTGGGCTTCCGTCACGAGCACACCCGCTCCACCGCGAGCGGCTGCTACGAGGACAGCCAGTGGCGCGCGCTGACCACCACCTACGACCGCTCGTCCGTCATGCACTACCCGCAGTGCAACGGCACCCAGACCGGCGACCTCGTGCTGACCACCCTGGACAAGCAGGGCGCCCGCGCGCTGTACCCGTGAGCTGAGCGTCAACCTTGAGGGGGCAGGGGCTGGTGGGAGCGTCTTCACGCTCCCGCTGGCCCCGTGCCGTTTCCAGAAGGCTCGCGGACGCTAGAAGCGGGCGGAGACCTCCTCGCCCTCGCTGGGGCGCTCGAAGAAGATGAGCGTCTTGCCGCCGCGCTCGCCAATCTCCAGGCACTCCAGCGCGCCCGTCTGTCCGTCCCGCTCCGCGTAGAGGTGGTCCGGTTCGAGGATGCGGTGGGTGATGCGCTCGTCGTCGCGACCCACGATGATCTGCACCGCGCCGGAGTCGCTGCCCTTGGTCTCCAGGGTGATGTCCACCAGGGGCAGGCGGTCCGCGAGGGGTTGGTCGCCCGAGTCCGCGTCGATGGATTCCACGCGCACCCACTGGGTGACGTCCTGCTTGGTGATGCCCGCGAGGTAACTCTTCCACTGCTCGCGTGGGATTTGATCGGTGATGTGTGCCATGGGGCCGCCTCCATGCGCCTGTCGTGTGCCTCAACCGTAAGGCGTCTGACTCGCGGGTGAAGGACGGGCCCGGCTGAACGACGCTCCGGGGACCCCGCGGACCGGGCCCCGGCACGTCGGCTGCCCTCACGTCAGTCGCGCAGGGCGTGCACGGCGTCGTCCTTCAGCACCAGGCGCACCGTGGCGGCCTTCCCATGGCCGAAGTGCTCGTAGGCCGCCTGCTCCAGCACGGGGGCCAGGGCGGTGCGCAGGCCGCGGGCGCCCGTCTCGCGCTTGATGGCCCGGGCGACGATCCACTCGCGCACGGCGGGGTCCACGGTGAGCTGGAGTCCTTCGTGGGCGAACTCGCGCTCCCAGGTGCGCAGCACGTTGTCCTGGAGGATGTCCCCCAGCGTGGCCGCGTCCAGCGGGGCGAAGGACACCAGCCGGTTGAAGCGGCCAATGAGCTCCGGGATGAAGCCGTAGCGGGAGAACGCGGTGGTGTTCTCCAGGTGCTCCTCGGTGATGCGCGTGGCGATGGACTCCAGGTCCTTCTGGCCGCCCTTGCCGGGCTCGCGGCCAAAGCCCACGCGCTCCACGTGGGACATGGTCTCCGCCGTGCCCCGGAAGCCGCTGAAGGCGCCGCAGGCGATGAAGGTGACGCAGCCCATGTCCAGGGATTCGGAGCGGATCCGGCTGGTGAAGCCGAAGTCCGGCGGGAAGGTGGCCTGGGCCGCGGACAGCAGGTGCAGCAGGCTGCGCTGCACGCCGAAGCCGCTCACGTCCTTGGTGGTCTGCTGGCCGGAGAAGCGGCTGTCGGAGCGGCTGGTGGCGAGCTTGTCGAACTCGTCCATGCAGATGACGCCGCAGGAGGCCCACTCCGCGTCGCGCTCCGCGGCTTCATAGAGGCGGGACAAGAGGGTGCTGACGTCGTCACCCACGTAGCCCGTTTCGGAGAACTGGGTGGCGTCCGCGAGCACGGTGGGCACGCCCAGGATTTCGCGGAACATCAGCTCCACGAGGAACGTCTTGCCGGAGCCGGTGGGGCCCAGGAAGAGGGCGTTCTCGCGGGTGCCGGGCTCCGGCTCCAGCCCTTCCAGGTACAGCCGGCGGATGCGGCGCAGGTGGCGGTAGGCGAGCACGGAAGCGGCACGGCGGGCCTCGGGCTGGCCCCGGTAGCCCAGGTCGCCCAGGCGCGCGTCGATGTCCTTCGGCGACAGCACCTCCAGCGCGGCCACGCGCTCCTGGATGGGCGGGCCTTCGGGGAAGGCGGAGGGTTCGACGCCGGAACGGGGAGACATCGCGGTGGGCTCCAGGAGGGCGGGCGCGGCGGGGCGCCCCATCATCCGGGACGTGCCCGGGCACGACAAGCCATCCTCGCGGCCCCAGGGCTTGCGGCCCTCCGTCCGCCGGTCCGCACTCGTGAGCCCCCAGAGGTCGGCCCGTGAACAGCGGTGCCCCGGTGTCGCAAGGGGTGCTCCCCGTGTCCCCGTTGGCGCATTAACAGGGACACGACATGGCTCAATCGACTGAAGCACGGTCCCAGGCGCCCCGGTTGGGTGCGTGGGTGGAGGGTGGTTCCACGGTGCGCTGGCGCGTCTGGGCGCCGGGCCACGAGGGCGTGGACGTGGTCCTGTACGACGCGGAGGACCGCGTCCTGCGCAAGCTGCCGCTCACCCCGGAAGCGGACGGCTGCTTCGGCGGCGCGCTGCCGGACCTGGGCGAGGGCGCTCGCTACAAGCTCAGCGTGGACGGCGCGGATCCATTCCCCGACCCGTGGTCGCGCTCGCAGCCGAAGGGCGTGCACGGCCCGTCGGAGGTGGTCAGCTCCGACCACGGCTGGACGGACTCGGTCTGGAAGGGGCCGGATCCCCAGGCGATGGTCATCTACGAGGTGCACGTGGGCACCGCCACGCCGGAGGGCACCTTCGAGGCGTTCATCCCGAAGCTCGCCCACCTGCGCGAGCTGGGCGTGAACACGCTGGAGCTGTTGCCCGTGGCCAGCTTCCCAGGCGCCCGCAACTGGGGCTACGACGGCGTGGACCTCTTCGCGCCGCAGGCCACCTACGGCGGCCCCAGGGGGCTGCGCAAGCTCATCGACGCGGCGCACGCGCACGGGCTCGCGGTGCTCATCGACGCCGTCTACAACCACTTCGGACCGGACGGGAACTACCTGCGCGCGTACTCGCCGCACTACTTCACCGGCAAGCACCACACGCCCTGGGGCGACGCGGTGAACTACGACAGCGAGGGCAGCCGCTTCGTGCGCTCGCTGGTGCTCTCCAACGTGGAGATGTGGATCCGCGACTACCACGCGGACGGTCTGCGCCTGGACGCCGCGCACGCGCTCGTGGATGACGGCCAGCCGCACCTGCTCGCCGAAATCGTCGAGCGCGCCCACGCTTCTGCTTCCGGCCGCCGCGTCGTCGTCATCGCGGAGGACGAGCGCAACGAGCGCAAGCTGGTCACGCCTGCCTCCGAGGGCGGGTACGGCCTGGATGGCGTCTGGGCGGATGACCTGCACCACCAGCTGCGGCGCGCCTTCGCGGGCGACCACGAGGGCTACTACCAGGACTACACCGGCAGCGCGGAGGACCTGGCCACGACGCTGCGTCAGGGCTGGTTCTACACGGGCCAGAAGTCCAAGAACCTGGGCCACGCGCGCGGCACGGACCCGAAGGGACTGGGGCCGTGGCACTTCGTCCACTGCATCCAGAACCACGACCAGGTGGGCAACCGGCCCTTCGGCAACCGCCTGTCGGAGGACGTGTCCCCGGCCGCCTACCGCGCCATGAGCACGCTGCTGCTCCTGTCGCCCTTCACGCCGCTGCTCTTCATGGGCCAGGAGTGGAACGCGCGCACGCCGTTCCTCTACTTCACGGACCACAACGCGGAGCTGGGCAAGCTCGTCACCGAGGGGCGCCGCAAGGAGTTCTCTGGCTTCTCCCGCTTCAAGGGCGAGGAGGTGCCCGACCCGCAGGACCGCGACACCTTCACCCGCTCCACGCTGGACTGGGACGCGCTGGACAACGCGCAGCACGCGGGCGTGCACACGCTCTACAAGGAGCTCTTGCGCCTGCGCGCCACGGAGCCCGTACTCACCAGCCGGCAGGGCACGCACGACGCGCGTGCGTTGGGGCCGGACGCGTTCGTGCTGGAGCGCCGCGCGGAAGGGGACACGCTGCTCGTCATCGTGAACCTCCGGGGCACGCTGGTGCACGCGCTGCCCTCGCACGCGAGCGCGGGCATCGTCGCGTGGAGTGAGAACCCGCGCTACGGCGGCACCGTGGAGGCGTCCCCGCTCACCGGCAACCTCGTGCGCCTGGAAGGCCCCTCCGCGGCGGTGGTGAAGCTGCGCGAGTAGTCATTCCAGACGGCGAGTCCCAATCTCGCACGCAAAGGCAGACACTGTTTCACGCGCGGCCCGTCACCCCGGAAGTAGGGGAGGCGGGCCGCCGCGTTTCTCCGTCCGTGAAACATGCAACGACAGGGAATGCCCTCGCGGGCGGGCCGGTACTCGGCCGCCAGCAGGTCCACGTGCCGTGAGCCGTCATCTCCTCTGGCTCGCGGCCCTGTCGCTGAGGAAGCACCTTGTCCCAATCCCATACGTCGCCGTCGTCCCGGGGGGGATGGAAGCGTCACGTCACCACCACGAGCGCGCTGCTGCTGCTCGGGGTTGCAACACCGGCGTTCGCCGCGTCGGGCTTCACCGCCGTCACCGCCAGTGGGAACGACGGCAACCTGCCGTCCGCCAGCATCGACGGCAACCTCACCACGCGCTGGTCCAGCGACGGCGTGGGGCAGTGGCTGCGGGGCGACCTGGGCAGCGTGAAGTCGCTGTCCGCGGTGGACATCGCCTGGCACCAGGGCAACGCGCGCGTGAACACGTTCGTGCTCGCCACGTCCACGGACGGCACCACCTGGTCCACCGCCGTCTCCACGAAGTCGTCCGGTACGACGGCCAACTTCGAGCGCTACAGCTTCACCGCGCGCAACGCCCGCTACGTGCGCGTCACCGTCAACGGCAACTCCGTCAACACCTGGGCCAGCATCGCGGAGTGGGCCGCCATCACCGGCACCGCCACGCCGACGGCGGGCAAGGACCGCTTCGGCGTGACGCAGCTCTACGCCTCGAAGTCCGGGGGCGAGGCGTGGACGCTGGCGGACAACGCGCTGACGGACTCGCGCTTCGACCCGCAGAACCCCATCACCCGCAACAGCGACGGCTCCTGGAAGATGAAGGACTCGGCGGTGCGGATGAGCGTCTTCACGTCCACGGGCTACGACGACCGGAAGATTCCCACCTACGACCGGGACGTGCTCGCGAGCCGCGGCTACATGCAGGCGGCCAACGACTGGAAGAACATCGAGATGACCGGCTTCGTGAAGGTCAACGCGGTGGGTGACGTGAAGGACAACTTCGCCTGGTACGCGCGCGGCGGGAAGCACAACGACGACCACTCCGGCTGCGAGGGCAGCAGCTACAAGGCCGGCCTGCACTACGACGGCCGCGCGCGCTGGGAGAAGGAGACCTGGCACGTCTCCTACGAGCAGACGCCCTACGTCACGGCCACCTCCGCGCTCAAGGGCCGCTGGGTGGGCTTCAAGGCCGTCATGCGCAACGTCACCGTCAGCGGCCAGACGGCCGTGAAGCTGGAGCTGTACGTCAACGAGAACGCGGACAAGGTGACGTGGAAGAAGGCCTACGACTACACGGACGCGGGCAAGTGGGGCGGCGACGCCCAGCACTGCGGCGGCGCCGTGCCGGCCGCGCCCATCACCTGGGGCGGCCCCATCGCGGTGTTCCGCTGGGACAACGCGACGGACGTGGACTTCAAGTGGCTGAGCGTCCGCGAAATCCAGCCCTGAACCCCGCGTGAAACCGGACCCGCACGCGGCCTGACGCAGGACGGCAGGCCGCGCGCCGGGCGGCCGGGGAGGCCCGGGACGGGGTGTCCCGGCCCTCGGGAGGTGGGGCTTTCCATCGACAGAGGGCGCCGGGCTGGGCAGCATGTCGCCGCCATGAACGTCGACCAAGCCCTCGCCTCGTCCGAGCGCATCTGGGAGCAGGAAATCCTCCCGGCGCTGGAGCGCTACATCCGCATCCCCAACAAGTCGCCCGCGTTCGATCCGGACTGGGTGAAGACCGGCCACATGGAGCAGGCCGTGCAGCTCATCTCCGACTGGTGCCGCGCGCAGACCGCGCACCTGCCGGGGCTGACGGTGGAGGTGGTGCGGCTGAAGACGGCGGACGGCAAGGAGCGCACGCCGGTCATCTACATGGAGGTGCCGGGCACGCGCGGTGAGGACACCGTGCTCTTGTACGGGCACCTGGACAAGCAGCCGGAGATGACCGGCTGGCGCGAGGGCCTGACGCCGTGGACCCCCGTGCGCGAGGGCGACAAGCTCTTCGGCCGCGGCGGCGCGGATGACGGCTACTCCGCGTTCGCGTCGCTGTCCGCGCTGCGGTTGCTCAAGGAGCAGGGCGTGCCGCACGCCCGGTGCGCCATCATCATCGAGGCGTGCGAGGAGAGCGGCAGCTACGACCTGCCCGCGTACATCGAGGCGCTGGCGCCGCGCATCGGCAAGCCGTCGCTGGTGGTGTGCCTGGACTCGGGCTGCGCGAACTACGACCAGCTCTGGATGACCACCAGCCTGCGCGGCATGGTGGCCGGCAACCTGCGCGTGGACATCCTCACGGAGGGCGTGCACTCCGGCGACGCGACGGGCGTGGTGGCGTCTTCCATGCGCATCATGCGGATGCTCCTGTCGCGCGTGGAGGATGAGGCCACGGGCCACATCAAGGTCCAGGCGCTGCACACGGAGATTCCGGAGGGCCGGCGCGAGCAGGCGAAGGCCGCGGCCCAGACGCTGGGCGACGAGCTGTACACGAAGTTCCCCTGGGTGGAGGGCGCGAACCCGGTGACGACGGACGGCGCGGAGCTGGTGCTCAACCGCACCTGGCGTCCGGCGCTGGCGTTGACGGCCGTGGACGGCGTGCCGGGGCTGGCGAGCGCGGGCAACGTGCTGCGCCCCTTCACGACGTGGAAGCTGTCCATGCGCATCCCGCCGCGCGTGGACCCCAAGGCGGCCGCGAAGGCGTTGAAGGAGACGCTGGAGAAGGATCCGCCGTACGGCGCGAAGGTGACGTTCGACGGGGACAAGGCGTCGGTGGGCTGGGACGCGCCGCCGCTGGCCGGCTGGCTGTCGCGCGCGGTGGAGTCCGCGTCCAAGTCCTGCTTCGGCAACCCCGCGATGGCGATGGGCGAGGGTGGCACCATCCCATTCATGGGCATGCTGGGTGAGCGCTTCCCGGAGGCGCAGTTCCTCATCACCGGCCTGCTGGGGCCGGGCAGCAACGCGCACGGGCCCAACGAGTTCCTGCACATCCCCACGGGCAAGAAGCTCACCGCCGCCGTGGCGAGCGTCGTCGCGGATCACTTCAAGCGGTAGTGCCTCACCGAAAGGACGGGGCCGCTGAGGCCCCGCCTTTCTCCGAGCCTGGCTCCCGGAGCGTCCCATGCCGAGCAAGCCCCGCCGCACAGGCCACGTCCGGGCGCAGCCCCTCATCGCGGTGCGCGACGTCGAAGCGAGCAGCCGGTGGTACCAGGCGGTGCTCGGCTGCGAGAGCGGGCACGGCGGGCCTGAGTACGAGATGCTGTTGAACAACGGCGAGCTCGTGCTCCAGCTCCACGCGTGGGACCTGGAGGAGCACCCGAACCTGATGGGACCGGACTCGGCGCCGCGGGGCCATGGCGTGCTGCTGTGGTTCGAGACCACGGACTTCGACGCGTGCGTGGAGGCGGCGCAGGCGCTGAAGGTGGAGTTCGTGGAGGCGCCGCACGTGAACCCGAACTCGCGCCGCTGGGAGTTCTGGGCGAAGGACCCGGACGGCTACGTCGTCGTGGTGTCGGCGGAGTCGCGCGCGCGGCGCTCCTGAAGTTGCTTCAGGGGGCGGACAGGCCCCGTCCGAGGGGCTCTCCGTCAGCGGCGCACCGCACGAACCTGTCCGGCAGCCGGACAGGTCGGGACCGCGTCAGGCGAAGTCCACAGGCCTGCTCAACCCCATCGCCACCGGTCCGCCGGACCGGCGGCACGGAGAGGCGCCTCAGCGCCCCGTCTTGATGCCCAGCGACGACCCGGACGGCGGCTTCTTCGGCGGGGTCGCCGGCCGTGCCGCCCGCTTCTGGAGCGCCACGGCCACCCCGGGCGCGTCCGCCGCGGACACCTGCCGCGTCACCGGCTCATAGCCGTTGAGCGCGAGCGTCACCGCCACCGACGGCTCCCCGGGCATCAGCGGCACGGCCACGGGCGTGGTGCCGCGCTCCTCGCCCGCCACCTGCACGGTGGCGCCGGGCGGCTCGCTCGTCACCATCAGCCGCACCGGCTGGGGCACGGCGTTCTGCGCGGGCGGCTCCGTCGGAGTGGGACGCGAAGCCGTCTCCGGCGTGCGGCCCTGCACCTCATCCGGGGGCCGCGTGGCCACGGCCACGGGCGGCGTCACCGCCTCGGAGCCACCGCGCACCAGCACCACGGCCGCGCCGCCCATCACCAGCGCCGCGCCACCCACCACGAAGGGCAGCCACGCACGGCGCTTCGGAGGTACCGGCGCCAGCGCCGCGGTGTTCCGCGTCTTCTCCGGCCCCACGCGCGTGGGCGGACGGGACGGGGGCCCCACCAGCTTCGACGCGCGCGACCCGGCCTGCCCCCGCGCACCCGACGTGGGCATCCCGTCGCGCGAGGAGTTGGACTGCGAATCCAGGTCCACGTCCTCCGCCAGCTGATCCAGTTTCGTCGGATCCGCTTCCGTGGCGATGCGGTCCGCGTACAGCTCCCGCAGGTACGCGGCCAGGTGCGCGCTGCTGGAGGGCAGCCGCAGGTTGAGCGCCCAGTCCTCCAGCGCCAACCGGAACGCGGCGCAGTCCGGATAGCGGCCCTCCGGCGTGGGCGCGAGCGCCTTGAGCACCACCTCGTCCAGGCCCGGCGGCAGCTTGGGGTTGAGCTGCGACGGCGGCGGCACCTGGCAGTCGCGCACCAGCCGCAGCGTCATCAGGTCCGTGTCGCCCTTGAAGAGGCGCTTGCCCGTGAGCAGCTCCCACATCACGACGCCCAGCGCGAACTGGTCGCTCCGGCCGTCCACCGCCATCCCGTTGGCCTGCTCCGGCGACATGTACGGGTACTTGCCCTTGAGCACGCCCGTCGCCGTCTGCTGCCCGCTGGTGGCCGCCTTCGCCACGCCGAAGTCGATGACCTTCACGCCGCCGTCGAACCCGACGAGCACGTTCTGCGGCGACACGTCCCGGTGCACCAGCATCAGCGGCTGGCCGTGCCCGTCACGCGCGCCGTGCGCATAGGACAACCCCGCCGCCGCGTCCGCGATGATGCGCACCACCAGTCCCACCGGCAGCGGGCGCTCCTGCTTGCGTGCGAAGCGGTCCAGGCGCCGCACGTCCTCGCCCTGCACGTACTCCATGGCCAGGCAGTGCCGGCCCTCAATCTCGGAGAGGTCCAGGATGGTGATGAGGTTCGGGTGGGAGAGCCGCGCCACCAGCCGCGCCTCGTCCAGGAACATCTCCAGGAACTCTTCGTCCTCGGCGAGGTGCGGCAAGATGAGCTTGAGGACGACCAGCCGCTCGAAGCCCGTCCCGTGCTCCCGGGCGAGGAACACCTGTCCCATTCCGCCCGACGCGATTTTTCGAAGCAGCTCGTATTTCCCGAAACCGACCGCCATGGGTGTCCGGGAGGATACCGCGCTTTCTCACCGGGCGGGAAACAGCCGACCTCCAAAAAGACCGGGGTTCTGTCCAGCAGGGAGGGGCCCGCCTTCCTACCTGTGAAGGAGGCAGGCGGGCTACTGACGCCTAGGCCTTCATCTTGTAGCCGGAGCGCAGCACCGCGTACGTGACGCCGGTGGCGACCGCGGCGGTGAGCGCGAGGATGGCGCCGCCCACGAGCGGTGAGAACAGGCTGCTGCCCAGCATGCCGTAGCGCAGCCCCTCCACCATGTAGACCATGGGGTTGAACAGGCTGATGTGGTTCCACGGTGAGGGCAGCTCGCGCACCGAATAGAAGACGCCGCCCAGGAACGTGAGCGGCAGCATCACGAAGGTGGGGAAGAAGTTGATCTGCTCGAACTTCTCCGCCCACACGGCGGCGAGCATGCCCAGCACGCTGAACACGTAGCTGGACAGCATGAGGAAGTAGAGCGTCGCCAGCGGGTGCTCCAGGCTGAAGCCGGAGAACACCGCCGCCACAATCCACGTGAGCAGGCCCACCACCAGGCCGCGCACCATGGCGCCGCCAATGAAGCCCACCATCAATTCACCGGGCCCCAGCGGCGCCACCAGCAGGTCCACCACCGTGCCCTGGATCTTGGTGATGAACAGCGACGAGGAGCTGTTGAGGAACGCGTTGTTGGCGATGCCCAGGAACACGAGGCCCGGCACGATGAAGTGCAGGTACGGGTGGCCCTCCACCTCGTGGACGCGGCCGGAAATCGAGTAGCCGAAGACGATGAAGTACAGCGTGGTGCTGATGAGAGGCGACAGGACGGTCTGGCCCGGCACGCGCATGAAGCGCCGGACCTCCTTCGCGAACAGCGTCTGCATCCCGAGGACGTTCATGGGGTGTTTTTCGAAGGAGCGAGCGGGGTTCAGGCGGCCTGCGAGGGGCGGCCGCGGAGGATTTCGATGAGCACGTCTTCCAGGCGCGACCGCCGCGTCTCCACCTCGGAGATGGGCAGCCCGTCGGCGTAGAGCGAGCGGAGCAGCTCGCCGGAGGGGGCGCAGTTGTCGCGCTCCACGTAGGTGAGCGTGCGGCCGTCGGCGGACAGGCTCGCGGCGAAGCGCGCGCCCGCGGCGGGCATGGCGGCCTGCGGTTCGGAGAAGGTGACGACCAGGCGCTTCTCACCGAAGCGGCGCAGCAGCGCGGCCTTGTCCTCGGTCATGAGGAGCTTGCCCTCGTTGATGATGCCCACGCGGTCCGCCAGCTCCTCCGCCTCCTCCAGGTAGTGGGTGGTGAGGACGATGGTGGTGCCCTCGCTGGCGATCTTCTTCACGTACGTCCACAGGTCGCGGCGCAGCTCCACGTCCACGCCCGCGGTGGGCTCGTCCAGGAACACCAGCTTCGGCCTGTGCACCAGCGCCTTGGCGATGAGCAGCCGGCGCTTCATGCCGCCGGACAGGGCGCGCGTGAGCGAGTCCTTCTTGGCCTGGAGGTTGAGGGCGGTGAGGACTTCGTCGATGCGCGCGTCGTCGCGGGGCTGGCCGTAGTAGCCCTGCTGGATGCGCAGGGACTCCGCGACGGAGAAGAACGGGTCGAAGTTGATCTCCTGCGGGACGAGGCCCACCTGGTAGCGGGGCCCGGTGGGGTCCACGTCCAGGTCCTTGCCGAAGACCTTCATGGTGCCGGCGGACTTCTTCACCAGGCCGCACACACTGCCGATGAGGGTTGTCTTTCCGGCGCCGTTGGGGCCCAGGAGGGCGAAGATTTCACCGGGGCGGATGGTGAGGTCCACGGCGTGGAGGGCAGTGAACTTTCCGTAGGCCTTGGAGAGGCCCTTCAGCTCCAGGGCGGGGGTCGTGGGCTCGGACATGGGGCGCTTCCTCTAACACCTTCGAATTGGGTTCGCTGGCCAGCGAGCAGGCGTTTTCGCTCCTGGCCGCGTGACGCGCCCCGTCCAACCGGACACGGGGCCGGTGCAGGCGCCTTGAGCCGGATGGGGCTCCCTGCTATCCGCTGGCACCGCTTACGTTTCAGCGAATCCCGAGGAGGCCGCCATGGCCCAGAATTTCATCTTCACGATGCAGGACCTGCGCAAGGTCAAGAACGGCAAGGACATCCTCAAGGGCATCTACCTGTCCTTCTTCCCGGGCGCGAAGATTGGCGTGATTGGCCCCAACGGCTCCGGCAAGTCCACGCTCCTGCGCATCATGGCGGGGGTGGACACGGAGTTCTTCGGCATCGCGAAGCCGGACCCCACGGTGAAGGTGGGCTACCTGGCGCAGGAGCCGCAGCTCGACACGAACCTGGACGTGAAGGGGAACGTGGAGCTGGGCCTGAAGGAGATCCGCCAGGCGTTGGACCGCTTCAACGAGGTCAGCGCGAAGTTCGCGGAGCCCATGGACGACGCGCAGATGGAGAAGCTGCTCGCCGAGCAGGCGAAGCTGCAAGACTTCATCGACGCGAACAACGGCTGGGAGCTGGACCGCACGCTGGACATGGCGATGGACGCCCTGCGGCTGCCCCCGGGTGACGCGGACGTGACGAAGCTGTCCGGCGGTGAGAAGCGCCGCGTGGCGCTCTGCCGCATCCTGCTGGAGAAGCCGGACCTGCTGCTGTTGGACGAGCCCACCAACCACCTGGACGCGGAGAGCGTCGCGTGGCTGGAGCAGGCGTTGAAGGCGTACACGGGGACCATCGTGTGCATCACGCACGACCGGTACTTCCTGGACAACGTGGCGGAGTGGATCCTGGAGCTGGACCGCGGCGAGGGGGTGCCCTGGAAGGGGAACTACTCCAGCTGGCTGGACCAGAAGCAGAAGCGGCTGGAGCTGGAGGAGAAGTCGGAGAGCCACCGTCAGAAGACGCTCAAGCGCGAGCTGGAGTGGGTGCGGGCGTCTCCGAAGGCGCGTCAGGCGAAGAGCAAGGCGCGCATCGCCGCGTACGAGGAGCTGTTCAACCAGTCGCAGCAGAAGCGCGAGCCGACGGGCGAGGTGATGATTCCGCCGGGTCCGCCGCTGGGTGGGTTGGTGGTGGAGGCGAAGGGGCTGCGCAAGGCGTACGGCGACCGGCTGCTCATCGACGAGCTGAACTTCAAGCTGCCGCCGGGCGGCATCGTGGGTGTGATTGGCCCGAACGGCGCGGGCAAGACGACGCTGTTCCGGATGATGACGGGCACGGAGAAGGCGGACGCGGGCGAGCTGCGGATTGGCGAGTCGGTGGTGATGGCCTACGTGGACCAGAGCCGCGACGCGCTGAACGGTGAGCAGACGGTGTTCCAGGAGGTGAGCGGTGGGTTGGACCTCATCGACCTGGGCAAGGCGGGCACGGTGCCCAGCCGCGCGTACCTGTCGGGCTTCGCGTTCAAGGGCACGGATCAGCAGAAGCGGGTGAAGGACCTGTCCGGCGGCGAGCGCAACCGGCTGCACCTGGCGAAGATGCTCAAGGCCGGCGGCAACCTGCTGCTGCTGGACGAGCCCACGAACGACCTGGACGTGGAGACGCTGCGGAGCCTGGAGGACGCGCTCTTGAGCTTCGCGGGCTGCGCGGTGGTCATCAGCCACGACCGCTGGTTCCTGGACCGCATCGTCACGCACATCCTGGCGTTCGAGGGCGACAGCAAGGCGTTCTTCTTCGAGGGCAACTTCGAGGACTACGAGGCGGACAAGAAGAAGCGCCTGGGCCCGGACGCGCTGGAGCCGCACCGGATCCGGTATCGCCCGCTGACGAAGAGCTGAGACTTGGTGGTGCTGTGCTCCGCCCTGTGAGTGATTCCGGGGCGGAGGTGTCGTCGGGAGGAGGGTGCACGCGTGATCGAGTCGGTGCAGTTTCTCGACTTCAATGCGTACCGCTCACTCGACCTGGACCTGGAGCCTTTCACGTCTGCTCGAATCCTGGAGATTGTGCGGATTCAATATGAGTGACGAGGAGATCCTGAGCGCGCTTCGCGAGAAAGAAAAGCTGCTGACCCCGGTGGAACTCGCGGAATTGCTGGGCGGCATGCTTGAAGGTGGGGTTTCGCATTCCGCGATTGTTTTCTATTTCAAGCGGGCATTCCCATCCATTCCCCTGAGGACCTTGCTGGAGTCGGGGCTGTGGTGGAGGGTCAGCAAGGGCAATCTGAGCGACCAAGAGTTCAATGAATTCTTGATGCCTTGGGTGGGACGGGGAGTTGCCGAATAACTGTGCAACCTTGGTGCCCAAGAATGACGCCGGCGCGCTTGAGGGATGGTTGGGGATACTCACAGACAGGGGGCGAAATGGCGGGCAGTGAGAAGGAAAAATGGACTCGCGACCTGGCCGGAGTTCTTCACGGGCTTTTGAAAAGGCCAGACGCCCCTGTTGAAGATATCGAGTGGTTGCTTCTTCGGTGTGAAGACACCCTGCAATACCAAGGGCAACTGCGCGACGCGTCTGTCCAGCAGCTCGACAAGGATGTTCGAGCCTTCGAAGTCGAGTTCCCTGGCTGGCTTCCTCGGGTGCTACTGGATGGGCCGGGCAGCTAGATGCGAGTGTCAGACCGAGGGGCGTCACTCAGGTCCAAAGTTGGAGACACGTTGGTGCGGTGGGTGTTCCGGTAATCTTCAACGCCCCATGAGCAACATCGTTCTGGAGTTCCCTCCCGGTTTCGAGGACTACGCTTGGGAGGTCGAGGCCAAAGGCTGGCTCCCCGGAGTCGTCGCGGTGATTGAGGGGCGTCGGTACACGCTCACCGTGTACGACCCGGCTCGCTTGACCCAGGATGTCGACGATGCGCTGAAGGGCGGCAGGGTGTTTCTCGAGCGGAATCTCGTGGTCGTCGCTTCCGTCACGAGGGAGCGCATCGCGTCCGCCATCCAGGAAATCGTTCAGACAGGCAGGGTCGGCGACCTGCGGCCCGACCCGGCGTAGATGGATAGGCGTGCCCGTGGAAGGCGCGGTCTTCGAAGTTCGCTAGCGGTGTGAGCCGCCGCTCCGCTCACCCCAGCGCTTCTTGAACGTGTCACGGTGTGCGGCCCACCAGTCGCGCCACGCCCGCAGGACGCGCGCCGTGTACCGCTTCCGCCGTGATGCGCAAGTGGACGCACAGCGCACATCCCTGGGCTCCGTGCCCGACTTCACCGTGCCCGCGGCGGCATGCCCCTGCGAGCCTGCGCCCCCTGGCTGACCGCAGATTGGTGAAGGGCTCCGCTCGGCCTTCGGAGGCAGGGCCGACGATGTCCGTGAAACGGGATGGGGCATCCTGAATCTCGACGAAGGGGCCTGCTCGGCGCTTGAGACGCGGCCGACGGAGGCACTGGCCCATGTCTTGCTGACAACCCTCCGTGTCCCTAGAGGCGCCGAGAGGGCTCCTCGTAGCAATCCCGATTGCGAACCAGTTGAGCCCTGCCTGACCCAGGCACACGCCTCGCGACCTCCGTACCTGCTCGAGAGCGAAAGCAAATCATGACAAGAAAACCATGCATCCGCGTGAATAGGCGGAGCCTTGGCCTGTCCAGGGCCTTGCTGTCCATCTGCATGTTCCTCATGGCGGCCCTTGCCTCATCGCGTGGCTTCGCTGGCAGTCCCGAGATATCGCTTCCAGAGATGGTCAGCGGCTGCCCGGACTGCGAGCCGGTCGAGTGTGAGCCTGAGATCTGCGACGGCATCGACAACGACTGTGATGGAAAGATTGATGAGGGGCTTCTGCGCACCGTCTACCGCGACGGGGACGGGGACGGCTATGGCGCAGGAGTTGGCAAGCAGGGCTGTCCGGATTTTGGCTGGGTGACCAACAACCTCGACTGCAACGACTCCAATGCATCCGTCTGGCAGGGCGGCAGGTTCTACCGGGACGCGGATGGGGATGGCTACGGAGCCCCGAACAACTGGATCGACAGCTGCGGGCGCCCCGCCGGTTACGTGACGAACGCGACCGACTGTAATGACAACAGTGCTGTAGTCAGGCCGGGCGCCATCAAGCAATGCGGCGTGGGTGCTTGCGCCGCATCCGTCCAGGCGTGCGTCAACGGCGTGGAGCAGACCTGCACCCCAGGCACTCCCAGCCCGGAGGTGTGCGACCGCATTGATAACAATTGCAACGGCCAGGTGGACGACCTCCCGCCCATCACTTGCGGCACGGGCGCTTGTTTCCGCAGTGTTCCGGCCTGCACCAACGTCTGCGAGATGGTGGAGACCCACGATGGAAAGCCGCCCAAGCAGGTGTGTGAGTGGGCCGGAAACGCTTGTACTCCCGGCACCCCGAGCGCCGAGACCTGCAACAACATGGACGACAACTGCAATGGCGTGGTCGACGAGAACGTCCAGTTGACCTACTACCGGGACACCGACGGCGACGGCTATGGCGCGGGCACTTCGATGGGCCGCGCATGCAGCGTCCCCGCGGGAAATTCCCTCAACAACCAGGACTGCAACGACTCGAATGCAGCGGTGAAACCCGGGGCAGTGAAGACGTGCGGTGTAGGAGCCTGTGCCGCCAGCATCCAGGCCTGCGTCAACGGCGTGGAGCAGACCTGCACGCCCAAGCCTCCGCATCCGGAGACCTGCGATCGCGAGGACAACGATTGCAATGGGAAGGTGGATGACGTCCCGCCCATCACCTGTGGACAGGGCGTCTGCATGCGCACGGCACCGGCCTGCGGCGAGCTGTGCGAAACCGTGGAGGTCGAGGATGGCAAGCCGCCCAAGGTGGTCTGCGAATGGGGCAACTACGGTCTGTGCACCCCAGGCACCCCGTCCAAGGAGCTGTGCGCCAATGGCCTGGACGATGACTGCAACGGCTACACGGACGACGCGAGCGACCCGGCGGATCTGATCCTCTTCTATCCCGACCAGGACCGTGACGGCTTCGGCGCCAGCGGGGGAGCAGTGCTGACGTGCCAACAGCCGCCGAATACCACCAGGGACGCCAGGGATTGTGACGACACCCGGCGCGACATGAACCCAGGCTCCGTCGAGGTCTGTGACGGCCTCGACAACAACTGCTCTGGTGATGTGGACGAGTCCGGCGTCTGTGAGCAGTCCGTCTGCCAATAGCAGTCCCTCATTCCATTAAAGCCATCTCTCCGCCCCTTGAACGACTCCAGGTGACTGGGGCGGTGTTCTCCATCGCAGCACCGGTATTTCCCTATGAGCCACTCCTCACGTCCTTCTGAGCACCGCAAGCGGTTCGCGGCCAGACTCACGCTGTTCTTCTACGGTGCCCAGCTCCTCGGAGGCTGTCTTCCCGCGCCGACCTCGGCGGAAGGCCCGGACGGCCTGTCCAGATCACGCTCGCGAGTCGAGTCGACAAGCATTCCCTTCGAACTGGGCCTGGACACCATCCTCGACACGGGGACCGTCGGTGTGGACGCGCCGGGCATTACCCCGTTCATGGCGGATGTGACGCAGAATGGCTCCGCCTCCGTGACCGTACCCCTCTGGGTTCCGGCGGGGCGCGCGGGTATCCAGCCTTCGCTTTCCATCGTCTATGACAGCCAGGGGAGCGATGGGCTCCTGGGCCCAGGCTTCAACCTGTCGGGGCTGTCGCAGATCAGCCTGTGCCCGAACTCTTTCGCGCGAGACGGGAAGACCATCGCCATCGACTTCTCCCCGGACACGACGCTGAACGAGAAGGACAGCTACACCCGGGCGTACTGCTTGGACGGCGCCCGGCTCGTTGAGGTTGAGGGCGACGTTGAAGTCGCTGCGCGCTTCTTCAAGACCGAGCATGACAGCTACTCCACCATTCGCGTCCCCAAGAACGTGGACCCCAAGGACCCGACGACCTTCGAGGTCCGGGGGCGTGACGGACTCATTCGGACCTATGGGAAGACCGCAATGGGTTCGTCGGACTCACGTAAAGACGCCCTCATCCAAGGCCTCTACGAGAAGCTGGGCGAGGGACCCGATGGAACCATCCAGGTAATGGAGAGCAAGGCGGTCAAGCTCGCTTGGGCCCTCGCGGCCGTGGAAGACCGGTTCGGCAACCGGATGGATGTGTTCTACGACCAAGCTCCCCTGGGGGCCGAGTCCGGGGCCTGGCATCGGCCTGCCCGAATTGTCTACACGCAGTTTCAAAAAGATTCCGGAGCCATTGAGCCTGGAAAGCGTGAGGTCGAATTCAAGTACGGGCCGAGGACGGACGTTTTCAAGGGATACCTGGCGGGCGTGAAGGTCGGCAGGGATTTCCGTCTCACGGGCATCGACATGAAGGGTCCCGGGATCGCCACCGGTTCGGAGGATCCGCCCACCGTGGTGCTGCGCTCCTACAAGCTGGCCTACTACCCGAGCGCGACGAGCAAGCGGAGCCTTCTGTCGGAGCTTCGGGAGTGCGACGGGAAGGACGTGTGCAAGGCGCCGGTGCGCTTCGACTGGGAGCAAGGCTCCTGGGAATTCGAGTACCCGCAGGCCCAGGACGTCAGCGATGCGGCCCAGGGCGTGGGCGTGCATGCCTTCGGGCTGGGCGCGGGCCGTCAGGGCCTCGCGTACTTCGTGAAGTCCGAGAAGCTGTTTGAGAAAGACCTCGATTGGGGGGACGAGGTCGGCATGACGACGGACTACACGTTGCAGATCTGGCAGGACACGATGCGCCTGCTGCAGTTCCCAGACGCCGCATCGCCCACGCTGGTGGTTTCCAACGTCACGGGCCGGTCTCTCTGGTTTCCCTATTTCAATATCAAGAACACGAACTGGTTCGACGATATCAAGGCCGCCATCTTCGGAAGCAGTGACCCGGGAGGGTTCTGCGGAAATCGCGCTCAGCGCAACCTGTTTCCATTGGTGACGGATTGGGATGGCGGGGGGCGCTCAACGGTCACGACGCTGTCGTGTTACTGGGACGTGCCAAATGGTGAAGACCATCTGGCTCCCATGTATGGCCATGGTCGCGTGGGGGCGGACGAATTCCTGGCCGTCGGCTCCGAGCCGAACTTTCAGTACTGGCTCGATGTCGACGGTGACGGCCGCAACGATCGCGTGTGGATGGGACAGCACCAAATCGATCTGACGGGGGACTCCGATTCGATGATCCCGGCCAAGCGCCGCGTGGTCGCCGAGCCGGCGTCCGGCAAGAGGCCCAAGGCGTCCCCCACCGGCTACTTCCAGCCGTCTCGGTTCGGCCTGCGGGCAGTGGACCTGGATGGGAGCGGGAAGATGAGCCTGCTGGGTGTAGGCCCCAATGGGAACACCTTCCTCGAAAGGCTCACCTACCTGAGTGCCGAGCGTATCCCCTTCGGAATTGCTCCGGTGATGGACGCGTTCAAGACGACGATTCGCGCGCCTCCGGCTCTTCCTCCGCTGCTGCCCAGCTTCTATGCGTCGACCTTTGACTTCGTCGACGTCAATGGTGATGGGCTTTCGGATGCTGTGATGCTGGGCATGAGGAGTTCTTCCGACACAACCCCTCGGCTCACGGTGCAGCTCAACACCGGGGCGGGGTTCACCGAGGCCCGTGAACTCCCCCTGCCTGGCAACGCCGTCACCAGCCTGTTCGCGGCCAAGATGGAGCACGGAGACTTCGACGGAGATGGGCGGGTGGACTTCGCCATCTTCAAGGAGGGGCAGCCTGTTCAGCTCCTTCTTGCGGGGACTCAAGGAGACTTCGGGACCCTGCGGCCCCTGTCGTTGGTGCCCAGCGGTGACAATGCGGAATGGGCCCAGGTCATCGACTCCAACAACGATGAGTTGCTCGACTTCACCTGGCGCCAGGGGAACTCGCTGAAGGTCGCGCGGCGCGCCAGCGCCACCGATGTGCTCAAGCGGGTGCATGGCAACACCCAGGTCGCCAACCATCAGGACTACTCGGGCCTGAACTATTCGTTCGAGTACGCTCCCCTCTCTCAATTGAATCCTCATGGCAACGTCACGCCGAGCGAACCGTTCTACGAGCGGAGCGGGGGGGACGACACCGAGGGGCACTGGCTGCGATGGGCTCCCGAGTCAATGCGCGTGGTTTCTCGAATGTCGCTCAACGCCAATGAGCAGCCGCAGCGGAGCTGGCGCTATCTCTATCGGGACGGATACTCCGATACGCGGGGACTGGGATGGCTCGGCTTTGGAGAGCGGGTCGTCGTGGATGAGCAGACGGGGGCTCGGACGACGACGGTCTATGACAATAGGCTCATCGTGGAGGCGCCGGCCGAATACCAGTCGGTCCCGGGCACCCTCCCCAACAAGGCGGTGGCTCCCCTGGCACAGCTTCCACGCGAGGAAACCGTAGAGGTGCCTCTGGCTGGAGGCGCGAAGCAGCAGACGCAGCGGAAGTGGACCTACAGCCGAAGTCCGTCAACGTATGCGCCGACCTACCGGCAGTACGCCAGCCGGGTCATGGACACGGTGAAGGAGATCAAGGGCAGCACCGTCACTGTGGTCTCCGAAACGGAGACGCTCACCGAAATCGACGCGTACGGAACACCCGTCAAGAGCACCCAGCTTGTCCACGGCGTCGACAAGACCGAACAGGTGGAGCAAATCACCACCGTGGGTGCTCTCGGCTTCGATCAGGGGATGTGGATGCCCCAGGGAACCTGGTCCGTGACCCGTTCCTGGATGTCTTGCGTCAGGGCGCCAGCAGTTGGCTGCGTGGGGCTGGCGGACGCGGCCAACACGCGGAAGCAGACGATCAAGTTCGACGGCCGGGGGCAGGTTGAACTCGTGGAGCTGGAGCCTTCGCTCAGCGGCGAGGGCAGCCTGCCGCCAGAGAGT
The DNA here is from genome assembly GCF_003611695.1 of Corallococcus carmarthensis. Taxonomy (GTDB): domain Bacteria; phylum Myxococcota; class Myxococcia; order Myxococcales; family Myxococcaceae; genus Corallococcus; species Corallococcus carmarthensis. The sequence continues at coordinate 17,090 of NZ_RAWE01000064.1, read as the reverse complement.
TCCGAGACCTACCTCAAGACGACCTTCCTGCGGGATTCCCGGGGACTGGTCTACAGCGTCGAGCGCGAGGGTGGCGGCACCAAACGCGTGGAATGGGTGACGTATGACGACGTCGACCAGACGCAGGTGGTCTCCTCCACTGATGCGGAAGGGGCGACGTGGAAGTACTTGTTCCATCTGGGTTTGGGCGTGCTCGCGCAGACCGAGGACCCCAACCATGTGCACACGCGCTTCCAGTACGACGGCTTCGGCCGTCCGCGCGTGGTGACCCCGCTCTACCGTGGGCCTTCTGTCGCGCCAGGTGACCAGTCCGTCGTCCGGACGTTCTACGAGCGCGACGGGGCCCTGTTGCAGCAGCGCACGCAGGTGGCGACCGGTGCGGGGACGGTGACTGAAACCATCACCCGGTTCGACGTGATGGGCCGGCCGGTCTCGAGCCAGGGGCCGCGGTTTGACGGCCAGACGGTGGTCTCCAGCGTCTCGTACGATGCGCTCGGGCGCGTTGCGAAGCTGGAGGCTCCGCGTACCAGCACCGAGAGCCCGACCTGGGAATCCTACGAGTACGACTCCCTGAGTCGTGTCACCGCGCTCCGCGTGGGGGATGGCATGTCCCCAGCGGGGACGCTCGTCGAGAGCCTCGAGTACACGGTTCCGACCGCCTATGCCACCCAGACGTCCGTGTCGGATGCGCTGGGGTTGGTGAAGAAGACGGTCTTCGACTACCGGGGCTTGATGGTGGCGGCGACCGAGGCCGCTGGGACGCCGAAGGCAGCGTCCCTGGCGTACGGCTATGGCCCCTTTGGCCGGTTGGAGACCACGGACGACCCTCAGGGCAACCGCAGCCTGAACATCTACGACGCGCAGGGACGGCTTGAGCGGTCGGTGGATCCCGGGGCCGGGACGCGCACCTACCGGTACAACGCCTTCGGTGAGGTGAAGCGTGAAGCGGACGGCCTGGACGGAACGTCGGGGCTGCTCATCACCACGTACAAGCGGGACCGGCTAGGGCGTGTCCTGAGCGCGAAGAACAACCAGGAGGAACTGGCGTACGAGTACGACGAGGGGATGGGCGCGATGCGGCGCCTGACGAAGGCGACTCGTACCGTCCTTGGCGGCCTGCCCGAGGTCGTCACCACGGAGCACTTCTACGACGAATTCGGTCGCGAGACGGACACCCAGCAGGACGCGGCGGGGACCTCGCTGACGGTGAGCCGACAGTTCGATGACTACGGGCGACTGAGCCGGCTCACCTATCCCGTCACGCTCAACGGGCAGCCGGTGTCCCTCAGCTATGCCTACAATGCGCGCGGCGCGCTCTCGGGCATCTATCGGACGGGCGCCTTCTTCATGTCCTACTGGTCGGCGCTCGAGCGGGACAGCGTCGGACGTCTGAAGAAGACGCGGTACGGGAACGGCGTCGAACGGGAGTCGCGCTACGACAGCCGGGGGCGTCTGCGCTTCCTGGAGGCGAAGCGCAGTGGCGTGAATGTCCAGCGGCTCGCCTACGAGTACACGGCCAATGACAACCTGGCCGCGCGACATGACCTGATGGTGGGGGTGACGGAGAAGTTCTCCTACGACGCGCTGGACCGGCTGGAGTGGTGGCGGGTGCTGCAGAACTGCCAGCGCTTGGAGACCCAGTTCCAGTACGACGGCCTTGGCAACCTGCTCAGCCGTTCGCCGGTCACGGGCTGGGAGCCGTCCGCCCTGCTGAACTACAATGGGGGCACGAGCGGCGGGCCTCACGCGGTCAAGCAGGCGCAGCTCGGAAGCGACGCGTTCACCTATGAGTACGACCACCGGGGCAACCAGGTCGCGTCTCGGGATGTGACGGGTGCTCTCGTCCGGACGGTCGACTACACCTCGTTCGACCTGCCGAAGACCCTCACCACCGCGGGCAGCACGGTGGCCTTCGGCTACGACGCCTCGGGAGCGCGCGTTCGGAAGAAGAGCGCTCAGGAGGAAGTGCTCTATGTGGGGGACCTCTACCAGCGCCGCACGCAGGGCCTGACGACGACGCACATCCTCAGCATCCACAGCCCCGAGGGGGTCATTGGAGAGCTGTCCTGGGACGAGGGGACGAGCACGGAAAACGTGCGCTATTTACTCAACGACCGTCAGGGAAGCCCGGACACGGTCACCGATGCTTCCGGCGCGGTGGTGGAGCGCATCAAGTACGACCCTTTCGGCGCGCGTCGCAACGTCAGCAATCTGGCGCAGGCTTCCAGCGTCTTCCACTCGGGCGCACGGAAGGGCTTTACGGGGCATGAGCACGACGACGAACTGGGGCTCATCAACATGCGTGGGCGCATCTACGACCCGCGGCTGATGAAGTTCCTCAGCGTGGATCCGGTCGTCGCGGACCCCGGCTCGGTCCAGGCGTACAACGCGTACTCCTACGTCCTGAACAACCCGACCCGCTACACCGACCCCAGCGGCTTCATTCCCTATGGTGGGACGCTGGTGAGCCGGTGGGATGGGGGCGGGGGCGATTCCACGCCAATGCAGAGCCCGATGATGAGCCTGGTGGAGCGCTACATGGCCTCTCCGGGGGCCACGCTCTTCCTTCCCAGCGTGGACCTCCGGGTGCCCAGCGTGGCGGCCCTGGATGACGCGAAGGTGGTTCCGACCGGGCATTACACGAATGACAAGGGCCAGAGCTCCGCGCCCTATCGCTCCAGTGTGACGTCCGTACTGACGACGGCTTCCAAGGCGTTGAGTCCCCCCGGGTCGGACAGCTTTGCCTGCAATCTGTTCATTGCCTGTTCTGGCATGGGCGGTATCAGAGGGCAGGTCGACACCATGCTCAAGGCCTCGCAGGCCTACGACCACTACGCGCCCATCAGCAAGTTCGCTGCGGTCAGCTACGCCGTTAATGAGTATATTCCATTCATCTCGGCTGGAGAGAGTGCCAACAAGGCGGGGTCTGCATGCTCCGCTGGCGGTATTGGACGGTGCAGTTCGGGAGTAGCCAAGGCTGGATTTAGTACGTTGTTGGCAGGTGCGGCTGTCTACGGGATGGTGACCAATGCTGCAGGCGGTGTTGCTCGTGCGAGATCCGTTCTGTCGAGCGGTTTTGTGAATATTGATGCCTCTGCGGCATCGGCATTTATATCCCAGGGCTCTGTTGTGAGGCACAAGCTTAAGGCGTTTGTTAATGGCAGGAAAATGGTGATGACGCACACTGCTCTCAAGGAACTTCAGGGGATGTTGCCTAGGGCTGGGCCTCAAGAGGGGGCGCGGTATCTGAGATTTTTGGAGCGCGTGTCCGTTATCCCAGACAATCCTTCGCTTCGGGCGCGAGCGCTTAGGCCGACTGGTCAAATGGAAATGAATGATATATTGATATTTGGGACGGCGGACAATCTGGGAATCTCAACGATTAGCTCTGATGCTAAGCTTCTTCGTGCTTCTGGGGCGCAGGGTGTGAGGTTTGATGTGTATCTTTATGAGTCCGTTTCGTTGACGGGGAGGTGATTGAGTGGCTATTCCGCCGAATCTTGAGAGTACTGCTCGTCTGGTTGAGAGGGCTTTCCCAGAAGGAGTAACGATGGATGATTACTGGCCTCTTCTGGCTGCGTTGTACCCCTATATGTCCGATAGGGCTCTGGCTCGGGTCGTCAGCCACTTTGTGGGCCTGGATTACGAGCTCGTTCTGAATGACATCTTTGGGGTGAATCGTAAGGAACTGCCGTCAGCTGCTGTGGATGCTGTGCGGGCCCGGCTTGTCGCAGCAGGCCTTGAGGAATGGAACAAGGCGGAGAGCTGAAGGCCATGCCTTCGCGGCTCAATGGGACGGTTCGATCATGAGTGGACCGTCCCATTGAGCCGTACCTACCCGCTCCGCTCACCCCAGCGCTTCTTGAATGTGTCCCGGTGCGCGGCCCACCAGTCGCGCCACTCCTTCACCGCCGCCTCCCTTTCGGCCCGCGGACCCGCGGGCTGGAAGTGGAGTCAGGTGGACGTCGCGTCCCTCAGGCACATCTCCGCCAGGAAGCGTGTGCGGACGTCGTCGCTCTCCAGCAGGTCGATGAGCTCCGGGATGGTGTGCCTTCCCATCTCCGCCCGTGCCTGTGCGAACCCCTTGGAATCCTCCGCCATGGCGCGAGTGTTCCCGGGGCAGGCCCCCGGCGCGAGCCCCGCTGGTGGACACTGTTCCCCACCGGGCTTCTAGGGCGGGGGCGGTGCCGCTATGGTCCATCCCCAGCGGAGGACTCGCCCGCCAGGAGCCATGAACTTCGTCTTCATCTCCCCCCACTTCCCCTCCCAGTACTTCCACTTCGCCGCCGCGCTGCGCGAGCGCGGGGTGTCCGTGCTGGGCATCGGTGACACGCCCTACGAGTCCCTGCGCCCGGAACTGCGTGAGTCCCTGCGCGAATACTTCTTCGTCCCCAGCCTCACCGACTACGACGCCCTCCTGCGCGCCACCGGCTACCTCACCTGGCGCCACGGCCGCATGGACCGCATCGAGTCCCTCAACGAGTCCTGGCTCGAAGTCGAAGCCCGCCTGCGCGAGGACTTCCACGTCCCCGGCCTCCAGCCCTCGGACATCCTCAGGCTGCGCTCCAAGTCCGGCATGGCGGACGTGTTCCACGCGTCCGGCGTCCCCCACCCGGACCTGCTGCGCGTGCGCGACGCGGACCAGGTGAAGACCTTCGCCGCGCGCGTGGGCTACCCGCTGGTGCTCAAGCCCGACGTGGGCGTGGGCGCCGCCCACACGTTCAAGGTCGCCAGCGACGCGGAGGTGGACGCCGCGCTCGCCCACCCGCTGCCCACGTCCTACGTCGCGCAGCCCTTCGTGCGCGGCACCATCGTCACCTACGACGGCATCGTGGACCGCCACGGCGTCATCGTCTTCAACCTCAGCCACGAATACAGCGACGGCGGCATGGAGACCGTCACCGAACGGCGCGACATCTCCTTCTGGAGCCTCCAGCACATCCCCGCCGCGCTGGACGTGCTGGGCCGCCAGGTCGTCGCCGCGTTCGGCCTGCGCGAGCGCTGGTTCCACCTGGAGTTCTTCCGCCTGCCGGATGGCCGCTTCGTCGTGCTGGAGGCCAACCTGCGCCCGCCCGGCGGCTTCATGACGGACATGATGAACTACACGTGCGACATCGACGTGTACCGGCTCTATGCCCGCGTCGTGACGGGCGACCCCGTGGCGGACTTCCAGTACACGCCGCGCCACCACGTCTGCCACAGCGCCCGCCGTCACGGCCGACGCTACAAGCACACCCACGCGCAGATCGTCGAGCGGCTGGGCAAGTCGCTGCTCGTGCACCGCGAGCTGCCGCCCATCTACCACTCGCTCCTGGGCGAGGAGATGTACCTCACGCGCCACGCGGACCGCGAAGCGATGCAGGACGCGGTACGCTTCATCCAGGCGACCTGAGCCGGGTCAGGATTCCGGCGTCCAGGTGAGCGCGTACACGGTGCTCACCTCGTCGTCGTGCAGCTTCGTCACGCGAGGCGCCTTCGCGCCGCCGGCGACCAGCATGGCTTCGAAGAGCGCCTCCACGTAGCCCGGCGCGCCGAGGCTCGAGTTGAGATACAGCTCGAAGTGCGCGGGGCCCCGCTCCATGAGCGTCGCCTCCGTGTAGTTGTCCGTGCCGCGCAGCACCTCCGGCAGCCGCTGCACCATGCGCCGGGGGCCCAGCACGCGGATCACGCCCATCACCGCGCGCCCCAGCAGCGTGGCCCCGTAGCCCTCCACGTGCGCCCGGGCGAGCCGGGCGAAGCCCTCCACCTGGGGCACGCCCGGATAGACCTCCTCGACGACGATCTCCATGCACCGCTCCCAGAGCGGCACGGGGTAGAGCGGCAGCAATGGCCGGTCCAGGTCCACGCCCGCCTGGCGCAGCCGTTCACGCAGGCGGGGGGACATCTGGCCCTTCAGGCCGTGTTGGAGCAGGCCTTCCACGACCTGCACATAGACCTGCCGCTGCTCAGGCGGCACCGAGCGGGGCCGATGGGGCACGGGTGGGGACTCAGCCGAGCAGCCACTGCATGGCGCCCGGCAGCCGGCGCTGCCAGTCCTTCTCGTGGTGCTCGCCGCCGGGCTCCAGCACCAGCGACACCTCGTGGTCGCCGTAGCCCAGGCCCTTGAGGTGCTGGAAGAAGTCGCGCGTGCCCTGGCCGTAGTCCAGGGGAATGCCGCCCGCGTGGATGTACTCGGTGTCGCCCGCGTCCAGGTAGATGCGCGTCCAGCGGTGGCTGTGCTCGCGCCACGCGTCGAACAGGCGGCCCTGGCTCCACATCACCGTGGGCGACAGCGCACCGATGCGGCCGAACACCTGCGGGAACCTCCACCCCAGGTACAGCGAGATGAGACCGCCCAGGGACGAACCCATGGCGCCGGTCCACTCGCTGCCCTGGCGCGTGCGGTACGTCCGGTCGATGTAGGGCTTGAGCTCCTCCACGAGGAAGCGCCCGTAGGCCTCGCCGCGCGCGGACACGCCGTTGCGAGGTTCGTCCCACGGCGAGTACTCCTGGAAGCGGCCGGGGCCGGAGTCCACCGCGACGATGATCCACGGCTCCATCCGTCCCGCCTGGACGCCTTCTTCCGCGACGCGGTTGGCGCACCACGTGTCGAAGACGGCGGACTCCGGATGCGCGAAGACGTTCTGCCCGTCGTGCATGTAGAGCACCGGGAAGCGGTGGTCCTGCCGGGCGTCGTAGTCGTCCGGCGTGTAGATGCGGACGGTGCGGTTGAACCCCTCCTGGGGAGAGGGGAAGTGGCGAAGGATGTGGACGTGGCCCATGCGCTGTTCTTGGGGCCGGACGGGACCGGCCCTCGCGAAGATGTGGCCGCAGCATAGCCGCACCGCCCCACGCCCACGTGGAAGGGATTGGACCGCCGTCCCTTGCCTGGACGCCGGGTCCGGGGACGGGATGGACCGCGCGTCAGGACTTCTCTGTAGGGAAGGGTGGTCCCGCTCGTGCAGAGGCCCTGCCGCGTGCGTTCCGTCCTCGTCTGCGTGTGGCTCTACCTGCTGGGTCTGCCCTTCCTGGCGCTCGCCGCGTCCTACGAGGTCGACCCCGAGGATTCGGGGGAACAGGCGCTGTTCGCGCTGAGGGAGGACGGCGCCATCACGGCGGAGACGCTGTCCGCGCTGCTGGTGCTGCGGCGCTCGGGCGTGGATCCGGCGCATGCGTCGCGTGCCTGGCTCTATGCGCTGCCGGGACTGACGTACGCGCGCGTGGATGGCTTTACGGCTTCCGGAGGGCTGACGCCGGAGGAGCGGCGGAGGTTGGCGCCATTCCTCGTGTCCTCGACGCCGGAGCGGGTGTCGGGGGATGCGCGGCTGCTGACGGCGTTCGCGGCGTCGGATCCGGTGCTGCCTCCTCTGGCGCTCCAGGTGCGCGTGGCAGGGCCGGAGGGATGGCGCGTGGGGCTGCTCACGTCACTGACCCGGCGGCGGCTGGGCACGGTGCACCGGGACGCGAGCAGGCGGGCACTGGTGGCGGAGGCGCCGGGTGTGTCGGTGGTCGCGCCCAAGTTCCACGGCCAGTGGACGGGCGAGCGGGGCTCGGTGCTGGTGGGCTCCTACCGGTTGGGCTTCGGTCAGCGGCTGACGTTGGACACCACCGGGCTGCCCACGCCGGACGGCTTCCTGCCTGACGACGCCGTGCGCGTGCCGGGTGACGTGGAGCGCTGGTGCTTCCTGGGAGAAGGCGCGTGCACGCCCGAGGAGCGCGCCGCGGACGTGACGCCGGACTTCCAGTGGGACGAGGGCTTCCGGGGCGTGGTGGGCACGGTGCGAGGCGCGGTGGGCACTTCCTCGGAGGTGTCCGTGACGGGCTTTGGTTCGTACCAAGCCCGTTCACTGCTCTCGCATGCCCTGATGGAACGGACCTCGTGCGAGGGCACCGCCTGCAAGGCTCCAACGGTGTGGCTCGCGGGGACGGGAGCACCCGCCGGACGCGTGGTGTCGCGCACGCTGCCCGGCGTGTTCCACGAATGGGCCGGTGGCGGCCATGCGGCGATTGCCTGGACCCCGCGTGCGCAGCTGGGAATGACCGCCTGGGGCGCGCGGCCGGTCTGGAGCGTGGAGGGCGCGGCGCTCGATTTCCGCTCCACGGCGGGCTACCCGGCGGGCGGTGCTTTCGGCGCGGTGGGCGTCGATGGTGCGTGGGGCCTGGGCCCCGTGGACCTCTTCGTGGAGGCGGCGCGCACGTTCGATGCGGCACCGGGCGGAGGCGGCGGATACGGCGTGCTCCAGCGCACGGTGGTGGCGGACGCATCGAAGGAACTGGAGCTGTCGTTGCGTGCCTACGGACGCGGCTTCGCCAATCCCTACACAGGCGCGATGTCAGGTCCGGATGAACTGGAGGGTTCACGGGCCCGGAACGAAGTAGGCGCACGCGTGCGCTACCTGCATCGCCTGGAGCGCACCTTGCGTCTGCGCGGTGAGGTGGATGCGTGGACGCTGCCTTCGGACGGTGCGGTGGTGGGCAGTGCCGGCACGGTGAACCTGCGCGCTTCTGCCCGGGTGGACTGGCGGGCACATGCGCTCTTCCAGCCGTCGTTGTGGGGCGAGTACCGGGACAAGGACGTCGGCGTGGCGGGGGCCTGCTTCGACGGTTCGGGGGAGGAGCCCTGTTCGGGGTCGCTCCTGCGCATCACGGCCCGGGTGAAGGCAGAGCTTCACGACGCCGTGTCCGTGGCCGCGCAGTACGCGCATGCGCGCGTGGATGATCCGGTGAAGCAGGGCGTGCGTGAGGACGCGCACGCTGTGGTGGAAGCGCAGGTGCGGCCTTGCGAGGCCGTGAGGCTGCGAGGCCGCGCCGTGTGGAAGGACGAGGACCTGTCGACACGCAACCGGCTGGAGCAGTCCTTCCGGGCCACGCTCGATGCGAGCTGGGCGTCGGCGGACGCCGTGACGACACGGGCCCGGTACGCGTGGGTCGTCGACTTGAAGGACGCGCGAGGTGCCCGGACGCCGCCGGATGCGCCCCGGCACTTGTTCGCGCTGGAAGTGGAGACGCGGTTCTGAAGGGAGCGGAGTGTGGCGGCTTGGGCAGTGCGGGGATGGGGCGTGAGGCTGGGATTGGGATGGGTGCTGGGGTGGATGGGAGCGTGTGGACTGCCCATGTGGGAGGAGGACCCCGCGGCCTGTGAAGCGCTGTTGCCGGGGGACCTGGTCATCACGGAGTACCTCAACGACCCCGCGGGCGCGGACACGGGGAAGGAGTACGTGGAGCTCCACAACCCCACCCGCGAGACCGTGGACCTGCTGGGCGTCACGCTCTTCACCGCGCGCGACGAGGAGGCACAGGAGCGGGTCTATACATTCACCACGGGCCTGCCGGTGGATGCGGGGACCTTCGTCGTGCTGGGCGACGTGCGTGAAGGCGCACTGCCCGAGCACGTGGATCAGACCTATGGCGATGCGCTTGGCGCGCTGGGGAACAGCGCGGGGCTGCTGGGCCTGCGGTGCGGGACGCGGGTGCTCGACACGGTGGTGCTCACCGCGCCAGCGAAGTCAGGCGCGGCCCGGACCTATGACGGCCGGCTCGTGCCCGATGCAGAGGACAATGACGACCTGTCGCGCTGGTGCGATGCGCCGGGCAGTCCTGGAAGCGCGAACACGCCGTGTCCCGCGCAGGCGGACGGCGGAGTGCCTTCCGGGGACGGAGGCCGTGTCACGACGTGCCTGCCGCCGGGCGCGGTCTCTCCCAGGGAGGTCCAGTCCCCGCGTCCGGGAGAGCTGATCATCACCGAGGTGATGGCCAACCCGCGAGGCGACGACACGGTGGGCGAGTGGCTGGAGGTCCGCGCCACCGCGCCCGTGGACCTCAATGGACTGACGGTGGGAACGGACACCTCCGGCACACGTTTGGAATCCGAACACTGTCTGTCCCTCGCCGCTGGAGAGTCCGCGCTGCTCACCCGCAGGCGGGAACCGGAGATGAACGGTGGCCTGCCGGAGCCACTGGCCATGTTCTCCGTGGACCTGCGCAACGCGGGCGGTGTGGTCGCCGTGCGCGCGGGAAGCGTGCTCATCGACAGTGCGCTGTATGGCCTTGCCCAGGATGGCGTGGCCACCCAGGTGTCCGCACCGCTCACCGCGGATGCGAAGAGCAACGACGTGTCTGCGTCCTGGTGCGCGGCCACGGAGGCCTACGGAGACAAGGGCAACCGGGGCACCCCGGGACGGACCAACCGCACGTGCACCGGGACGGACGCGGGAGTCACGCAGGCGGGATGCATCGACCGGACGACGGGGCAGTCCCGCGCGCTTCGCGTTCCGGCCGTGGGCTCGCTGGTGCTCACCGAGTTCATGGCGGATCCCGCCGTCGTCCCGGATGCGCTGGGCGAATGGGTGGAGGTGCTCGCGCTGCGCGAGGTGGACCTCAACGGGGTGACGCTCGCCAACGAGGCGGGCAGCTCCGTCCTGGAGTCCCCGCTGTGTCTGTCAATGAAGGCCGGGAGCTTCGCGGTCCTCGCGCGCGGAGACGACGCTTCGCTCAATGGCGCGTTGCCGTCGGTGCTCGGCACGTTCGCATTCGGCCTGGGCAACGGCCCGGGGGCACATGTCCTCCAGCTGTCCGCGCAGGGAACCGTCCTGGACTCCGTGGCCTTCACGAGCGCCGCGAGCCCCGGCGTGTCATCGCAGTTGGATTCGCGCGTACGGGACGCCACCGGCAACGACGCGGCCGGTGCCTTCTGCCCCACGCCGGCCGGCGTGAGCTACGGCGCGGGCGACCGGGGCACCCCGGGCCGGGAGAACCGGACGTGCGCGCCATGAGGACGCGGGGCCTGGGGTGGCTGGTGCTGCTCACCGTCCTGTCCGCCTGTGGCGGCGGGGAAGGGGAGTGCGGACCGGCGACGGGCGTGGTGACGAAGGTCATCGACGGGGACACCGTGGTGCTCCAGGACGGCGAGCGGATCCGCTACCTGCTGGCCGACACCCCGGAGACGACGCGGGGCCACGACGACTGCTTTGGCGAGGAGGCCACGGCGTTCAACCGCTCGCTCGTGGAGGGCCGCACGGTGCGGCTTCGGGACGCGGAGGCGTGCACGGACCGCTTTGGACGGCGGCTCGCCTACGTGTCCGTGGACGGCCAGGACGTGAACGCGCTGCTCGTGCAACGCGGCTACGCGTGCACGCTGTTCATCCCGCCGGCCGGATCCTCCCGGCGCGGCGAATTCGAGGCCCTGGAACTGGAGGCCCGGCGCGCCCGCCGGGGCCTGTGGGGCCGCTGCCCGGCGCCGTGTCCCAGGGGGCGGCGCCCGGCGGCATCCACCCTACGGCAGCGTGTCCGTCACCGCCTGGGCCAGCTCCGAGTCCAGCGGCCAGGCCGCCGGGCGGCGCGACGTGGTGAGGTCCAGCGTGTCGTCCGTGAGCTTCGCCCCGAAGGCGTCCCCCACGAACAGCCGCACCTTGCGCACGTTCTCCCGGAGCACGTCCCCCACGTCGGGCTTCGTGGCCAGCTTGCTCAGCACCTCGCCGGTGCGTTCGACGAGCCACGCCAGGGGCTGGCTGTTGCCTTCCCGCTCCAGCTCCGCGGCCGTGCCGAACTCCACCGTCAGCTTCGTGCCCCAGACGCTGGACAGCTTGTCGGCCATCGCGGGCAGGTGCCGCCGCAGGTGCATGGGCGAGGACTCGGCCATCGACTTCGCGGGCGTGTCCAGCACCGTGGCGTCGTGCAGCGTGAGCGCCTCGATGACCCCGTCCGGCACGAACGTCACGTCCAGCCCTTCCCCGCGCGAACCGTAGCCGCCGGAGGTGAGGAGCAGCACGCCGCGGCCCTGGCGGAACTCGCCGTACTCCCGGATGAGCCCCGTCACCTCGCGCCCGCTGCGCAGGAACAGTGTCACCTGCGGCAGGTTCAGCGGCAGGCCGTCGTTGCGGCGGCGCATGAGGATGCTCATCGCCTCCAGCACCTCCCAGACGCTGCGCACGTGGCCCCGGGCCAGCGAGTCCAGCGGATCCACCGGCTTGGACGTGCTCATGACCGGCTCTCCATCGCCAGGACTTGGACCTGGGGACACGTCCCAGAGGGCACCTGCCCCGTCTCCGGCGCGTCCACGCCCTGCCCGCTGGTCCTGCGTTCCGCGAATGCCATGGCCTGCTGCCTCCCGTGTGCTTGGAAGACAGTCTCCCCCAGGTCACGGACGGGACCCAGCGGTTCGCGAGGGCCTCCCACGGCCGCCTGCCTCCCCCCTGGGTTGCATGGCGGAGGCGGGCAACCCACCCCACCTCCTCCCGCAGGTCCCGTCCATGCCGTGGGGCGCGATGTGCATCTTCCCTCCACTCCGGGCACGTTGAGGGAGCAGGGGTACGGTGACACTCACTCTTCCGACAGCAGGCGGCCTGCCTTGTTCGACTCGTGTCTCCGGGGCGCCGGCATGAACCCGGTCGCGTCCACGGCGGACTCACTCGCGGATCTCGTGGCGGGGCGGCGCGAGGACATCATCCGGCGCTGGGGCGCCCGGCTGGAGACACGTCCCCAGGACATGTCCGTGGAGTTCCAGGACCGGTTGCAGGGAATGCTCAAGCTGGTGGACGCACTCGTGCTCGTCCTCCGCCAGGGGAGCGTGGAGACGTGGGCCACGGAGGCCGTGTGGGCCCATGCCCGGGAGCTGGGGGTACGGCACTTCCTGTCCGGCGCCCGCGTGGAGACGCTGGTGGAGGAGTACAGCCTCCTGCGCGAGGCCATCCTGGAAGTGCTGGATGCCTCCCACCAGCCGCTCGGCACGGACGAGCTGCGCACGCTGTGGCGCGCACTGGACCGGAGCCTGACGGAAGCCGTGGCCCACTTCGTCCACGAACACGAACAGTCGCTGCGCTCCCGGGAACGGCGGCTGCAGGAGATCCTCGACCACGCCCCGGCCGCCATCTACGCGAAGGACGCCGCCGGGAGGTACCTCTTCATCAACCACCCCTTCGAGACCATCTCCGGCCACGAGCGCTCGGCGGTGCTGGGGCGCTCGGACCTGGAGCTGTTCCCCCGGGAGACGGCGGAGCGCTTCCAGTCCAACGACCGCCGGGTGATGGCGGCGAAGACGCCGCTGGTGTTCGACGAGGAGGTGCTCCAGCCCGACGGGATGCACGTCTACCACACGATGAAGTTCCCCCTGCCCAGCGTTGGGAACGGCGAGGCCTGGGCCCTCTGCGGCGTGTCCACGGACATCACCACCACGCGCACGCTGCGCCAGGAGCGCGACGAGGCCCGCGAGCAGCTCCACCGCGTGCTCACCCAGCTGCCCGTCGTGCTGTGGGCCTTCGACACGCAGGGCGTGTTCACCCTCTTCGAGGGCGAGGGCGTGACGTCCACGGCCGTGCCCTCCCTGGCGATGCACGGACGCTCCGTCTTCGAGGTGTTCCGGGACCGGCGGGACGTGCTGGAGGTCATCCTGCGTGCGCTGGCCGGGGAGCGGATGTCCACGGAGCTGTACCTCATGGGCGTCTGGTTCGAGGTCCGCTTCATGCCGGTGTTCGACGCGGGCGGCCGGGTGGTGAGCGTGTCGGGCGTGTCGCTGGACATCACCGAGCGGCGCCGGGCGGAGCAGGAGCTGCGTGTGTCGGAGACGCGCTACCGGCTGGCCACCCAGGCCACCCGCGACATCATCTGGGACTGGGACCTGGTGACGGATGAAATCCACTGGAGCGACCTGGCGCCGCGCATCCTCCGGCTGGACACGTCCCGGGGGCCGCCCGTCATGGACATGGCGTGGTGGACGGCCAGCCTGCACCCCGACGAACGCGAGCGGGTGCTGCGGGGGCTGCAGGAGGCGCTCGACAGCCGGGAAGGCCATTGGATGGCCGAGTACCGGCTCAAGCGGGGCGACGGGACCTGGGCCTTTCTCGAAGACCGGGGCCGCGTGGTGAAGGACCTCCAGGGCCGCCCGGTGCGCATGGTGGGCGCCATGCAGGACGTCACCGGCCGGCACGAGGCCGAGGCGGAGGCGAAGCGCCGCGCGGAGTTCGAACAGCTGCTCATCGGCATCGTGGGCCACGACCTGCGCAACCCCATCTCCGCCATCACCATGGCCGCCACCACGCTGGCGAAGCGCGAGGACGCGGAGCCGCGCGAACAGAAGGCCGTGGCCCGCATCCTCTCCAGCGCCGAGCGCGCGCACCGCATGCTGCGCGACGTGCTGGACTTCACCCAGGCCCGGCTGGGCGGCGGCATCCCCATGGCCCTGCGCGACGTGGATCTCATGGAGCTGGTGCGCCAGGTGATGGACGAGGTGCAGCAGGCCCACCCGGACCGGCGCCTGGAGGTGGACGGGCGGGGAGATGCCCGGCTGCGGTGCGACCCGGACCGGCTGGCGCAGGTCATCACCAACCTGGTGAACAACGCGCTCGCCTACGGAGATGCCCTCTGCCCGGTGCGCGTGCGGCTGCGCGGCCAGCCGGGGACGGTGACGCTCGCGGTGAAGAACCAGGGGCGCCCGATTCCGCAGGACCTGCTGCCGCACCTGTTCGAACCGCTCAAGCGCGCGGAGGCCCGCGAAGGCAACCGCACCGCCCACGGGCTGGGGCTGGGGCTGTTCATCGTGAAGCACATCGTGGATGCGCACGCCGGCCGGCTGCGCGTGCGCTCCACCCAGCAGGACGGCACGACCTTCCTCGTGCAACTGCCGCGTCAGCCGCCGGTCCGGGACTGAGGCGCCGCCTTCCGGGGTGCGCTTGCCCTGGAGGAACGGCCCAGGTAGCAAAGGGGCTCCGGCGGCGGGCGGGCCCTGCCTTCCGGAAGGAGAGCGGAGCGGCGCCATGAACAAGAAGTGGATTGTCGGGCTGGGGCTGGGTGTCGGCGGGTTGCTCCTGGTGGGCGGAGGCCTGGTCGCGACGGGTTACTGGGCGGACCGCCAGATGGGCGGCGGCGGCCTGGACGCGCTGGCGCAGACCCAGGCCCGGGCCCAGCGGACCGCCGACCTCAACACCCGCTTCCCCTTCCAGCCGCCTGCCGCGGGCAAGGTGCTGAAGCTGGACGAGGCGCGGCTGGAGACCTACCTCGCGGTGCGCGAGGCGACCGTGCCCGCCTACCAGGTGCTGGAGAAGGAATCGCTCGAGTACATCCAGACGCACGGCAAGGAGCTCGACCGCGGCGGCCGGCGCGCGCTGCTCCAGGCCGCCAGCGCCTCCATGCGCATGGTGGGCAAGGCCCAGGCCGTCCTCCTCCAGAACCTGGAGGCGCGGCGCATGTCGCCCCTGGAGTTCCACCGCCTCACCGCCGTGGTGTACCCGCCGCCCCCGGCGGCGCCGGACGCGGGCGTGGCGGCGGTGTCCCAGGCGTCGGATCCGGCGAACATCGCGCAGCTGGAGGCGCAGCTCGCCGCGCTGACGCCGCGGCTGGAGGATCCGAAGCTCACGGAGGCCGAGCGGCTGCAACTGGAGCAGCGCCGCGCCGGGCTGCGCAAGTACATCACCCAGCTGGAGCTCTCCTCGGGCAAGGACGTGAAGGACGCCAACGCCGCCCTCCTGACGAAGCACGCGGCGCGCGTCGCGAAGGTGGCGAACCCCATGTTCGACGAGCTGCTGACGAAGTCCCTGGAAGCCGGCACCGCGCGCCTGCCCACGCCCTGAGCGTCAGGCCTCCACCTGACGCTCGGAGCGCCGGTGCACGAGGCTTGCCCCCACCGCTCCGCCAATCACCCCGAGGATGATGGCCACCGACAGGAGCGGCGGGATGTGCACCCACTCCTCCACCACCATCTTCACGCCCGCGAACGCCAGCACCCCGGACAGGCCGTAGTGCAGGTACTTCAGCTGCCCCACGGCCCCGGCGATGACCAGGTAGAGCGCGCGCAGCCCCAGGATGGCGAAGGCGTTGGAGCTGTAGAGGATGAACGTGTCGGTGGTGACGGAGAACGCCGCCGGCACCGAGTCCACCGCGAACAGGATGTCCGTCACCTCCAGGCCCACGAGCGCCAGCAGCAGCGGCGTGGCGAGCCTGCGGCCCTGGTGCTTCACCAGGAAGTGCGGCCCCTCCACCTGATCCGTCACCGGCAGCTTGTGCGACAGCCAGCTCACGACGCGGTTGTCCTCCTGCTTCGACGGATCCTCGCGGAACACGCGCCACGCGGTGACGAGCAGGATGGCGCCGAAGACGTAGGACACCCAGCCCCAGCGCTGCAGCGCCGCCGCGCCCACGAAGATGAACAGGGCCCGGAACACCAGCGCGCCGAAGATGCCCAGGAAGAGCACCTCGTGCTGGTAGCGCTGGGGGATGTTCAGGCTGCGGAAGATGACGAGGAAGACGAAGACGTTGTCCAGGCTGAGGCTCTTCTCGATGAGCCATGCCGCCAGGTATTCGTGGCCGCGCTGACTGCCCAGCGTCACCCACACGAAGCCGCAGAAGCCCAGGCCCAGGAGGGGGTGCTTTGCATGACCCCTTCAACCTAGCCATCTCCCCGGCGTCCGCTCGAGGAAACGGTTCGCGCGGAGTCAAATCCTACCCATATCCGCCGTCACGACGCCGTGAGACGTGGGGATGGGATGGGCGGCGGGCGAGCGTTGTCCTCTTCCCCGCTCAGGATGTGATACTTCCCAGGAAGCCCAGGAACCTCATGATTCTCAACACTCCAAAGGCGGTGCGATGAACACGGTCATCTTCGCTTGTACGCAGAACGCGGGTCGCTCGCAGATCGCGGCGGCCTTCTTCAACCTGCTGGCGGACCCGACGAAGGCGCGCGCGGTCTCCGCGGGGACGCAGCCGGCCGAGCGTCTGCATGCCGAGGTGCTCGCGACCATGAAGGAGATGGGCGTGGACCTGGGCGACGCGAAGCCGCAGCGGCTGACGCCGGAGCTGGCGAAGAGCGCGCAGATCCTGGTGACGCTGGGCGGGCTGCCGGACGCGCCGTCGGTGGCGGACCAGAAGCGCGAGGACTGGCCCATGGAGGACACGGCGGGCAAGTCCGCGGCGGACGTGGAGAAGATTCGCGACACGACGGCCGCCATGGTGTCGGACTTCGTGAACCGTCATGGCTGGGAGCGCCCCCAGTAGTGGGGTGCGGGAGGCAGCACCCTTCTGACGCGTGACCGTGGGTGTTCCGGGCCCGAGGGCGGACGGACGGACACGTGAGGAGGGGATGGGAAACGCGATGCCTGGCGTCGCGGTGGGGGGGCCTCCCGGAC
>NZ_RAWE01000063.1 GCF_003611695.1 Corallococcus carmarthensis | reverse complement strand
CCCCGCCCCACCCTGCTCGTGCAGGTGCCCGGAACCACGGCGCTTTCCGTGGGGCCAGGGAACGGGGTAGGAGGGAAGGACTGGCATCCGCCTTGCTGACGGTGTTCCCCCGATGATGTTGCGTGCCCTCCCCCTCCTCCTGTGCCTGTTCGTGGCCGCTCCCGCCGGGGCGATGTCCGGCCTGGAGCAGGCGCGCGCGAAGGCGCAGGCGGCGCGCACGGAGGTTCGCACCCTGCGCACCCGGCAGCAGGGGCTGCGCGACGAACTCAATGGCCTGGCCGCGCGCATCGAAGCCCTCAAGGCCCAGCGCCAGGGAAAGCTCACGCCGGGCAACGAGCTGGAGTCCGCGCTGCGCCGCTCGCAGGAGCTGAGCGGGGAGCTCACGGGGCTGGCTCAGTCGGTGTCCGGCGCGGACGGCGAGGTGGAGCGCGCGCACCTGGCGCTGCACGGCGCGCTGTCCCAGGAGCTGACGCGGCTGCGCGCGGCGTGGGACGCGACGACGGACCGGGCGGAGCGGGCGCGGCTGGTGGAACAGATGCGGTCGGTGCGCGGCGAGCGCGATGCCGTGCGCGCGGCGCTGCCCGCCTCCCAGGTGCCGGCGCTGGAGGGCGCGGCGCGCGGGGATGATCCAGAGGACCTGCTCGCGCAGGCGGACGCGCTGCGCGACAGCCAGGACAAGGTGCGCCAGCGGCTCCAGGCCCTGAAGGCGCGCATCACCGAGGTGCGCGAGGAGCGCGACCTGGACCGGCGCATGAACGACTTCCTGGGCGAGGAGTCCATGTTCGACGACCAGGACCGGCGCCTGCGCCTGCGCACGTCGGGCGACCAGGGCCTGCAGGTGGCGCCCACCCAGCGGGGCGGCGGCAGCCGGCTGCCGGTGGTGACCACGGACGACATGGCGGAGACGCCGAACTACTCTGATCCCGGTCCGGGGGTTGGGGGCAACCCGACCGCGGGCGGGCCGTCACCGCCGACCGTCACCGCCAGCGACCGGCGGCCCCAGGTGGACCCGGTGCGCGCCCAGGCGCTGGCCGCGGGCGGCCCGGAGGACCTCTCCTCGCTGGAGCAGGAAGCCGCGCGGCTGGAATCCCTGGCGCGCGACCTGGACGGGCGCGCGGGCGCGCTGGAGCACCGCGCGAAGACGCTGGCGCCCTGAAGAAGCAGCGGGGGCGCCGCTAGAGCAGGCCGCCCTCCACCTCCAACACCACCGTGGCCTGCACGCGCACCTCGCGCTCCGGCAGGCGCCCCGAGCCGCGCAGGATGATGGCCATGCTGGGCGCGGCCACGTAGGGCCTCAAGTCCAGGCTCCCGTCCGTGTTCAACCCCACCGTGGGGTTGGGCGGGCGCAGGCCCATGCCCGCGATACCTTCGCGGGACGCGAAGCGCGACTCGGAGTTTCCCGCGCGGGCCACGGCCTCCAGTGAGTCCAGGAAGCCGAAGTCCTGCTCGTTGGGGCTCAGGATCTTGAGCGTCATCGACTTCACCTGCACGCGCGTCACCTCGTCCTTGGTGACGTCGCGGTTCTTGAAGTCCTGGTTCTCGTTGAAGTCCAGCGCCGAGAAGCTGCTGATGGCGGGAAAGGCATTCAGGAGCGTGGGGGTCCCCGCGGGGCTCGCGGGCACCGTCGCCTCGCCCTGGACCTCCGTGAGGAAGGACGACGAGGAGCAGGCGGAGAGCGACAGGCCGGCCGCCACCGCGAGGAAGGACGCGTAAGACATGGCCGCAATGTACCGGGCGGCCGGGTGCGGCGTCACCGACCGCGGGCGCACCCCGGGTGTCCCCGGCACGACTCGGACGGCCTGGACACTTGCGAGGGTGGGGCAGGCCAGCGGGCCGGAGTATGGTGCGCGCGTCTTGGACCGCCGCCTCTTCCCGCTCCTCTTCGCCCTCGCGTTGCCTTGGGGCGGAGGTGCGCGCGCGGCCGAGTGGCAGGGCTCGCTCCGGGGCACCGGCCGGGTGCTCGTGGACAGCAACGCCCCGCGCGACTTCTCCGACGGCGCCACGCCCGGCCCCAGCACGGACCTGGCGCTGAGCGCCCTGGGCGTGGCGGAAGGCCGGGGCACCGGCGAGCGCGCCCAGGTGGTGGGCCGGTACGAGCTGGGCGCGCGCAAGTACGTGGACTACGCCAACGAGGACACGCTGGTGCAGGCGGGCGCGCTGGAGGGCTCGCTCGCCCTGGGCACCGAGTGGGGCGTGGGCGCGGAAGCACACGCCAAGGACCGGCGGGGCGGCAGCCGCGCGTACTCGGACCTGGGCACCAGCCTCTTCGCCGAGTACGCCCCGGACGTGCGCCTGGCCCTGCGCATGCGCCTGGGCGCGCGCCGCTTCGTGTACCGCCCGGACCACACGGCCGACTTCGGAGGGGCGGAGGTGGGGGTGCTGGCCCGCTACCGGCTGAGCCCGCGCCACACGCTGAACGTCTTCGGCGAGTGGGGCTCGCGCCGCTACGGCCCCTTCGCCCGCCCCTTCCCGGGCGTCAGCACGTCCCCCGGGCGGCGGCAGGACGGCGCGCTGGTGGCGGGGGCGGGCTACACGTACCGGGGGCCGGTGAAGCTGTCGCTCACGTATGCCTTCCAGGAGGTCAGCTCCAACAGCTTCGGGGAGACCGCGCTGCGTCACCGGCTCACCGGCAGCGCTGGGGTGCGGCTGCCGTGGCGGGTGACGCTGCTGGCGCAGGGGACGCTGGGCCTGGCGCGCTACCCGGACGGCATCTTCCTGTCGCCGGAGATCGTCCTGGTGGAGGAGGACGAGGGGCAGGACTCGCTGTCCCTCAAGCTGGCCCGGCCCGTCTCCGCCCGCGTGGACCTGGAGGTGTCCTGGGGCCTCTGGAGCACGCGCCTGCCGCGCAACAACCTGAGCTACACGCGCCAGGTGTTCGGCGTGGGCTTCACCTGGCGTGACCAGGACTAGGGGTCAGTCCAGGTCGGCGATGCGCTCGTCAATCTCCTCCGCCAGGCTGGGGTGCTGCTGGGCGAGTGCGTGGTCCCGGGCGGTGGTGAGCACCTCTTTCGCCTTGTCCGTCTGGCCCGCCCCCGCGTAGGCGTCCCCCAGGGAGACGAGGGCGGCGGCGTACTTCGGGTCCAGGCGGACGGCGCTTTCCAGGCTCTGGATGGCGCTGTCGTATTCCTTGCGCTCCAGTTGGAGCTTCCCCAGGGAGAACCAGGCCATGGGGGCGTCGGGGAACTGGGCCACCATCTTCTTGAACTGCTCCAGGCGGGCGTCGCTCATGGACGGAACCCATTAGAGGAGCGCTGGAAGCTTGCCAAGGGTGCGATAGGGTATCCGCCACATGGCCACGAAGAAGAAGACCCCTGCATCCAAGAAGGCGAAGGCGAAGAGCGGCACCCGGGCTCCGGCCCGTAAGAAGACCGCCGCCAAGAAGGCGAAGAGCAGCCTGCGCCCGCCTCCGCGCAAGAAGACCGCCGCCGCGCGCAAGAAGGCCCCGAAGGCCGCCCCTCCGCCCCCGTTGCCCAAGCCCGCGGAGAACCCGAAGGCACGGGAGCTTGCGCGCCGCATTGGCGACCTGCTGCTGGACAAGAAGGCCACGGACGTCGTCATCCTCGACATGCGCGGGATGACGTCCTACGCGGACTACATCGTCATCGCCTCCGGCGAGAGCGACCGCCAGGTGAGCGCCATGGCGGAGAACGTCCAGGTGCAGCTCAAGCAGGAGCAGCAGCCCCTGCGCCCCATCAGCACCGAAGGCCTGGAGACGGGCCAGTGGGTGCTGCTGGACTACGACGACGTCGTGGCGCACCTGTTCAACGGCGAGGTGCGTGCCTTCTACGACCTGGACGGACTGTGGGCGGACGCGCCCCGGGTGAAGCTGTCCTAGTCCCGTGAAGGTCCGGCTCCTCTCCATCGGCAAGGACCGCTCCGGGCTGTTCGAGCCCGCCGTGCAGGAGTACGCGCGGCGGCTCGAGCACTACACGCGCTTCGAGCTGCTGGAGCTCACCGAGGCATCGGGCCGCAAGCTCAAGCCCGGCGAGGCGAAGTCCGCGGAGGCCGCCGCCATCCTGGGCAAGCGCAAGCCGCAGGACTGGGTGGTGGCGCTGGACGAGCGCGGCACCCTGCTGGATTCCGTGGAGCTCAGCCGCTACGTCGCCAAGGCGCAGACGGGCGCGAAGGACCTGCTCTTCGTCATTGGCGGGGACGAGGGGCTGGATGACTCGGTGCGCGGCGCGGCGCATCAGGTGATGTCGCTGTCGCGGATGACGCTGCCCCACCGGCTGGCGCGCGTGGTGCTCATCGAGCAGCTCTACCGCGCGTTCACCATCCTGAAGGGCGAGCCCTACCACAAGTAGGCGGCCGGGCAGCCTGTCCGCCGGGGCGCTGGAGTCCGGGGCGTCAGGGCGTGGGAAGGCCCCGCGTCGGGAGCGCCCATCATGAACACGCCCTCTTCTGAAACCTCCACGGCCGCCACCGTGCGCATCATCGCCTCGCCCCAGTCCTGGGTGGAGGGCGAGGCCGTCCGCCAGCTGGAGGCGGTGGCGCGTCTGCCCGGCATGCGGCTCGCGGTGGGACTGCCGGACCTGCATCCCGGAAAGGGCGCTCCGGTGGGAGCGGCCTTCGAATCCGAGGGGTTCCTCTATCCCTACCTCGTGGGCAGCGACATCGGCTGTGGCATGGGGTTGTGGGACGTGGACCTGCTGACGCGCAAGGCGAAGGCGGAGCGGTGGGCGGCGAAGTTGGACCTGGAGGGGCCGTGGGTGGGAGACACGGACGCGGTCCTCGCGGAGCACGGCGCGAGCAGTACCGGCTTCGAGGCGGCGCTGGGCACGGTGGGAGGCGGCAACCACTTCGCGGAGGTGCAGCGGGTGGAGGAGGTGCACGACGCGCGCGTCTTCGAGGCGCTGGGCCTGCGGGAGGAGCGGTTGCTATTGCTCGTGCACTCGGGGTCGAGAGGACTGGGAGAGGCCATCCTGCGCACCCACGTGGACCGGCACGCGGCGGGTGGCCTGGCGGCGGATTCGGAGGAGGCGCGCGCGTACCTCACGCGGCACGACGGCGCGGTGCTGTGGGCGAAGGCGAACCGGGCGCTGGTGGCCCAACGGGCGCTGGATGGGATTGGCGCGACGGGGCGGCGGGTGTTGGACGTGTGCCACAACAGTGTGACGCCGCGGCATGAGGGCGGGCGCGTGGGGTGGTTGCACCGCAAGGGCGCGGCGCCCTGGGACGAGGGGCCGGTGGTGATTCCCGGCAGCCGTGGGGCCCTGAGCTATCTGGTGTTGCCGGTGGGCACGGGCGAGCAGAGCGCGCACAGCCTGGCGCACGGCGCGGGACGCAAGTGGACGCGCACGGCGGCGCGGGAGCGGCTGAAGGAGCGCTTCACGGCGGAGTCGCTGACACGCACGTCCTTCAAGAGTCACGTCGTGTGCGAGGACCGGGACCTGCTCTTCGAGGAGGCGCCGCCCGCGTACAAGGCCATCGACCGCGTGGTGACGGACCTGGTGGACGCGGGGCTGGTGCGGGTGGTGGCGACGCTGGCGCCGGTGCTCACGTACAAGACGCGGAGCCGCGCGTCGGAGTGAGCGGCACGGGGCTCGCACGAGGGGCGCGAAGATGCGCTGCCCCTGGGAGTCCCGGTGATGTGGAAGGCCCTGCTGGATTTGCTATATCCGCCCATGTGTCTGGCCTGCGCGAAGGTGCTGCCGGGCGTGGGCGCGGTGTTCTGCGAACCGTGTGACACGGCGTTGGAGCGGCTGCCGCCGGTGTGTTGCCGGACGTGCGCGGAGCCCGGTGCGTTCCCGGGGAACACCTGTCCCCGCTGCCGGACGGTGCCACCACCGTTCAGCCGGGCCTGGGCGCCGTTCGCGCACGAGGGGCCTGTGGCTCGGGCCATCCACCGGTTCAAGTACGAGGACCACCCGGACCTCGCGGCGCCGCTGGGAGCGTTGCTCGCGGACGAGGCGCGGCGGTTCCTGAGGACCGCGCCCGGGTGCGTGGTGGCGTTGCCGCTGCATGTGCGGCGCTTCCGGAAGCGGAAGTACGACCAGGCGCACCTCCTCGCGGGGCAGCTGGCGAAGGCCACGGGGCGGACGGCACCGGGGGGCTGGCTGGAGCGCTCGCGGGAGACGCGCCGGCAGGTGGGGCTGAGTGAAGCGGAACGCGCGGGCAACGTGGCCGGAGCGTTCGTGGCGTCGCGGGCGGTGAAGGGGCAGGAGGTGTTGCTCCTGGATGACGTGTTCACCACCGGGTCCACCGCGCGGGCCGCCGCCGTCGCGCTGCGGGACGCGGGCGCGGTGCGAGTGGAAGTGCTGACGTTGGCGAGGGCTTTCACCCTCGCCTGATTCAGCGGCTCAGTCCCGGGACTGCTTGAGCCGGGCGAGTTCGGCCTCGAGTTCCTTGAAACGGCGTTCAGCCTCGTCCGCGCGCCGGGCCTCCTCGTCCGCGCGCCGGGAT
Organism: Corallococcus carmarthensis; assembly: GCF_003611695.1. Classification (GTDB taxonomy): domain Bacteria; phylum Myxococcota; class Myxococcia; order Myxococcales; family Myxococcaceae; genus Corallococcus; species Corallococcus carmarthensis. Next base: position 39,499 of record NZ_RAWE01000063.1, on the reverse strand, counting down.
TCTTCTTGGGCACGGCGTTGCAGGCTCATTGTCTGGTCTTCCAAGCGTTCAATGAACTCTTCGGAGACCAGCAACGGCGCGTTGCCCGCCCAGAAACGCACGTCCTCGCCCTCGACCTGGAGCTCGAGTCCCAGCACCTCCGAGACGTAGCGGCCGTTCCGGGACGCCATGCGCGAATAGACACGCGCATCCGGTGTCGCCAGCCGGTAGCCCTCCAGCGTGAGCCGTCCCCCATCGAAGATGAAGTACTCGGGGATTCCCAGCCGGGCATACCGGCTCACGTTGAACTCGGCGTCCTTCTTCCGGTCGCCCCCGACGTGGATCTCCATCACCCAGTCGAGCCCGTGCCCCTCGTGGCTGACCATCCACTTCTTCCGGCGATGGTTTTCGACGTCCAGCACGACCAACAGGTCCGGCGCGAAGCGTCGTTCCGCCGGGTAATACACAGGCAATTCCGCGCCCACGTAGGCTTTGCGTCCACGGCGTTTGAAGTAGCCCCTGAGCGCCTCGCGTGCGAGTGCCTTGGGCTCCTGATGGCTGTCCCCCTCGGGCATCGCCATCTCTTCGTACGTCACCTCACCCGGCAGTGCCGCCACCACCCGGTCCCGCTCCTCCTGCCCCATCCGCTCCCACTCTTCCTGTGAAGGCGCCCGGGGGAAGGCGTCTCCAACCTTGTCGGTATGACGTCCCATGACCTCAAGCCTGCGTCGGGTAGGTCTCATGGTCAATCGCCCCCACCCGGCCATGAGCAAGCAACACGCCAAGGAAACTCTCAGACGCCGTCCATGCTTCACGGCGAATGACTCCCACCGCGGACTCAACCCCTGGCAATGAGGCGAACGCGCAGCCGCGCTGTGCCCCGCATTCCAGGGCCGCGGCGGTGGAATGCGCGCGATGCGGTGCATTCATGTGCGGGGCGTGCGTTGCCCCGGATAGCGAGCCCGCGCATTGCCGGACGTGTCATCGGCACCTGCTGGCAACGGGCGCCGTCCTTCCCAACAACCGCTCCAGCCTGGGCGAGTACCTGGTGATGGCCTTCCTCACGGCAGCGGGAATCTACCTGGCGCAACGTACGGACATGGACGCACTGTGGCTGATCCTCCTGCTGATCGGCTTCCCGCTGGGCCTCGCCTGTGGCGTCGTGGCGCTCGTCCGGGAACGGAGCCACCTCAGTGCCCGCATCTTCGTGCCCGCGATCATCGGCATCATGCTCAACACCCCTCCGTTCCTCTGGGGAATGCTGCTGCTCGTGCTGCCGATCATCGTCGACAAGTGGTGAATCAGCGCGTCTTCGCCGTCTCCAACGCGAGCGCCTCACCGCGCAACTGCCCGTCCAGCCAGAACGTCCCGCCCGGCACGAGCGAGGCCACGAAGGCCACGGCGATCCGCTTCACGCCCCAGCGGTATTCGATGGCCGCCATCATCAGCGTGTAGAGGTACGCCATGAACAGCAGGCCGTGCGCCATGCCCACCACGCGGACGCCCAGGGGCATGTTCAGCGCGTACTTCAGCGGCATGGCGATGAGCAGCAGCACCAGGAAGGACAGGCCTTCCCAGAAGGCGACGGCGCGGAAACGGCCCAGGGCGGTCTTCAGCATGAGCTCCTCTCTCCTCCGCCCCTTCCCGCGGCGTCAAGGCGCGCAGCCGAAGCGGTATGGGCTCCCGTCGTCAGCGCGGTGAGCCCCGGTGATACAGGCTCCATTGTCGCAGGGCGTCCTCGCGATGCCCCTTGGCGCCTCCGAGCCTGCCCGCTCCAGGTCCGGCCTGACGCCAGGGCCTCCAAGCCGCTCACGGGATGTCGGACGCATCACGCCCTGCGCCTTCCTCCACCCGTCCACCCCCGGAGGCTGTTATCCCCCTGCGCGTGCACCCCACCCAGACGAACCCTTCTCTCCCCGCCCTCGCTCGCGAGGCCGCCCAGGCTCCGGCCGCGGCCCGCCGCCAGCTCGAACGGTGCCGCGACACCTTCGCCTACCTGGGTGCCCGCCTGCGCCGCACGCCTCCCCGCTTCGTCGTCACCTGCGCTCGCGGCAGCTCCGACCATGCCGCCGTCTACGGCAAGTACCTCATTGAAACCACGCTGGGGCGCGCCGTGGCCTCCATGGGCCCCAGTGTCGCGTCCATCTACAACACGCGCTCCCTGGACCTGCGCGACGCGCTCTTCATCGCCATCTCCCAGTCCGGCCAGAGCCCCGACCTCCTGCGCATGACCGAGGCCGCCCGCGCGGGAGGCGCCGTCGTGCTGGGCTTCATCAACGATGAAGCCTCGCCGCTGGCCGCGCTGTGCGACGTGCGCATCCCGCTGTCCGCCGGCCCCGAACACAGCGTCGCCGCCACCAAGTCCTATCTGCTCTCCGGCCTCGCCTTCCTCCAGCTCGTCGCGCACTGGTCGGACTCCGCGGAGCTGCACGACGCCGCCAGGCGGTTCCCGGACGCGTTGGAGGCCGCGAGCAAGCTCGACTGGTGGCCCGCGCTCGCGAAGCTCAAGGACGCCACCAGCCTCTATGTCGTCGGCCGGGGCAGCGGCCTGGGCGCCGCGCTGGAGATGGCCCTCAAGCTCAAGGAGACCTGCCGCTTGCACGCGGAGGCTTTCAGCACCGCGGAGGTGCTCCACGGTCCGCTCGGGCTCGTGCGGCCGGGCTTCCCCGTGCTCGCGCTGGGGCAGGAGGACAACGCCGCGCAGGGCACTCGCGACGTCGTGCAACGCATGGTCGAGCTGGGCGCGAGCGTCCACACCGCCCTGTCCGTTCCCGGCGCGCAGCCCCTGCCCACGCTGCCGGGCCTTCCCGCGGCGCTCGCACCGCTGTGCCAGGTGCAGAGCTTCTACTTCGCGGTGCACCAGCTCGCGGCGGCACGCGGGCTGGACCCGGATGCGCCCGCGCACCTGCGCAAGGTCACGGAGACCGTGTGATGCCCAGGCCTGTCGCTCTCCAGCGCACGCATGTCTTCACCAGAAGCCCGCGCCTTGAAGGCCGTGCCGTCTTCCTGCGCAAGGTCACGGAGACCGTGTGATGCCCACCGTCCTTCAAGGCGCCCGCATCTTCACCGGGGACCAGCTCCTCGAAGGCCACGCCGTCGTCCTTGAAGGCGGCACCGTCCGCGCCGTCGTGCCTCCCTCCGCAATCCCCACCGGCGCCACCGTGCACACGCTGCCCGGTGACACGCTGCTCGCTCCCGGCTTCGTGGACGTGCAGGTCAACGGCGCGGGCGGCGTGCTCTTCAACGACACGCCCACCGAGGAGGCCGCGCTCGCCATCGCCTCCGCCATGCGCGAGTGCGGCACCACCGGCCTCCTGCCCACCTTCATCACCGATGACGCCGTTCGCATGCGCGAAGCCTGCGAGGCCGCGCTCACCGCCACCTCGCGCCCTGATAGCGGCGTGCTCGGCATCCACCTGGAAGGCCCCTTCATCAGCCACGAGCGCGCTGGCGTCCACGTGCCGTCATTCATCCGCACGCCCGACCCTCGCGACCTCGACTACCTCACCGCCCTGCCCCGCCGCTTCGCCGTGCACGGTGGCCGCGTGCTGATGACTCTCGCTCCCGAGTGCGTGGACGGCGCCACCCTGCGCCGCCTCGCCACCTCCGGCGTGGTGCTCAGCGCGGGCCACACCGCCGCCACCAGCGAGCGCACCACCCAGGCCTTGCAGTCAGGCGTGCGAGGCTTCACCCACCTGTTCAACGCCATGCCTCCGATGATGAACCGCCAGCCCGGTCCCGTCGTCGCCGCGCTCCTCCAAGACGATGCGTGGTGCGGCGTCATCGCGGACGGCGTGCACGTGCACGCGGACAACCTGCGCCTGCTCCTCAAGGTCAAACCGCAGGGCAAGGTGTTCCTCGTCACGGACGCCATGCCGCCGGTCGGCACGCCCGTCACGTCCTTCACCCTCCAGGGACGCACCATCCTTCGCCGCCACGGCCGCCTGGAGACGGAGGACGGCACGCTCGCGGGCGCGGACATCGACCTCACGGCGGCGGTGCGCCACTGCATCCACTCGCTCGGGGTCCCCCTGGAGGAAGCGCTGCGCATGGCCTCGCTCCACCCCGCCACGTTCATCGGCGTGCACGGCCACCGCGGCCGCATCGCTCCCGGACACCGCGCGGACCTCGTGCTGCTGAAGCCGGACCTTTCCGTCCACACCACCTGGGTGGGCGGGCAGGTGAAATCCAAAGCCAGCCATTAACCCGGAAAAATGGGGACGTGACTCCTTCCGCGTGTACCGCAGGCGAGGAGAACACGAATGCGTCGTAGCAAGTGGATTGTGGGACTGGTGGCGTCCGCGCTGACCGTCGCCGGTTGTGGCCAGGAGTCCTTCGCGCCCGAAGCCGAGGGCCCGGGCAGCGTGATGAAGGCGCCGCTGGATGCCGCGTGGGCCGTGGGCGTCGCCTACTCCGTGGGCACGCGCGTCACCTATGAAGGCCGCGTCTATCAGTGCCGTCAGGCCCACACGTCGCAGGCGGACTGGACGCCGTCGGCCGTGGCGTCGCTGTGGCTCGACCTGGGCCCCGTGACGGGCGGCGGCGACACCACCGCGCCCGTCGTCACCGCGACCAGCAGCAGGACGAGCGTCACCACCGCCGGCTCCATCACCATCTCCGGCAGCGCCACCGACGACACGGGCGTGACGAAGATCGAGATCCTGGAGAACGGCACGCTCGTCGCCACCGCGTCTTCCTATACGCGCAGCTTCTCCGGCTCCGGGCAGAACGGCACGTACACATACACCGTGAAGGCGTACGACGCCGCCGGCAACGTGGGCACGAAGACGGTCACCGTCACCGTCGCCATCCCCTCCACCGGAGACGTCACCGCCCCGGTCGTCACCGCCAGCGCCAGCGCGTCGCGCATCACCGCCGCCGGCTCCGTCACCGTCTCCGGCAGCGCCACCGACGACACGGGCGTGACGAAGATCGAAATCCTGGAGAACGGCACGCTCGTCGCCACCGCGTCGTCGTTCACGCGCGCGTTCTCCACGTCCGCGCAGAACGGCACGTACACGTACACCGTGAAGGCGTACGACGCCGCGGGCAACGTGGGCACCAAGACGGTCAGCGTCGTGGTGGAGCTGCCCGGCACGCCTCCTCCGGGCGGCAAGAAGATCGTCGGCTACTTCACCGCGTGGGGCATCTACGGCCGCAACTACCAGGTGTCCAACGTCCCGGCGTCGAAGCTCACGCACATCAACTACGCCTTCTCCAACATCTCCCCGGACGGCAAGTGCATCCTCGGGGACGCGTTCGCGGACATCGACAAGGGCTTCGGCTACCCCGGTGAGTGGGACCCCGGCGCGCTGCGCGGCAACTTCCGCGCGTTCAAGGAGCTGAAGAAGACGAACCCGAACCTCAAGCTGCTCATCTCCATTGGCGGCTGGTCCTGGTCCAAGTACTTCTCCCAGGTGGCCGCCACCGCCGCGTCACGCACCGCGTTCGTGAAGTCCTGCGTGGACCTGTACGTGAAGGGCCAGTTCCCCGGCGTCACCCCGGCCAACGGCGTGGGCGTGTTCGACGGCATCGACGTGGACTGGGAGTACCCCACCGGCGGCGGCCTGCCGGACAACATCAGCAGCCCCGCGGACAAGGTGAACTACACCCTGCTCATGCAGGAGTTCCGCACCCAGCTGGCCGCCGTGACGGCGCAGACGGGCCAGCCCTACCTGCTCACCATCGCGTCGGGCGCGTCGCCGGACCTGCTCGCCAACAAGCAGGAGACCGTGAAGCTGGCCGGCATCCTCGATTGGATCAACGTGATGTCCTACGACTACCACGGTGCCTTCGAGAGCACGGTCAACTTCCACTCCGCGCTCAACCGCGTGACGGGCGACCCGGGCGCCAACGACGGCTTCTACACCGACGGCTCCATCGCGAAGATGCTCCAGCTGGGCGTGCCCGCCTCCAAGATTGTCCTGGGCGTGCCCTTCTACGGCCGCGGCTGGGGCAACGTGCCCAACGTGAACAACGGCCTGTTCCAGACCGGCGTCCCCACCCAGGGCACCTGGGATGACGGCCAGTCCGGCCTCACCGGCGTGTTCGACTACAAGGACATCAAGGCCCGCTTCGAGAAGGCAGGCTCCGGCTACTCGAAGTTCTTCCACCCGGAGAGCAAGCAGGCCTACGTCTACAGCCCCACGACGAAGGTGTGGGTGGCCTACGACGACCCGGAGAGCGTCGCCGCCAAGTCGGACTACATCCTGGCCAAGGGCCTGGGCGGCGCGATGTTCTGGGAGCTGAGCGGTGACGACGGCGGCCTCGTCAACGCGCTCTACAACAAGCTCCACTGACGCTTCCCCCCTCGCAGGGGACACACACCGGGGCCGGCACGGGCATCACGCCCGCGCCGGCCCTGTGCGTTTTTCCGCCGCTGCCTCCACGGGCCCACCCCGCCCCACACCGGTCCGGCATAGAGTGGGACGCGAATTGGTTGCCTGCCCGCCGTCCGGGGCCGCATGCAGGGGAAGGCCGTGACGGGTCCGCCTGTTCACTGGCGTCATCGCCCCCTGCCTGCCCCCGGGCGCCGCTGCTACCTGAGGAGAACGGATGTCGCGTTTCACATCGCTGGCCGCACTTGTCGTGCTCACCTGCCCCGTCCTGGGGCTCGCGAAGCCGAACGCGGACGACCGGGCCCGCGAGTACGCGGCCGAAGCCGTCAAGGGCGCCAACTCGCCGCGCGGCGGCGCCGCCCTCCTGCGCATGCACGCGCTGGTGGATGACGTGGAGGACCTCACCCCGCTGGTGAGCACCTACCAGCAGATCGCGTCCCGCCGCACGTCGGACGCGAACACGCGCACCACCGCTCAAATCCTGCTCATGGACGCGGAGCGTTCCCGCGGCCGCATGGTGCGCGCCAACGAGGTCCGCCAGTGGCTGGGCTTCGTCAACGACTACTACGTCGTCGGCGGCTTCGAGAACGAGGGCAAGGCCGGCTGCGACACGGACTTCGGTCCGGAGGCCGCCAACCTGGACCTCACCGCGCGCTACCCCGGCGCGAAGGGCCACGAGGCCACCTGGCGCAAGCTCTCCGTCACGTCCGCGGACGGCTACGTGGACCTGGCCACCGCGGTGCGCCCCAACAAGGAGTCCGTGGCGTACGCGCTCACCTGGCTGGAGGTTCCGCAGGACACGCGCGTGGCGCTGGGCCTGGGCACCTCCGGCGGCTACCGCCTGTGGGTGAACGGGCAGCTCGCCTCCAAGGAGGACCGCTACAACCTGCCCCGCCCGGACCAGACGCGCGTGTCGGTGAAGCTCAAGAAGGGCCTCAACCGCGTGCTGGTGAAGGTGTGCCAGGAATCCGGCCCGCTGGGCTTCTACCTGCGCTCGGAGACGGCCTCCGCCCGCGCCTCGCTGCCCGCCAAGGCCCCCGCCCTGGAGCGCATGCCCGCGCCCGCGCCGCAGCCCTTGCCCACCCTCACCTCTTCGCTGCGCGCGCTGGTGGAGAAGAACCCGGACGACGCCCAGCTGCGAGGCGACTACGCCCAGGTGCTGGCCTTCTTCCGCGCGTATGACGAGCGCGAGCACACCGCCAGCGCAGAGGCCGCGCTCGCGGCGGAGAGCGCCCCCGGCGACGCGCGGTTGCAGGTCCTGGCCGCCAACACCCAGACGGACGACCTCAACGAGCGCCGCCGCTTCCTGGAGGCCGCCGTGAAGGCGGACCCCACCTACGCCCCGGCGCGCCTGGCGCTGGCGGACCATGAGATGGACCGCGGCCACCCGGAGCGCGTGCAGCCGCTGCTCGCCCCCATCCTGGAGGTGGAGGACGGCCGCAACGTGCCGGGCGCGCGGCTGCTGCTGGCCCGCGCGGCGGAAGCCCTGGGCGAGCGCGCCCGGGCCAACGCCCTGGTGGAGGAGGCCTTCCGCCAGCAGCCGCGCGTGCCCCGCGTGGTGCGCGTGGCCGCCGCGGCGTCCCGTCAGCTGGGCCGCGACCAGGAGTCGATGGACCGCATGCGCGTGGTGCTGGCGCTGCGCTACGACGACGTCAACACCCGCCGGCAGCTGGCCTCCATGCTCGCGGACGCGGGCAAGGTGGACGCCGCCGAACGCGAGTACGCGAAGCTCACCGACCTGAACCCCTTCGACAACGGCAGCCGCGTGCGGCTGGCGGAATTGAAGGCCGCCAACGGCGCCGTGGAGGAGGCCACCGCCCTCTTCACCGAGGCCAAGGCCCTCTCCCCGGATGAGCCCGAAGTCTACGAGCGCGAGGGCCGCGCGCTGCTGGCCGCCGGTCAGCGCGAGCCCGCCCTGGCCGCCTTCGAGCGGTCGCTGGTGCTGCGCCCGCAGAACCCCGGCCTCAAGGAGGCCCTGCGCACGCTCAAGGGTGAGTCCGAGAGCGCGGGCACCCAGTACCTGGTGGACGCGAAGCCCCTGTCCAAGGAGGCCGAGGGCTACATGAACGAGGACGCGCTGTACCTCGTGGACAACACCTACGTGCGCGTGCAGAAGAGCGGCCTGTCCAGCCGCATGCAGCAGATGGCGGTGCGCGTGTACAACCAGCGCGGCGTGGACGCGTTCCGCAGCGTGCCCATCACCTACTCGCCGGACCGTCAGGAGGTGCGCGTGCTGCGCGCCCGCGTGACGAAGCCGGATGGCTCCGTGGTGGACAGCTACGGCGACGCGGACCGCAACATCAACGAGCCGTGGACGGGCATGTACTACGACGCCCGCGCGCGCATCCTGTCGTTCCCGTCGCTGGCCGCCGGTGACACGCTGGAGCTCACCTACCGCCTGGACGACACCGCGCAGGACAACCTGCTGTCGGACTACTGGGGCGACGTGGAGAGCGTGCAGGGCGTCTACCCGAAGGTGCGCTTCCAGTACGTCGTGGACATGCCCAAGGAGCGGCCGCTGTACTGGAACAAGAGCCGCTTGGCGGGCGTGGAGCAGCAGCAGGAGGCCCCCGAGTCCGGCCGCACCGTGTACCGCTTCGGCGCCAAGCACGTCTCCAAGGTGGTGCCTGAGCCGGGCATGCCGGGCTGGGCGGAGGTCGCCCAGAACCTGCACATCTCCACGTACAAGACGTGGGACCAGGTGGGCCACTACTGGTGGGGCCTGGTGCGTGACCAGCTCCAGCCCAACGCGGAGCTGAAGACCACGGTGGACCAGGTGCTCACCGGCGTGGACCGCAAGGACCAGCTGGCCGTCGTGCGCGCCATCTACTCGTTCGTCGTCACCAACACCCGCTACGTGGCGCTGGAGTTCGGCATCCACGGCTTCAAGCCGTATCGCGTGGACCGCGTGCTGGCCCGCCGCTTCGGTGACTGCAAGGACAAGGCGAGCCTCATCCACTCCATGCTGAAGGTGGCAGGCGTGGACAGCCGGCTGGTGCTGCTGCGCATGCGCAACCTGGGCGCGCTGGACGCGGAGCCCGCGTCGCTGGCGGCCTTCAACCACGCCATCGCGTACGTGCCCAAGTTCGACCTGTACCTGGACGGCACCGCGGAGTTCCACGGCGCCAAGGAGCTTCCGTCGGCGGACCGCGTCGCCAACGTGCTGGTGGTGGACCCCAACGGGACGAGCAACTTCCTCACCACGCCGGAAGCGAAGGCGGACGACAACAAGACGACGCTGGCCATGAGCGTGGCGCTGCGTCCGGACGGTGGCGCGGACGTGAAGGGCCAGAGCAGCGTGTCCGGCCAGTCCGCCCCGGACTACCGCCGCGCCTACCGCCCGGAGTCCACGCGCAAGTCCACCTTCGAGCGCGCCTGGGCGCAGAGCTTCCCCGGCCTCACCGTGCGCGAGGTGAAGCTCAGCGACACCACCCGCCTGGATGACGACGTGACGCTCGACTTCAACATGGGCATCCCGCGCTACGCGGAGGTGCTGCCCGGCGGCAGCCTGCGCTTCCTGCCCTTCGGCACGGGGCGCACCTATCAGCAGGCGTACGCGTCGCTCGCCGAGCGCCGCTTCGACCTGGTGATGCAGAGCCCCTGGGTGAACACCTTCAAGCTGCGCTACACGCTGCCCGGCGGCTACACGGTGACGGAGCTGCCCCAGGCCGTGGAGGAGACCACGAAGTTCGGCCACGTGAAGCTCAGCTACCGCGTGGAGAACGGCGCGCTCGTCGCCGACGGCGAGGTCGCCCTCTCCGTCGCCCGCATCAAGGCGGACGAGTACCCCCAGTTCCGTGAGTTCCTGGGCCGGGTGGACCGCGCCTTCGGCCGCCGCATCCTGCTGCAGGGGCCGGGGCAGAAGACGGCTTCGCGGTAATCGCGGACACTCGCGGCGCCTCAATGGCGCCGCTTCGCACGGAGGGCTTGACCCGGACGCGGCCCTCCGTGTTCAAGCAAGTGCATGCACCGTGCACGCGCGCTCGTCCTTGGCTGCCTGCTGGTGGCGGGGGCCGCCACCGCCGCTCCCGTCGTCCAGCTTCCTGAAGGGGGACGGGCGGTGGAGGTCATCCCCAAGGGCGTGCTGTGCGGCCCCGTGCGCGGCGGCTGGGTGCTGGAGGGCCGCACGCTCAAGCCGCCCACGCGCGCGGAGGAAAACAGCCGTACGCTGGAGCTGAAGGTCGCGGACGACGAGGCCGGGTGCGCCACGGCCACCGACACCGTGGTGGTGGTGGCCACCGGGCCCTTCCCCCGCATCGACAGCGCCTCCACCACGTTCTATCCGGACGACGGGCGCCTGGAGCTCAAGGGCACGGGCCTGAAGAACGTGGCCATCGCCTGGTCCGGGACGCCCCGGGGCGAGGATCCGAAGACGGCCTCCCTGGACGGCGAGGATGCCTGCCTGGAACCCAACGCGCCCAACGAGTGCGCCGTCCCGCTGACGCCCGGCCTGCCCACGGACGCGACGTTGTCGTGGGTGCCTCCCTACGGTCGCAGGGGCGCGGGCGTGTCGACGTACGACGCCAACGGGCGCTTCCTGGATGACGAATACTTCCGCCTGCGCCCCGGCCGCACCGTGCTCACGCGGCCGCTGGTGCAGTCCTCCGGCGTGGACCTGTCCAAGGGCCCCGGCTACGCGTCGGTGACGCACTCGGAGGCCGTCGCGTCCGTGGACTGCGGCACCGCGCGCTGTGAGGTGACCGAAGGCGCCGTGTCCATCCGCAACGTGCCGGGGTTGAACCCCACGGTGACGCTGCGGCTGCGGCTGGTGCCTCGCGTGTTCTTCGCGAAGGGTGACGCGCTGGAGACGTCCGTGACGGAGACGCTGCCCGTGCTCGCGTGTCCGCTCACCGCGGTGGAGGGCACGGTGCTGCGCGACGCGGAGGACTCCGGGCTGGTGATGCGCCTGGACCCGGCCTGCGCGCATGACCCGCGCGGCCTGATGTGGACGGTGAACGGCGCGCGCGTGCGCGTGGAGCGCGTGGTGAAGGCGCAGGACGGCACCTACGTGCTCTTGCGCACCAGCGGCACCAACGAGCCACAGGTGACCGTCACCGCCATCACCTCGCGCGTGGACGGCACGGTGGTGGCGTCGGAGACGGCGGACACGAAGCCCGTGCCGGATCCGCGCGCGACGCTGGAGCTGCCCGGCCACGGCACCATCGACTTCGTGCCCACCAACCGCCCGGCGGAGGTGACGGTGGCCTCCAACGGCGGCCTGGGCCGCTTCGTGCTGCGCCCGCTGGGCGGCGCGTACACCGTGACGACGCGCGAGTCCGCCACGCTCATCCAGGGCGAGGCCACCGCGGGCGGCTTCGTGTCGCTGCGCTTCGGCTACCGTCTGCCCACGCTGCCGGCGGAGCTGGCCACGTCCGACCTTTTCCTCACCAACGAGCGCGTGCAGCGCGCGGTGCGGGAAGCCAGCGTGCCCACCAACGTGGAGAACCTGGTGGAGTTCATCTGCGCGGACAAGGAGGGCAACGACGAGAAGCTCACGCCCAGCCGGCCGCACCGGGTGGACTACGCCATGCGCAACACCTGCCGCGTCATCATCCACCGCGAGCGCCTCACGCCGGAGGAGGGCAACCAGGAGATCACCCTGCGCATCACGGTGACGAAGTCGGACAACTCCACGCGGGGCGAGAGCAGCGTGGACCAGCGCCTGTTCCTGCGCCCCAAGGGCGAGGTGCGCGTCATCCCCGTGCAGGGCAACCTGGGCCAGTACGACCGCATCCTGGTGCAGGTGGCGCACGTCGCGGATGAATCCCGCTACGCCCTCTCCACGGTGGACCGCACGGGCCTGCCGTCCGCGCAATGGACCGCCATCGTGCGCGGCGGCATGTTCCGCCTCTACACCATGGCCACCATCCCCGCGGGCCTCTACCGCGCGACGCAGCCCACGGGACAGCTGGCCATCAACTTCGGCGTGCTGTCGCGCCTGGCGCTGCTCAACAACGAGGGCCAGGAGCGCCTGCTGGGCATCGAGCTGGGCCTGATGGGCCTGGGCCTGGTGCCGCAGTCCGGGGACATCCAGTTCCCGCCCACGCTCGCGGCCGTGCTGGGGCTGGGCTTGCGGGTGCCCATCGGTCCGGGCGCGGCGGTGGGCGCGCAGGCGTGGATTGCCCGTGAGTTCCGGGGCGACATCACCCGGCGCACCAACGGCGACCCCAACACCGACACCGTGGTGCCCTCCAGCAAGTGGTCCTTCATCTTCGGACCCAGCATCTCCGTGGGCAACGTGGGCTTCAACCTCTGAAGCCCACGCCGCGCCTCGCGGCTACTTCCCGAGCAGCGCCTTCAACAACCGCCGCACCTCCGGCGGTCCCTCCACGCGGTACGCCGCGCGCGTGTGCTTGTTGCCCGCGTGCACGGTGATGCCGCCGGGGGGCACCGCCGCGAAGAGGTCCTCGTCGGTGACGTCGTCGCCCACGGCCAGCACGCGCACGTCCGGCGCCTCCTGCTTCAGCACCTCGGACACGACCCGGCCCTTGTTCACGCCCCGGGGCCTCACCTCCACCACCCGGTCCCCGGGCAGGATGTGCATGGGCTCCTGGGAGAACTTCTCGAAGAGCAGCAGTCGCAGCTCGCGCGCCTGGAGCGCGCCGAACTCCGCGTCCACCTTGCGGTAGTGCCACGCGAGCGACGCCGTCTTCTCCTCCACGAACGAGCCCGTCACCCGCGCCGCGAATGCGTCCAGCACGGGCTTCACCTGGGACTTCCACTCGAAGGACACGCCCGGCAGCGCGTGCCACGGCTGGCCCCGCCGCATGCGCGACCACAGGCCGTGCTCCGCGTGCAGACCCAGGGGCAGTTCGCCGAACCATGCCTCCAGCGTCTCGCGCGGGCGGCCACTCACGATGTGCACGGACAGGTCCGGCCGGGCGCACAGCTCCCGGAGCAGCGTCATCAACTCCGCGTCCGGCGCGGCCTGCTCCGGCGTGGGGGCGAAGCCCACCAGCGTGCCGTCGTAGTCCAGGAACAGCACCTTCCTGCCCGGCCCCTTCAGCTTGTCCAGGGCCGTCATGCCGTCCGGCAGCGGCGGCTTCTCCGCCACGGAGGGCAGGCCCTGGAGCCGGTCCAGGAAGCTGGCCACCCACCAGTGCACGTCCCGCGTCTTCACGCCCGCGCGCAGGCAGCGCATGCGGTCCTGGCGCTCGGGCCTGGGCATCTCCAGCGCCTGTTCGATGGCGTCCGCCATGCCCTCCACGTCGTAGGGGTTCACCAGCAGCGCGTCGCGCATCTCCGCCGCCGCGCCCGCGAACTCGCTGAGCACGAGCACGCCGTCCTCGTCCGGGCGGGCCGCGCAGAACTCCTTGGCCACCAGGTTCATGCCGTCGCGCACGGGCGTCACCAGCATCACGTCCGCGCCCCGGTAGAGGCTCACCAGCTGCTTCTCGTTGAGCGAGCGGTAGAGGTAGTGCACGGGCGTGCTGTGCACGGTGCCATAGAGGCCGTTGATGCGGCCCACCAGTTCATCCACCGTCTCGCGGTATTCCGCGTACGCCTGCACCTGCGTGCGGCTGGGGACGGCCACCTGGATGAAGCGCAGGCGCCCGCGCAGGGACGGGTCGCGCTCCAGCACGCGCTGCACCGCGAGCAGGCGCCGGGGGATGCCCTTGGTGTAGTCCAGCCGGTCGATGCCCACGAGCAACCGCTCGCCGTGGGCGCGGTCGTGCAGCGTCTTCACCTCGTCCAGCACCGCGGGCTCGCCCGCCAGCGTCTCGAAGGCGGTGGAGTCGATGCCCATGGGGAAGGCGCCCACGCGCACCTCGCGGCCCTGGAAGAGGACGCGGTCGATGTCCGTGTCCAGCCCCAGGTGCCTCAGCAGCGTGCCGGAGAAGTGCCGCACGTAGCTCACCGCGTGGAAGCCGATGAGGTCCGCGCCCAGCAGGCCCTTGAGCAGCTCCACGCGCCGGGGCAGCGTGCTGAAGATTTCAGACGACGGGAACGGGATGTGGTGGAAGTAGCCGATGCGCGCCTGCGGCAGGCGCTGGCGCAGCAGCCCGGGCACCAGCATGAGCTGGTAGTCGTGCACCCAGATGGTGTCGCCCGGCTGGTAGTGCTTCGCGGCCAGGTCGGCGAAGCGCTCGTTCGCCTTGCGGTACGCGTCCCAGTCCCGGTCCTGCCGGGGGACGCGGTCCAGCATGTAGTGGCACAGCGGCCAGAGCACCCGGTTGGAGTAGCCCTCGTAGAAGCGGCTGACCTCGCTGGCGGACAGGTACAGCGGCACGCAGCGCAGGTCCGACAGCTGCTGCTCCACCTGCGTGCGCTGGGCGTCCGTCAACCGGGAGACATCTCCGGGCCAGCCGATCCACAGGCCTCCGGAGCGCTCGTGCGGGCGGCTGAGGCCGGTGGCGAGCCCTCCGGCGCTCCGCACCACGGAGACGGCATCCTTCTCCGCCTTGACGGTGACGGGAAGACGGTTCGAAACGAGGAGGAGTCGAGCCATAGACCCACTAGCTCTATTCACCCCCTCCGGGAATGGCTACCACCTCGTGCGCCTGGCTGACGGTTGCAGGACCCTGGCCCGTCCGGGACCAGCCGAGCCTGTCCAGCAGCGCGGGTTCCTTCCCGGCCTTCCACACGAACGCGTCCAGCACGTAGTGCGTGGCCTGCGGCAGTGCAAGCAGCGGCACCACGAGCGCCAGCACATCGGCCTCCAGGACGGGGCCACCGTCGCCGAACAACACCGGGCTGTCGTGCCACACCAGCACGTCCCACAGCCCCTCCTCCAGCAGCGCCAGCACCGTCAGGAACAGCAGGAAGCCGGGCAGCCCCGCCCGCAGGAGCACGCCCAGGTCCCCGAAGCCACCTTCCGCGTGGCGCCCGCGCGCGTAGCGGAACAGGAGCGCGAAGTACGGCACGCCATGCAGCACCACGTTCATCACCGTGAACGCGAAGTCGTCCCGCGCCAGCACGATGCCGCCGAACCACGCCACCCACGTGGCCGCCACCAGCAGCACCTTGCCGGCCTGCACGCCTTCGCCCCGCGCGATGCGAAGACACTGGAAGCCCGCCCACAGCGTGAGCACCGCCGCGTGCGCGCCCAGCGCCACCGTGCCCGCCCACGCGGGGAGTCCGGAGAGGAAGTCGTTCTCCACGAACCACCAGAAGCCGCGGGGCAGGTTCGCGTGCCACCAGACGACGGGGCCCAGCGTGGCGGCATAGACGGCCGCCGCGTCCAGGCGCCGCTCGAAGGCGGACGCGCGCGCCTTGCGGTCGTAGAGCGCCACCCAGCCGTACTGCTGGCGGATGAAGTGGAACAGCGCCACGTACGCGAACAGGCTCCAGAACGCGCCGGGAGAGGCCATGTACGCGAAGACGCCCGCCACATACGCGGCGAGCGGCGCGCCCACGTAGAGACCGGGGCGGCGCGACACCTCCTCGCCGTCCAGGTACGTGCGGAACAGCGTGGACCAGACGTGCGCCACGTCCACGCCCACCACGAACAGCAGCCACGCCCACGCGGGCGTGTCCCCCACCGCGCCCAGCCACGGCGCGGCCAGCACGAAGGCCACCGACACGAGCGCGCTGCCGGCGAACACGGTGAGGTCCACGCCACGGCCGAACAGCCAGGCCTGCGCGGGCGAGAGGAGACGGGGCATCGGGACGCGGAGGATAGCAACCTCCGGCGTCCCCGGACGAAGCGATCCCGGACAAAGCCCCACATGGGGTCCGCCTTGATTTCACCCTGCATGCCGGAAACCGGTCCGCCCAGGGGCAGCGTGCCCTCCGTGAGCGCGTTCCCCTTCATGCGATACGCCATGCCACCAACCCGCCCCTTCAAGCGCAAGCCGAGCTCCGCGAAGCGCACCGTGTCCGTTCGTGCGGGGGCGCCCGTGTACAGGTTGCCGGAACAATGACATGCGGATATCTTCATATCGACATGTCTTCTGTTCCTTCTCTCGACGTGCGCCCGCTGACCCGCGTCCTCAAGGCCCTGGGCGACGAGACGCGCCTGCGCATCGTGGCACTGCTCTCGCACTCGGAGCTGTGCGTCTGCCATCTGGAAAGCGCCCTCTCCATTCCTCAGTCCAACACCTCCCGGCACCTCTCCGTCCTCAAGGCCGCTGGGCTCGTCGAGGCGCGTCGCGAGGGCAGTTGGGTCTACTACCGGCTGGCGCCGCAGATGGACGCGCTGTGCGCTTCCCAGGTGCAGGCCCTTGTCGCCGCCTTCGCCTCGCGCGCGGCGCTGCAACGCGAAGTGGCGCGCGTCCTGAAGTCCTGTGGCCCCGACGCCTGCAAGTAGCGCCTATCCCCCTTCCCTGGTTGCTCCCGTCCATGTCCTCGCCAACCGCCTCCGACAGCGTCGTCAAGAAGCTCTCCCTCATCGACCGTTTCCTGCCGGTGTGGATCTTCGCCGCCATGGGCCTGGGCATCGGCCTGGGCCGCGCCTTCCCGGACCTGGGGAGCCGATTGGACACGGTGAAGCTGGACACCGTTTCGCTGCCCATCGCACTGGGCCTCTTGTGGATGATGTACCCGGTGCTCGCGAAGGTGCGTTACGGCGAGCTGGGTGGCTTGCGCGCGCGGGGGAAGCTCTTCACCACGTCCCTCCTTCTCAACTGGGTGGTGGGGCCGCTGCTCATGTTCGCGCTGGCGTGGCTCTTCCTGCCGGACCTGCCGCACTACCGGAATGGCCTGGTGCTCATCGGCCTTGCCCGCTGCATCGCCATGGTCCTCATCTGGAACATGCTGGCGTGCGGCAGCAACGAGGTCGCCGCCGTGCTCGTGGCCCTCAACTCCGTCTTCCAGATCCTCTTCTACTCGGTGCTCGGCTGGCTCTTCCTCACCGTCATCCCGGGCTGGCTGGGAGCGGATGCCGCGGCGTTCGACGTGTCCATGTGGAGCATCGCCAGGAGCGTGCTCATCTTCCTGGGCGTGCCGCTGGTGGCGGGCGCGCTGACGCGAGTGGGGCTTACCCGCCTCAAGGGAGAGGCCTGGTACGAGCAGCGCTTCCTGCCCCGACTGGGCCCTACGGCGCTGCTGGGCCTGCTCTACACCATCGTCCTCATGTTCGCGATGCAGGGGGAGAAGCTGACGCGCCTGCCGCTGGACGTGTTGCGCATCTCGCTTCCGCTGCTCGTCTACTTCATCCTCATGTTCGCTGGCGCCTTCTTGCTCTCGCGCAAGCTGGGCTTCAGCTACGAGGAGACCGCGTCGCTCTCCTTCACGGCGGCGGGCAACAACTTCGAGTTGGCCATCGCCGTCGCCGTGGGGGTCTTCGGCATGTCTTCTGGAGAAGCGCTGGCCGGTGTGGTGGGCCCGCTCATCGAGGTGCCCGCCCTCATCGCGCTCGTCTACCTCTCGCTGTGGCTGCGGCGCCGGCTGTTCCCCACGGCGGGAAGCGCGGTCCTTCCTCGCCGCTTCGGTGAGAGCCCGTCCGAGGAGTCTTCCCGATGAAGAAGGTCATCTTCGCCTGTGTGCACAACGCGGGTCGTTCCCAGATGGCGGCTGCGTTCTTCAACGCCATGGCGGACCCGACGCGAGCGCATGCCGTTTCCGCCGGTACGCAGCCGGGGGCCCGTGTGCATCCCGAAGTTCAGACGGTCATGGCGGAGGTGGGCATCAACCTGTCGGAGGCCAAACCCCAGCTCCTCACGGATGAACTCGCCCGGGACGCACAGTGGCTCATCACCATGGGATGCGGGGATGCGTGCCCCTTCGTGCCTGGCTTGAAGCGGGGAGATTGGCCTCTGGAGGACCCCAAGGGTAAATCCCTGGAGCGCGTGCGTGAGATCCGGGACGACGTGCGCTCTCGGGTGTTGGTCCTTCTGTCCCAAGAGGAGTGGCGTCGATGACCCTCACGCTACGCGCTGCCCGCCCCGGCGACCTGGTTGCGATCCAGGCTCTTCTTTCCTCTTCTGTGTCGGTAGGCGGCTCGTAGTCATGCGTTTCCGCGCTTGCATCGCACTCCTACTCTTCCTCTCGGCCTGCGCTTCGTCGACACCGCCTCCCAGTGTGCGGGGAACGCGGAACCCGAGGCTTGCCAACCTTCAGCGAGCGGCAAGACTGCCCTGGACTGACGGGGGACGTTGCGTTGTCCGAGAGGCTTCCCAGCCTTGGCCCGTTCTCGTGGAGCAGTGCTATCGAGCCCTCGACCATGACCGGATCGAATTCCATGACACCACGGGACGATGCTCTGTCGCCTCCGCTGGCGCTGGTGCCATGGGAATCGGGCTCTGCGTTCTGGTGGCTCCTGAGATTGTCGTGGGAGCCGTGATCGTTCTTGGCGTGGTGGTGGCCGCCGTCGCCATCAAGGAAGAGCTGGATGCATACGAACTTCGCCACGCCTACCCTGAGGAAGCAGGGACCTCACGAGGAGCGAAGGTGTCCTCTCGGGAAGCTGAAGCGCAACGCAAGCCCAAGCTGAAGCCCGAGCCAGCGGGGCAGGACTGGCAGCCCCCAGTGCCACCCGTGCCCGTGGACAGGACGGGCCGCGCCAGTTGCGAACCTGTTCCTGTGCCTCACGCGGGTGAGGACGACCCGCATAATGAATGTGCCGACAAGTTCCCGCCCAACCGTTATCCCGGAATGGATGTGGTCATTGGCGGCGTACGCTTCGATGCGTTGCAAGTTGGCGTGCGCGTGCTGTGGGAGATCAAGACCCATCGATTCGACACGTACAATGACTTCATCCGGAGGCAGGAGATTGCGAAGGAGCTGGAGCAAATAGAAAGGGAGCAAGACGCTGCGGCGGCATGCGGATATGGCTACGTGATCGGGGTGAGCACCCACGCGCACAAGGACGCGCTGTTGCGAGCGAATCGATTCCTCAATGTCGTCGTCACAGGATGCAAGCGATGACCACTCGGAAACGCCTCGATCTGACCGTCTACGCGCCAGTGCTCGTGGCCAATGATGGCCGCACACTCGCGGTCGTCCGTGGCATGGAACGGGCGCTGCCCGGCTTGCGCCTGAATTGGGAAGTGGGCAAAGGAGGGCGCCCTATCGAGTTACCTCAACGCGACGCCTGGCTCGTTGAGGCGACACCACGCGGAAAGCTCCCACTCCTGTGCAATGGCGAGGAGAGCTACCCCGTGACGGTTTCAGGAAGGGGGAGGTCGGGACGCCTCGGACCGGGTGGTCAGCCGCTGCTCGATGTCCAAGCGGAGTTACCGCTAGATGCGGCCGTTGTCGCGGCAGCAGGGGAGATGCTGGAGCGAGTAGCGGAGGGCGCCTGCGCGTTCTGGGGGCATGCGACGCCGGATGACGCTGCGCTGGACATCGCGTATCAGACAGCCCCCACCCTGGAGGGGCCGCCGTCCCCACGTCGGGGGCTGCCGGCCCTCAAGCTCCTCGAGCAGATACGCGCACCAGAGATCCCCTATTACCTTGGGTGGCTCAACTACTGGTCAGCCGCTGCCGCGCGGACCATTGGATTCCCCGACCCGACCCGTGACGCCGAGCTGCTTTCACGGGCGCGGCGCACGGAGTCGGGCGGGTGGGTTGTGCAACTCACCGACGCGCCGCTCGATCTGGACAACCCAACCCACTTGGATGCACTCAAGCGCGCCTATCAGCGCTTCCCGGAGATCGGCGGACGGGCGGCGCCTTGATCCAATCAGGGGGCTTGGGATGCGGCTCGGGCTGAGGGAAAGAGCGCCACTGCGCGTGCATCCGCGATGGTAGCGTGCCCATCCGGGAGGTCACGCATCCTTGCTCCAACCTTTCAGATTGGCCCTTGCGCTGGCGCTCGCATGGGGAGCCGCGGCGCACGCCGAGCCGTCACCTGGGGGCCGCGTCAGACGGGAACGGCCTGTCACCGTCGCGAGTACCACAGGTGAAGCTCTGCCCGTGGTCCACATCGCCCAGGACACACCGACGCTGCTCCTGTTCCCCGCTCCGATCCAACGGAAGTCCCTCACCGTCGACGAGTCGCGGATCCGCGTCCTGGATGCGGGGGAGCGGTCGGTCATCGTCCAAGCCGTGTCCGACCTCCGGAAGGACGAGCAGCAGGAGATGGGGGTCTTCTTCGCGGACGGCAGGGCACCCGCGCGGGCCGCCTTCTCGCTGGTGACTGACCCGGCCGAAGTGGATACGCGGATCGACGTGCAGCGTCCCGCGCTTCCGGACAGTGCTTGCCAGACCGCCGCTCAAGCCAAGGTGCCGCAGCCGGAGGACTTCGTGCTGCTGGGCTACGTGGACGAGATGGGAGTCACGACCTCTGAGGTCAATATCGTCGAGCCCGGCGCCCAGGGGCTTTCGTCAGACAAGACCGTGTCCTTCAGGGGCAAGGGGTGGGTGCTGGTGGATCTCCGAATCTTCAACGAGGTGGGCCGGCCAGAATGGACGCCGCGTGAGGCACTGTTGCTGGGCAGGGTGGGGGGACCCTTGAGGGCACGGCTCGTGAATGTCCAGGAGGGAGCGATTCCTCCAGGGAAGGAGCGGCGGGTGCTGGTGGTGGCGGATACGCAAGGATTGGAGGCCAGCCCCAGTTTCACCCTGGAGGTGCGCGGGGATGGGGGACGAAGCCTCACGATCCACAAGGTGCGCTTTCCCAGACCCACTCCAGGGGAAGCCCGATGACCGCGACCTTGCTCAGACTTCCGTCAGGTGCCGTCGTGGACGGATGGCGCGTCACAGGAGAGCTTGGCAATGGGGGCTTCGCCGTCGTCTACCGCGTGGAGAAGAACGGAATTCAGAGCGCGCTCAAGATCGCGCGTCACCGTGAAACCAGCGGGGACCTCAAGAAGACCCATGCCCGCACGTTGCGCGAGCTGACGGCGCTGCTCCTGCTGGACCATCCCAACATCGTCGGGCACCGGGGGTACGGCTACGCGGAGAGCGGCAACGCCTACCTTGCACTCGACTACGTGGAGGGATGGACGCTGGCGGAGTGGAAGGAACGCAAACACCCCACGGTGCGCGAGATCCTGACGGTCTTTGACAAGCTCTGCGCCGCGCTGTCCTACATGCACGGGCGTGGCGTGCTTCATCGCGACCTGAAGCCGAGCAACGTCCTCATCCGCAAGAGCGACGGCGAGCCCGTCATCATCGACTTCAGTTGTGCGACCCACACGCTCGCTGAAGAGCTGACGGAGGGCGGGTTGCCCCCGGGGACAGATCGCTTCCGTGCACCGGAGCAGTTCCAGTTCCTACGGGAGCACAAGGACGAGCACCGGGCGCGGTACGCCTTCAAGGTGGCGGACGAGATCTTCGCCGTCGGTGCCATGCTCTATGAGCTGCTGACGGATCCGCGCCCGACGGAGTTCAACGGGCGCTTTGCCCTGAACAGCCCGGTCGCGCCGCCGCCCGCTGCTCGCGCGGTCAATGCCCGCGCTCCCGAAGCGCTGAGTGATCTCGTCGACGACATCCTTTCTCGTGACCCCAAGAGGCGCCCGGTCGATACCGAAGCGTTGCGTCGCGAGTTCTCGGAGCTGCTCGCCGCTCCTGGGAGCGACTACGACGTGCCGGCGCATGCCCCCTCTGAACAGCGGCAGGTGGAACCCGCTGGCAGCGTGCCCCCTGCCGCCTTGGTGCCGTCGCTTCATCCCGCCCCGCTCAAACGGCACGTCAGCCTGATGCCACGCTCCCGCGATACGCGGCGCTGGCTCGCGGGCGTCGTCGTCGCTGTCGTCGCGCTCGTCGCCGCTGCGGCCTTCTGGTTTCGCCCTGAAGCGTCGCCCCCGCAGTCACCGCCCGTGATTGCCACGCCGACCCCACCCGGCACCGCTCGTTCCTCGCCGTCCACGCCCCCAGCCCCTGGTATGTCACCCACTGGCCCGGCGTCCGTATCCACACCGGGACCCGAAATCGTCGCCGCCCCCAAGGAAGGTTCACCCGTGAAGACCCCGTCACTCGAAGCGCCCCCCCAGGCCGCGCCCCGCATGCAGAAGCGCCCCCCCGGTGCCGCCGGGTGCGCTTCGCTGTCCCTGGTGGCGGCGCTGGCGGCGGGCTGCCCCGGCTCCCAGATTCGCCCCGAGGCATTCACGTGCCCGGCCGGTGCGGAACGGGCCATGCGGGAAGAACTTCACTGGGAAGTGCGCGAAACCTTCCTCGTCATCGCGGATGACCGTTACGGCACGAATGAGTCACCCTGGCTTACCGCAGGTGCGGCGGTGGTGGCTGTTGTTCCCAAGGGTCACGACGATCCACGGGCGGTGCAGGTGGCTCCTCCCGGAACGCGCTTCTACGGCACGGCGTATTACACCCCCCACCCCATGGGGATTAACGAAGGGCCGACGGCCGTCATTCGATATGACCGCGTGAAGCTCCCTGGACAGGACGAGCAGCCCGTTTGCTTCGTGGTGGCGATGCCCGCCAAAGATTTCAAGGATGGCCGGGTGCAGGCCGTGGCGAACATCATTCGCGGCAAGGTCGTGGACCGCTGGCCCTGAGCGGGACGGAGAGACGTCCTGGGTAGGTGGTTGGTCTTGCCGGATTCCGCTCGTGGCGCGACATGACCTCAGGGGGTCGTTCCCATGTTCCCCATCCCCTGGGTAACGTGCACGGTATCGCGTCGGGATGTTGCCCGGGCGAGAGGAGACGGCGGATGGCGTCAGTCGAGTTCAAGGCTCCAAGAGGGTCCATCCTCTTCACGAAGGATGGCTTCCAGTACGAGTTCCGCGATGACCTGGGGGAGGCGCATCACGGAATCAGCCTCCTGGTGGCGCGGCGTCGCACGGAAGAGGGGCAGATCAAGGGCCGGGTGTTGCTCAAGGCGATTGGCGTTTCGAGCGACCAGGGAATGACGCGCGTGAAGCGGGCGCGAGCGAAGCTGGAGGAGCAGGTGCGCCTTGCCTCCTTCCTGGAGCACCCGGGCATCTTCCGCGTCGAGGGGATGCAGAAGGCGGAAGGCTCCTGGTACGTGATCACGGAGCATCCGTCCGGTCACAGCCTGTGCGACCTGCTGACCATCGTCTCGGAGTGCCGTCGCTGGTTCTCGCCGCTCTTCGTGCTGCACGTCGGAGCGCGGGTCGCGGAGGCGCTGGCGCACGCGCACGAGGCGAAGGACGCGAACGGCAATCCCTTGAACATCGTTCACCGTGCCATCGACCTGGACCACGTCTTCGTCGATTGGAAGGGCAACGTGCGGGTCTCCGACTTCGGGCTCGCGCTGTCCTCACTGCCGGGGCGCGTTTCCTCCACCGTGCATCGGCCGCAGGGGGACACCTATTACGCATCCCCGGAGATGCTCCTGTCCGGCCGTGTTGATGCGCGCTCGGACCTGTTCAACCTGGGCGTGGTGATGCTCGAACTGGCCACGGGCAGGAACCTGCTGGATGCCCCGGACGACGTCACCGAAGAGGTGAAGGCTTCGCTGTCGAAGCGGAAGCTCGTGCGAGTCCGGCGCGCGATTCGCCGGGCGCGGCTGGCGGGATGCGACGTCCGGACGGAGGCGGCCATCTGGCGCGCGGCGACCTACACACAGGCGGACCTGGAGGCGTTGACCGCGAAGCTCCCCGAGCCCCTCCGCCTGCCGCTTCGCAAGCTCCTCCAGCCTTCGCCCGCTGACCGCTACCCGTCGGCGCGTGCGTTGGCGTCCGAGCTGAATGGCTGGCTCGGGAAGGGTGTCGTCTTCGGACAGGAGGAAGCCGCCGCGGAGCTGGAGAAGGCCGTGACGGACGCGGGGCAGGCCCTGGTGGAGCTGGGACTCCGGAGCCGCCGTCCTTCTTCGGTGCGCTTGGACGACATCACCACGAGATAACAGGCAGGGCAGTGCGACTCGGATTTGCTGCGGGTACGCCCTCGGATGAGGGGTTTCCACAGGGGTCCGGAAACACCGGCCGCGTGCTGCCTGATCAGAAAATGCGACCGGTAGCGGCCCCTGCGGACAGCCGCCATGGAATCTTCCTGAGACAAAGGGATGCGTCAAAGACAACAACCCGACACGTGCGACTAACTTGCAAGGATTTCATTCCTGGGCGT
Organism: Corallococcus carmarthensis; assembly: GCF_003611695.1. Classification (GTDB taxonomy): domain Bacteria; phylum Myxococcota; class Myxococcia; order Myxococcales; family Myxococcaceae; genus Corallococcus; species Corallococcus carmarthensis. The sequence goes on along the minus strand of NZ_RAWE01000063.1, from coordinate 15,311 downwards.
TATCATGGCTGAAGACACACAGACGCAGGGCTGAGCGAGGAGGCTGTCATGTCCGGAATGGCGATGATGAATGGCCTGGTGCACACCGCGGACCTCGAGTGGAAGCCGCTCGGGCCTGGAACCTCCTACCGCTTGCTGCGCGTGAGCGCGGAGACGGGCGTGTGGAGCGCCATCCTGAAGATGGAGAAGGGCGCCGTCTTCGCGCCGCACAAGCACCTGGGCCCGGCGGAGATCTTCATCCTCTCCGGCTCGACGCACGACCGCCTGGGCATCACCCGCGCGGGCGACTACGAGTTCGAGCCGCTGGGCGCCGAGCACCCCGCCACCACCGCGCTGGAGGAGTCGCTCATCCACTTCACCGCGCACGGCCCCATCGCGTTCCACGACGACAAGGGCCGCATCGTGATGCTGCTGGACTCGGAGTTCTTCCTGAAGGCTCAGGAGCAGGAGCCGCAGTACAGCCTCAAGAAGGCGGCCTGACGCGCTGGCCTGCTGTGTTTCACCCGTCGGGTGTCTGACATTGACACCCGACGTCAAGGCAGGCGGCCAGGTTTCAGGCCGCTTCCAGCAGGCGCAGGAAGGCCCGGGCCGCGTCGGCGTCGCTGATGCCCCCCAGCCCCTCGCTCACCTGCAGCTCCGTGGACACGACGCCGGGCACGCGCGTCTGTCCGAAGCCTCCCGCCACCCAGACCCGGTCCTCACGCGCGATGCGGTCGCGCTGGCGGTTGTAGGCCTGCGGTGAGCCGCGCAGGAACACGTGGAACATGTTCGTCTGCACGGGCTGCGGCAGCACCGTGACGCGCGTGTCCGCCGCGATGAGCGCGGTGAGCGCCTTGGCCCGCTTCACGTAGCCGGGGACGGCGGCCAGCGCGGCGTCGAAGCGCATGGCCGCGGAGGCCACCAGCGGGGCCAGGTGGTACAGGTTGCCGCCGTGCCGGTGGCGCCACACGCGCGACTCCTGGATGAAGTCGCGGTTGCCCACCAGCATCGCGCCGCCGATGCCGCCCACCATCTTGTAGAAGGACACATAGACGGAGTCGAAGCCCTTGCAGATCTCCGCGTAGGAGCGGCCGTAGAAGGGCTGGCTCTCCCAGAGCCGCGCGCCGTCCATGTGCAGCTTCACCTTCTTGTCGCGGCAGGTGCGCTTGAGCTCGTTGAGCTGCTCCCACGTCTGGAGCTGCCCGCCCAGCCAGCGCACCGGCAGCTCCACGCTGACGCTTCCCAGCACATCGCGGGACTGGGCCACGTCCTCCGCCAGCAGCGGCCGCGTCCACGGGCCCAGGTACACGGCGCGCAGCTGGTGCAGCACGGAGTAGGCGTCGTCCTCGTGCAGCACGTGGTGCGACGACGGGTGCACGCCCACCGTGCGCACGTTGCTCGCGTCCGCGTAGATGCGCAGCGCGCTGAGCTGCGCCATGGTGCCCGTGGGCATGAAGCACGCGTCCTCGAAGCCCAGCAGGTCCGCCACCTTCTTCTCGAAGGCCTGCACGAAGTCGCCGTTGCCGTAGACGTCGCTGGACAGCTTCTGGCGCTGCATCCACTCGCCAATGCGCACGAACTCCGCGCCGTCATCGGACGAGGAGCGCACCGGCAGGGACGCGGTGCAGCCCTGCCGCAGCTGTTCGTACTCCGCCTGCGAGCCCGCCGCCGCGCCTGCCCTGGGGGCCGCGACGCCCGCGTCCGGCGAAAGGACGCCCGTGAGCCCCGGCGACTTGACGGTGCGCAGGGAGGGCGTGCCCCCGTCCGGAGCCGCTTCGCCCCGTCCCGGGAACAGCGTGGAGCCCGCGAGCAGGCTGGTGAGTCCGAGGAACTCCGCCCGGCTGAAGCGACTGTCCTTCATGTGCCCTTCCCTCCCGCTTCCGATGGCTACAACCAACTGGCGCTCTTGAGCCCCATTCCCGTCAGGGCCCGCTCCGCGGCCTGCACGCCGAACCAGTTGGCCTCCTCGAAGAGGGCCATGCCGCCCAGGTCCGTGTGCGCGAAGTGCAGGTGCCGCCCCAGGCTCTGTTGCGCGGCGCGGCGTGCCTCGCCCCAGAGGAAGCCGGGCTGGGGCCGCACCATGGCATGGCCCCAGCGCTGCACCTCCAGCCGCTGCGCGAGCGCGCCCACCCCGGGGTGCGCCGGCATCAGGTCCGCCATCACCAGCGCCTCCCAGTCCCCGTACGTCGCGGAGAGGGCCTTATTGCGCTCCGCCTTCACGTCCGCGCCGGCCATGGGCAGGTACCACGTGAGCACCGTGGGCCCGCGCGCGTCCTGGCGCAGCGACTGGTGCGTGGCCACCACGTAGCCCAGGCTCTGGCTCTCGTAGAAGACGTTGTCCCAGGCCAGCGGGAAGCCTCGCGACACTGGCGGCGCGGACACTGTCAGGTTCGCCACCACCCACGGGCTGTAGACGAAGGCCTCCATCCACGCGGGCCGAGCCTCGCGCCAGGGCGCCACCACGTGCGCGGCGACGAAGCGCGGGCACGCCAGCACCACCTGCCGCGCGTGGAAGGCCCGGGGCGCTCCGGTGCGAGCATCCAGCGCGTGCACGCGGCAGCCATCCTCCCCTGGCTCCACCGTGTGCACCAGCACCTGGGTCTCCAGCTGGCGCGGCCCCAGTGACGACGCCAGCTGCTTCACCAGCCGGCCGTTGCCCTCGGGCCAGGAGAGGAAGCCGTCGCTGCGCTCCCCCTTCCCGTTCTGCCGCGCGGCGAAGTACCAGATGCCCGCCCAGGCGGAGACGTGCTCGGAGGTGGCGCCGTAGTCGTCGCGGCACGCGTAGTCCACGAACCACTTCAGCCGGGGCGAGCGGAAGCCCTCCACCTCCATCCACCGCGCCATGCTCACCGCGTCCAGCGCGGTCCACTCCGCGTCGTCGCTGGAGAGCGCCCCCGGCACCGCGAACGCCTTGCGCCCCTTCGCGTCGCGCGCGGCGGCGAAGGCGTTCATCTTGGCGTCGAAGCGCTCCAACTCCGCCAGGTCCTCGGGGCTCGCGCCCGCGCGCAGGTACAGCCCCTCGTACCAGTGGCCCTTGTAGAAGACGCGCTCGTCGGGCTCCTGGATGAGCAGCTCCTCCGCGAACGACGGATGGCCTTCCGCGTCCACGCCGGTGACGGCGTCCATCTCCCGCAGCAGGCGCATCACCGGCCCCCGGTCCTCCAGGGGCGACGGCAGGTAGTGCGCGCCCCACGGGAACGCGGACACGCCGTTGCGGCCGGAGCGCGACGTACCGCCGGCCTCCGCCTCCAGCTCCACCACGCGCACGTCCTTCACGCCCGCGGCGGACAGGCGCCACGCGGCGGACAGGCCGGCCGCGCCCGCGCCGACAATCAGCACGTCCACCGGCTCGAAGGTCTGCGCGCGCGGCAGCGGTCCTGTGCGCAACTTGTGGCCGGTGTCCACCGCCCGGTCCACGATGGCGCCCGGCACCGGCGCGCGAGCGGCCTGCCGCGTACAGGCGCTCGCCACGGAGGCGCCCAGGAACGCGGCCACCAGCTCGCGCCGCGTCAGTTCCACCGGCGCCACTCCTCTTCGTAGTAGTGCACCAGCACCTGGTTGTTCAGCCGGTTCACCTCCGCCGGCAGCGGCGACATGTCCGGAGAGAAGCGCGTGAGCCCCTCCAGCGTGTCTTCATCCAGGAACGCCAGCCCCTCCGGCAGCGGGCGGTAGCGGCCGGCGCGCTCCTGCGCCACCAGCACGTAGCCCCACTCGCCAAAGGACGGCACCAGCGCGTGGTACGGCTGCGTCCAGAAGCCCGCGGCCTTGAGCGTGGTCTCCACGCACCAGAACGAGCGCCGCGCGAACAGCGGGCTGGTGCTCTGGATGACCGCCACCCCGCCCGGCGCCAGGCGCTTCTTCAAAATCTTGTAGAAGCCCGTCGTGTACAGCTTCCCCAGCGCGAAGTTGTTGGGGTCCGGGAAGTCCACGATGACGACGTCCCAGGTGTTCGCGCCTTCGGCCAGGAACTGCATCGCGTCCGTGTTGATGACGCGCATCTTCGGGTGCGTCATGGAGTGGTGGTTGAGCGCCGCCAGCTCCCCGTAGCCCGTGGCGAGCCCGGTGATGGCGGGGTCCAGGTCCACCAGCGTGATGGACTTCACCTCCGGATACTTCAGCACCTCGCGCGCCGCGAGCCCGTCCCCGCCGCCCAGGATGAGCACGTGCTCCACCTTCTGCGCGCGCACCATGGCGGGGTGCACCAGGGACTCGTGGTAGCGGTACTCATCGATGCTGGCGAACTGGAGGTTGCCGTTGAGGAACAGCGAGAAGCCCCGCTTGCCGCGCGTGACGATGATGCGCTGGTAGGGGGAGCTCGTGGCGTGGACGACCTCATCCGCGTAGAGCTGGTCCTCGTAGAACGTGGTGAGCCGGTCCCCCAACGCGAAGCACACCAGCAGCCCCGCGCACAGCAACACCGCCTTGACGCGCAGGCGCACCGGGTTGGCCAGCACGGGCGCCAGCAGCCACGTGCTCCACAGCCCCACGCCCGCGTTGAGCAGTCCGAAGAGCAGCGACGTGCGCACCAGGCCCAGCTTCGGCACCAGCAGCAGTGGGAAAGCCACGCTGGCCGCGAGCGCGCCCAGGTAGTCGAACGTCAGCACCTGGCTGACCAGGTCCTTGAACTTGAGCTGGTCCTGCAGGATGCGCAGCAGGAGGGGAATCTCCAGCCCCACCAGCGTGCCGATGATCAACACGCTGCCGTACAGGACGACGGGGAACACGCCGGTGAGCGTGAAGGTGAGGAACAGCATCGGCGCGCACAGCCCGCCGACCAGGGCCACGGCCAGCTCGATCTCCACGAAGCGCTGGGCCACCCCGCGCTCCACGAAGCGCGACAGGTAGCTGCCAATGCCCATGGCGAAGAGGTAGCCGCCAATGACGGTGGAGAACTGGGTGATGCTGTCCCCCAGCAGATAGCTGGCGAGCGTCCCGACGATGAGCTCGTAGATGAGCCCGCACGTCGCGATGACGAGGACGGTGAGGAAGAGCAGCGTCTTGTTCAAAGCGTCACGTGTTTCAGCCGCTGATGGCCGCCGCGATGATGATGGCCAGGCCCAGGATGAACGAGCCGATGACGATGCCCAGCGCGACGTTCTGGTCGACCTCGATCTCCTTGTGCACGTCGTACGGCAGGATGAGGCGGATGACGTAGAAGCCCGCCACGAACACCACCAGGCCGATGAGCGAATAGATGATGCTCGCCAGCACTCCCTGCAGGGTGACCACCACTCCGAGCAACAGCATCACTTGCCTCCCATGAATCCACCGGTCCACAGCAGCACGCCGCCGGGACCGCGCTTCACGTCACCGGTCACCCGCCCGCGCTCCTCCTCACTGAACGGGGCCCAACCCGTATAGGTGGCCCACGCGTACGCCATGAGCACCAGTCCTCCCAGGTACCGCATCGTCCACCTCCCTTTGCCGCGAGGGCCTTGAGCACTACAGGTTGCTTTCCTTCCAGCGCTCGGTTTCGAAGCTGTGGGCGCCGAAGAACGACAGCGCCGGAATCACCAGGAGCAGCACCAGCGCGATGCCGAACCAGCTCTCGTTGGGCGTGTCGTGCGTGAGCACCACCCGGTAGACGATGGGCGCTGTCCCGTTGGCCGCGCTGAGCCCCAGCGCGGGGTCGAACGACGTGGTGGTGCGCAGCACGTACCGGCCCTTGGGAATCGCGGACAGGAACACACTGCCCTGCTGGCCTCCCTCGCTCCACGAACCGTCGCTGTCGCGCCCGTGGTAGTAGCTGATCTCCTCGTAGAAGCTCACCACGTCCTGGGTCTCCTGGTTCACCAGGTCGCCCTGCACGCCCACCCACGCGTTGTCGATGGCGTTGCCCATGGACACCTGGGCGCGCACGTTGCCGTCCCGGGTGAGCTCGAAGGGTTGGCTGAAGTGCATGGCGGCCGGCGTGCCCGACGCGGCGTCCCGGTCCAGCTTCACCATCATGTCCAGCACCTGCGCGTTGAGCGCGCGCGCGTGGAGCACCGCCGCCAGCGCGAACAAGCCCAGCAGCCACAGCGCCGACCAGCGCAGCGTCCGCATCATCGCCGCGCGGCGCGTGTTGGGCTGGCTGGGCGCGATGCCCCGGGGCCTGGGCAGCGGCTCCTTCAGCTTGAACGCGTCGCGCACCTGCTCTGGCGTGAGGTACTCGCCGTGCGTGTACGTGACCTCGTTGTCGGTGGCGTCCTCGTTCACCGAGTACGGCGGCGCGACGTACTCGGTGGCGCGCGCCGTCTCGCCCTGGAAGACCTTCCAGTAGAACTCGCCCACCACCGCGTCGGTGACGGCGGTGACGGACTGGAAGGCCTTGTAGCGGCGGCGGTCGTAGAAGGCGGACACCTGCGGCACCACGCTCGCGTCACCGGCGGCCAGGGGCTTCAGGAACACCCAGTGGCCGTTGGACTCCATCAGCCAGGTGAAGCCGCGCGCCGGGTGGTAGAGCAGGTACTCCATCCACGGGTAGCGCGTGCCCTCCACCACGCACGAGCGCTCCTGGTAGCCGATGCAGATCCACTCCGCGCCGTCGAGCGTCCCCTTCTGCCCCAGGGCGAGGGCCGCCGGCAGCTCCGGCTTCTGGAGCAGCTTGAGGAAGGCCAGCTTGCCCTGGGCCACGCTCATCAGCGCGCCGCAGTACGGGCACGCCACGCGCAGCGTCTGGTCCGGCGCGCGCAGCTCCAGCGGGCCGTTGCAGTGGGTACAGCGCGCCTGCTGCAACTGCGCCTTGCGCACGCGCGGGCGCAGCTCCCCCGCGGGGATGCCCAGCTGCACGAGCTCCAGTTTCTGCCCCAGGAACACTTCCGGGTCGCGGTCGCGCGTGCCGAAGTCCAGCGTGACGAACAGGCCGCGCGGGCCGGTGGCGTCCACGTAGTAGCTGTCCGCCTCCGGATCCACGTCGCTGGGGAGCTGTCCCTCCGCGGAAGTGACGCGCCCGTGGCCGCGCTCCTCCACCACCAGCGGGCGGTTGCGCAGGCGCAGGCGCTCGCCGGGGTGCAGGTCCTGCAATGCGAGGCCCTCCTCCACGCCCCCGTCGGAGAGCAGGTGGAAGGCGCCCTCGGACTCGCTGAGCCAGCCGGTGCGGCCGTCGGACATCTCCACGTACCACTCGTCCCAGGGGCCGGCGCCGTGGTCCTTCTGGAGGTGCCCGACGATTTGATACGCGGTGCCGTTGACGCGGCCCTCCAGCCCCAGGCGCAGCGGGGAGTCCGTCTCCACGATGCGGGCCACCTTGCCGTGGGCCTCCAGCTCCGCGCCCACGCGCGCCACCATCGTCTGGCAGTGGGCGCAGACGACCACCTGCGCGGACCCGGCGGAGAACTCCACGCTCGCGCCACACGACGGACACGCCCCCTGCGTCACGCCTCCACCCCTCTCGACAGCTCGCGCACGCGGCACGACGTGGCGCCCAGATGCTTCGCCGCCAGCGCGTCGAAGTCCGGACGCGCGCGGGTGCGACAGCAATAAACGTTGAGCGCGGCGAAGCCGTGCTCCGGGAAGGTGTGGACGGTCAGGTGGCTTTCGGCCAGGAGCGCCAGTCCGGTGACGCCACCGGGCTCCGGGAAGACATGCCACTGCGGCTGGCCCACGACCTTCAGGTCCATCAGGACGACCAGCTCCTCGAAGAGTCCCGCCAGCGCGGCCGCGTCCTTGAGCCGCTCCGGCGCGCAGCCGCTCGCGTCAACCAGCCATTCCTGTCCGGTTGTCACAGGGAAAACCTCCGGGGATGCCACCCTCTTTAACACGCTGGAGCCCGGTCGAAAGCCGCTAGGATGCGCGCCCCATGCGCACCCGATTCCTGACCGCTGGACTCCTCTGCCTCGCCCTGACCGCGTGCTCCAAGGACAAGGAGCAGCCGCCCGCCGCGAAGGCCCCCGCCAACTCCGAGCCGGACACCCGCACGGTGAGCCTGCAGACGGACGTGGCCTCCGCGAAGGGCTTCCAGAAGAAGGCCCTGGAGGGCCAGGACCTCTGGGCCACGATGGAGACGAACCAGGGCACCATCGTGCTCAAGCTCTTCTCCAAGGACGCGCCCAAGACGGTGGCGAACTTCGTGGGCCTGGCGTCCGGCGAACAGCCGTGGATCAACCCCAGGACGGGCGAGCGCGTGGAGGGCAAGCCGCTCTACGACGGCGTCATCTTCCACCGCGTCATCCCGGACTTCATGATCCAGGGCGGCGACCCCACGGGCACCGGCCGTGGCGACCCGGGCTACCGCTTCGGGGACGAGTTCAAGAGCAACCGGGACTTCGACAAGACGGGCCTCCTGGCCATGGCCAACGCGGGCCCGGGCACCAACGGCAGCCAGTTCTTCATCACCACGTCCACGCCGCAGTTCCTCAAGGGCCGGCACACCATCTTCGGTGAGGTGGTGAAGGGCTACAACGACGTGGTGGTGAAGATCGCCAACACGCCGCGCGGACCGCAGGACCGCCCGGAGACGGAGATGGTCATCCAGCACATCACCATCAGCGACACGCAGCCGTGAGCCTCCGCCCGCGCCACGTGCGCACGAAGCTGGGGGAGTTGAACTGCCACGTGGTGGACGCGCTCCCCGAGGGCGCGACGCCGGAGCTGGTGGTGGTGTTGAGCCACGGCCTGGGCGCGCCGGGCACGGACCTGGTGGCGTTGGCGCCGGAGCTGATGACGGCCGCGCCCCGGCTGGCCTCGTCCGTGCGCTTCGTGTTCCCGGAGGCGCCGCTGACCATGGAGCATCTGGGCATGGGCGGCGGGCGCATGTGGTTCGAGATCCCCATGGAGTACCTGATGGGACAGAAGCGCGACTGGGCGCAGTACTCCCAGGCCGTGCCGGCGGGGATGCCCGCCGCGCGCCGGGCGCTGATGAGCACGGTGGCGGCGCTCCAGGTGCCCTTGAATCGCGTCGTGCTGGGAGGCTTCAGCCAGGGCGCGATGATGTCCACGGACGTGGCGCTGCGGCTGGAGGAGTGCCCCGCCGGGCTGTGCCTGCTGTCCGGGGCCACGGTCGCCCGGGACGAGTGGACGGCGAAGGCCCGCGCCCGGCCGTCCCTGCCGGTGTTCCAGGGACATGGCCGGCAGGATCCGCTGCTCCCCTTCCAGGAGGCCGAGCGCCTGCGTGACCTGCTGACGGGCGCGGGGATGCCGGTGGAGTTCCTACCCTTCGACGGTGGGCACACCCTCATCAGCGAGGAGCTGGAGCAGCTGGCGGCGTTCCTCGTGAAGCGGCTGGACGGACGCTGAGCCGCGGGACGGAGGCGCAGGGTGTATCAGGCGAAGGAGCTGACGGTGTCCACGCGGGGCCGGGGCCTGGTGGACATCACCGGTGAGGTGCAGAAGGCGGTGAAGGGCACGGGCATCCGCGAGGGCCTGTGCACGCTGTTCCTGCACCACACCAGCGCGTCGCTGATCATCAGCGAGAACGCGGACCCCGTCGTCCAGCGCGACCTGGAGGCGTTCTTCTCCCGGCTGGTGAAGGACGGAGACCCGCTGTTCCAGCACGACGCGGAGGGGCCGGACGACATGCCCGCGCACGTGCGCACGGTGCTGACGCAGGTGTCCCTGAGCGTGCCCGTGAAGGACGGCGAGGCGGACCTGGGCACGTGGCAGGGCGTCTACGTCTGGGAGCACCGCACGTCGCCGCACCGCCGCCGCGTCACGGTGTCCGTGCTGGGCGGCTAGAGGTCGCGCACGGTGGCGACGACGGCCGTGCGGTTGCGCCGCTTCTTCGGCTGTTCGCGCGCCTGCCCTCGGATGCGCACCCAGGTGCCGGGGTCGTCCTGCGTCGCGTGGGCCATGGACCAGCCGGTGGGCACGTCAGGCGTGGTCCAGCCGTAGAGGGCTCGCGCGTCCTTCGGGGCCAGGTTGATGCAGCCGTGGCTCACGGGTTCGCCGAAGCGGTCGTGCCAGTAGGCCGTGTGCAGGGCGAAGTCGCCCTCGAAGAACATGGTCCACGGCACGGTGGCCACGCGGTAGCTGGCGCTGCCCATGCGGCCCGTCATGTCGGCTTCCGCGAACTTCACCCAGATGCGGAAGAGGCCTTCGGGCGTGTCGGTGCCGGGTTTGCCGGAGGAGATGAGCGTGGCGTAGACGGGGCGGTCGCCCTCGTAGGCGATGAGCGTCTGCGCCTCCAGGTCCACGTCCAGCCAGCGCGCGCCGGGATCCACGATGGACGGCGATGCCAGCGACCACGCGACGTGCAGGTCGTCGCGCGCCACCCAGTGGTCCTCCGCGATGCGGACCCACTGGCCGTCGGGGGACAGCTCTCGCACGGAGACGAGCGTGCGCGGAGGGAGGACGGTTTCGCGTTCGGCTCGCGCGTCGGGGGCTTTGCGCACCACCACGTCGGTGCGGGGGGCGGCGCGGGACTGCGCCCAGGCGAAGGGCATGGGCAGGGACGCGAGGGCCTCCGCGTCCAGGCCGCTGAAGTCGGAGGGGCGGTGTTCGCGCAGCACGCGCGCTTCGAAGTACTGGCCGTCGGAGGTGCGCCAGAAGGTGCGCCGGCCAACCTTCACCTGGCCCAGGAGCTTCACGGTGACGGAGCCCTTGAGCAGCACGCCCTGTCGTTTCTTCCGGGCGAGCGCGAGGCTCGGGTAGGCGCGCACGCGGCGGCCCACCACGCGTGCGTAGATGCCGGGCGTGAGCGCGCCCTCCTCCACGCGGGGCAGCGGGCGGACGCGGGGCTCGCGGAAGTTCTGTTCCAGGTAGCGCTCGCAGACCCAGCCGCGCGGCTCCAGCTCCACCCACGTCTCGCAGTCCGGTCCGCGCATCGCGCCCTTCCAGCGCACGCGCATGTCCTGGGCCACGGTGCCAAGTGAAGGCGAGTCCTGCCGGGGCTCCGAGCGCACCGCGATGGAGCGGCGCACGCGCAGAGAGCCCGCGTCCGGGGAGTACGGAATGGCGTAGGGCTCCATGCCCGCGTCGACGTCCGTGAGCGGTGCATCGGCGATGGCGTCCTCATCGCCGTCGGTGCCCACGACAACGGACGAGCCTGGAGCGATTCCTCCGTCCAGCGCATCCTCATCGGCTTGCGCGAGGGCATCCGTACCGGTCGCCGAGTCATCCGCGTCGATCAACGGCTCGCCGTCCGGTCCCAGCTCCAGCACGGGGACCTCGGATTCCGTGATGACCTGCGGTTCCTCTTCGCCAGGAAGGGCTTCGGAGTTCCCTCCGACGGAGGCGGATTGCGACAGCGAAGGCTCCACTGACAACGAGAGCGCACTGCCCGCGTCCTCTGAACCCTCCACCGCGCCAAGCAGGGCCGGAGCCGTCGCATGCGTGACGCCGCCGTCATCGGCCGGTTCGGGCGCGGTGGCCTGCCATGCGGAGTGCAGCGCCTGCGCGGACTCCGTCGGCGGCGCGGTCTCCGCTTCGGGCGCGGGGGCCTGTGCCGTCACGGTGCCCGCATCCACCGGCGCGATGGGAATGGGGGGCTCCACCGGAGCGCACGCGAAGAACAACAGGGGGAGTCCGAGGGGGAACCAGCGGCGGCGCATACAGGCCGCAACGCTACGGGTCCCCGCTGACATCCTCAACGTCGGCCCAGGTGCGATCTCCTGCGCGCGAAAGCGCGTGGGTGGGCAGGGCATGCGCCCCGAACGGCGATTGCCACGAACGGCGGAAAGTGACTCCGCGGATCAGCTCCGCCCCTCCGCAGGCGGAATCCCCTCGGGCGCTTCCGGCGTCTCCAGGAGCTTGTAGAGCGTCTTGCGGTCCACGCCCAGCAGGCGCGCCGCCTCGCTCTTGTTGCCGCCCACGTGCTGGAGCACGTGCGCCGCGTACCGCCGCGACAGCTCCGCGAGGCTCGGCAGATCCCCCGCGAGCCCCGTCAGCCGCTTGGGCGCGTCACCGATGGGCTCCGGGAAGTCCGGCGGCCCCAGCACGCCCGTGACGTTCAGCGCGAGCGCCCGCGCCATCACGTTCTCCAACTGCCGCACGTTGCCCGGCCAGTCGTACACCGTGAGCCGCGCCATCGCGTCCGCCGTCACCACCGGCCGCACCCCGCCCCGCGCGTGCAGCGCCGCGAAGTGCTCCGCCAGCGCCGGGATGTCCTCACGCCGGTCGCGCAGGGGCGGCAGGTGCAGGTGCACCACGTCCAGCCGGTACAGCAGGTCCTCGCGGAACAGCCCCTCCGCCACCCTCGCCTTCAAGTCCTTGTTCGTCGCCGCCAGCACCCGCACGTCCACCTTCACCGGGACGCTCTCGCCCACGCGGCGGATCTCTCCCTCCTGGAGCACGCGCAGGAGCTGCGACTGGACCTTCATCCCCACGTCGCCAATCTCGTCCAGGAACAGCGTGCCGCCACTGGCCTCCTCGAACAGGCCGCGCCGCGCACCCGACGCCCCCGTGAAGCTGCCCTTCGCGTGGCCGAACAGCTCGCTCTCCATCAGCGACTCGGTGATGGCGCCACAGTCCACCGGGATGAACGCCCCCGCCGAACGCGCCGAACGCTTGTGCAGCGCGCGCGCCACCATCTCCTTGCCCGTGCCCGTCTCACCGGTAATCAGCACCGGCACGTTGCTCGTCGCGGCGCGAGCGACCTGCTTGTAGACCTCCAGCAGCGCCTGGCTGCGGCCCACCAGCGACGTGCGCTCCACCTGCTTGCGCAGCGTGCGGTTCTCCTCCACCAGCCGCTTCTGCTCCAGCGCCCGCTTCGCCACCCGCATGATGGCGTCCACGTCGAACGGCTTGGACAGGTAGTCGAAGGCGCCCAGCTGGATGCTGTCCAGCGCGCCCTCGATGTTGCCGAACGCCGTCACGACAATCACCGGCGTGTCCGGCAGGTTCGACTTCACCGTCTGGAGCACCTTCAGGCCGTCGCCCGGGTCGGGCATGGCCATGTCCGTGAGCACCAGGTCGAAGGACTGCTCGCCCATCCGCTCCGCCGCGCCCTTGGGGTCCGGCGCCTGCGTCACCGGCCCCAGCACGCCCAGGAGGCGCTGGAGCAGGTCCCGCGCATGCGGGTCATCATCGACGACGAGGATTCGAGCTGTGCTCATGAGGCCTTGCGGATGGAGTGGGCGTCGCGCTGCGGCCCGGACTCCACCACAAGCGGCGCCGGAGTGCGCGCCACACGCGCGAACCGGACGCGGATCCGCGTCCCCTTGCCTTCTTCCGAATGCACCGTGAGCGTGCCGCCGTGCGCCTCCACCACGCGCCGGGTGGTGGCCAGCCCCAGCCCGTGCCCCGGAATGCCCCGCACCTCCGCGGCCCGGAAGAACGGCTGGAACAGCGACGCCTGCGTCGCCGCGCTCATCCCCAGCCCGTTGTCCGTCACCTCCACCACCGCGTCCGTCCCCTCCGTCGCCACCCGCACCTTCACGCGCGGATCCGGCCGCCCCGCCGTGTACTTCACCGCGTTGGACAAGAGGTTGCGCGCCACCACCTGGAGCAACTGCGCCGGACAGTCCACCAGCACGCCCGGCTCCAGCTCGCGCTCCAGCGACACGCCCAGCGCCGTCGCCGTCTGGCTCACCTCCAACAGCAGCGTGCTCACCGCCGTGTCCAGCTCCCCCATCGTCCCGTCGCCCCGCGTGCCGGCGCGGCAGAAGCGCAGCAGCGCTTCAATCAACTCGCCCATGCGCACCGCGCTGGATTCGCACTGCGAAATCATCTCCAGCGCGCCCGGGTCCTTCACCGCGCCGGAGCGCCGGATGAGCGTCAGGTAGCCCTTGAGCGGAGACAGCGGCCCCATCAGGTCGTGCGCCACGCGGCGGGTGAACGCATCCAGCTCCTGGTTGTGCCGTCCCAACTCCTCCAACTGTCCCTGGATGGTGGCGTCCTGGCGCTTGAGCAGGGAGATGATGTGCCAGCCCACCAGCATGGACAGGAGGATGGCCAGCAGCGTGGTGGCCGCGCCCAGGGCCGTGTTGCGCACCCGCAGCGTGCCCAGCCGTCCCACCAGCACGCGCGCGTCGGACGCGTTCTCCGTGGCCAGCTGCCCCGCCAGCTGGTCCACCTCCGCCGCCAGCGGGCGGATGCTCTCCACCAGGTGGCGCCGGGCGCGCTCCGCGTCACGCTGACGTGAGAACACCGCCGCCGCGCGCACCTGATCCGCCAGCCCCTGGCACGCGCCGTTGAAGCGCAGCCAGACCTCCTTCTCGCCGGGCGGCAGGTGGCGCATGTACGCCTCCGAGGACTGGCGGATGCTGCCCAGGATGTCCTCCATCACCGCGTCGGCTTCCTTGCGCTCGGCGTCGCCGCTGGAGCGCACGTGCGCCTCGATGGCGGACTCCAGCGACATCACGTCCACGCGGATGCGGCCGATGAGGCTCGCGCGCTCCAGGGCCTCCAGCACCAGCGCGTCCACCTGATGCCCGGTGCGCACCTCCGTCCAGAGCATGAAGCCGGTGACGCCCGACAGGAGCATCACCACGAAGAAGAAACCCGCGCGGTATCCACGGATGGGGGTCCGCGAGTTCATCGCCACGGGCACGCTCCTGGGAGAATCCCTGGAAGAATCCGGAGAAGACTTCGAAAGAAAAGAGACTACGGCACCGGCCCGTTGGCCTCGGTGGAGGAAGCGCCCGGCAGCGGAGGCTGGGTGCGCCGCCGCGCGCGCTCCAGCGCGGACTCGTACCACACGTCCGACAGCTCCTCGTGCAGCGCCGCCAGCTCGCGCTGCCGCGCCAGCAGCTGCGCGTTGTGCTCCTCCAGCGTGTGGCGCTCCGTCTCCAGCCGCGCCAGCTCGTCCACCGCGGTCGCGCGCGCCTGCTCCGCTTCCGCGCGCGCCTGTTCCGCCTCCGCGCGCTCCTGCGCCAGCTCCTCCAGCGCGGACTCCAGGGCCGCCATCCTCGCCGCCAACGCTTCGGTGCGCTCGCGCTCGGCCTGGTACTCGCGCTGCCAGCGCTCCGTCTCCGACACCTGGGCCTGGAGGCGTTCAGGGGGAATGGTCGCGGCGCATCCCACTCCGAGCCACGCCACACTCCATGCCACCAGCAGGTGCCGCATACGCCATCTCTCCCGACACCTGGCCGCGCGGCATGCACGACGAGGACGACCGGGCTTCATGCTCCATGTCACGTCCGGCGCGTGGCGCTCGGAACGCATGGACGCGGTGCAGCTTGCAGAAGAGCGCCGTTGCCGTCAAAGCAACGTGCGCCTGCCTGGGGAGCTTGCACCCATTGTTTCGATCGCAACTGAGGAGATTCTCCCCATGGCGGATCCGCTCCCACCCGGAGAACCCCGCGAAGTTGCTTGAAACCGGCCCTGGCACGGCGGGTGCTCTAGGGCTCTGGCATCAACCGATGCAATCCCGCGTCGGCGTGTCGTCCCCGGAGCCATCCATGAAGACCGTCATCGTCGCCGCCCTGTTCGCCGCCTCCGCCGCGTTTGCCAACACCCCGGCCCCGGCCGCCGCC
>NZ_RAWE01000062.1 GCF_003611695.1 Corallococcus carmarthensis | reverse complement strand
ATTCCTTCCACCATCGAGTCGAGGTACTCGCGCAACTCCTCATCGAGTCGCTTCAGCGTCCGCCGGTCCATCACGACCGTAGATCATGATCGACCGGCAGCTTCAACAACCGACTAAGTGGTACTAGGCCTAGGGCCGCTTCGTCTACCGCTACGAGGACGGCGGCGAGCTGACGTGCACCTTCAACATCACGGACCGGTCCTACACCGACGACAGTGATTGGGGCGGCGGTGGCGGCGGGGGCTGGGACGACGATGATGACGACGACTGAGCGGGGCGGCCGGGACTGATAGTCTCAAGCCATGGGCGTCCACGACTACCGATGCAGCGTCTGCGGTCCTCCCTCGTCGTTCGTGTGCGGTGAGAAGACCGGCAAGGAGTGCGAGGAGGAGGGCATTGGCAATGACCAGGCCATCCTGGACCTGTTCTTCTTCGCCGCCGGCGAGGCGCCCGAGGATGCCGACGCCTTCGAGGCTGCCCGGAGCCGCGCCCGGCGCACGCAGACGCAGGTCTTTGGCTACGACTGGGGGGACTGGGAGTTCGTCCCCAGCCTCAACTACCGGCAGCTGCTCATGGATGACGACGACGCCACGGGCGTCTGGCGCATCGAACCGTACGAAGAGGACCTGAGCGACGGCAGCCCCGTCTCGCTGGAGATTCCAGGGGACGAGCGCGTCTGGGTGGTCAACTACTGTCCCAACTGCCATCCGCTGTTCGCGGAAGGGAAGACGCCCGCGGACGAGCCCTGCCTGGAATACCTCCGCGTCGTCGCCGAGAACCTGGAGCTGGACTTCGACGGCGTGAAGGGGAGCGCGGACAAGCCGGGCTTCATCGCCACCGTGCGGGAGCGCGTCGCCCGAAGGCGGCCCGTGTCGCGCTGAAGTGGCCTCGCCTGCTGTCCGGGCAGCCGTCTTTGTGTCTCAGGCCCATGTGGTCGGCAGGCAGGCAGGGGGCGCAGCTCCTCCCGCCACAACGCGGCGCTCCGCCGGTCCCTAGGTTGAACCCATGGCGGAGCAGTACCGCCGGGGGAGATCCGGGATGCGGGACGTGAAGGCCGTCGGGCTGGCGATGCTCGTGCTCATGGGGGGCGGAGGCTGTGGTGCCATCGCGCGCGACATGGCGAAGCAGGGCACCGAGGGCGCCCTGGAGTCCATCCAGGAGCAGAAGACGCGGATGACCGCCGAGGAGCAGGCCAGGGAGGACGCCGTGGTCCGCCACGAGGCGGAGCAGGTCGGGCGCGGGATGCTCGATGCCGTCACCCGTCCGGAGACGCCGCCCACCGCGCCGGGTGACGTGCCGCCGGGGGGACCGGTGGCCCAGACGCAGGGTGGAGCCTTGGGGACCGCTTCGGGCGGTGCGGGCATCGGGGGCTCGGGGATGATGGGGACCTACTCCTCGACGCTGGCTTCGCAGGTCGCGAAGGGGCTGAGCGCGGAGCTGGAGCGTCAGCTGGGGCCGGAGGGGGAAGGGCCGCTGGGCCAGAGCCTGTCCGCCACCGCGGGCCGGATGGCGACCCGCCTGGTGGAGCAGTCCCGCCAGGAGCTGGGCTCCGTCTTTCCCGAGTGCGAGGGACGCCAGGGCGCCGAGGCCGTGGCCTGCCGGGACGCGGCGCTGACGCGGTGGGGCGGCGCCTTCAGCCAGGGGGTTGCCGGAGGACTGGTGCGCTCGTTCCAGCCGTGGCTCCTGGGGATGGCTTTCGGCGGCGGGCTGCTGGTGGGGATGCTGGTGTTCCTGAGCCTCTCCGTGGCCCGGCTGCGCCGGGAGGCCGAGCCCCTGCGGCAGCGCCGGCACGCCTGAGGCCCGCGCCTCCGGCATCACGTCAGCCGGCGGAGACCCGCGTGCCGGTGACGCGGACATCGTCCGGGAGGTTGGCGACCCAGTCGGTGACCTCCTCCAGGTGGAGCGTCTCCTCGCGCATGACGTCGCGGAAGGCGCCCACCAGGTCGGGCGGTCCCAGCTCCTGGGCCAGGTCCACGAGCATCGCCCAGCCGGCGTTGTTGAGGATTTCGGAGATGAGGACCGCGCGCAGCGCGTCCTGGAGCGTGGCGCACGGGTCGTCCACGGCCCGGAGCAGCCCATGGGTCCGCGAGTCCGCGCCGTCCCCGTGCGCCGTCAGCTGGGGCGCGTCCACCCCGAGCCGGTAGATGCACTCGCGGATGAGGTTCAGGTGGTCCAGCTCCTGGTTGTGCAGCTCCACCAGCCGCTCCGGCGTGGGGCCTCCGGGGTAGCTGCCCAGGGCATGCGTCTTCACCAGCAGGCCCGCGTAGAGCCTTGAGCTGATCCGCTCGAAGGCGAGCCGCTCCCGCAGCTGGGCGACGAAGAGCAGGGGCGTGGGGCCGTCCACGGCCTGGAGCGCGTGGCCCATCACCTCCTTGAAGTCCGGCAGGTGCAGCTCGCCCAGGTGCCCCGCGATGCGCATGAGGTGCACGCGCAGGAACCTCACGGCGCTTCCCGTGGGGGGCAGGGCGGAGTCCCGGAACGGCTCCTCGCGGGCCACCTGCTCCAGCTCCTCGGAAGTGAGCCGTGTCGCCGTGTGCTTCAGCCCCCAGTCACCACCTTCACCAGAAGACATCGCGACCCTCCCTTGGGGCATGCCCTCCGGAGCGATGGCGGATGCCAGGGCCCGGAAGGGGGCACAACGTGGAAACGATGTGCCGGGTCCGCCATCGGCCCTGGGGGACTAGCGCGCCGCCGCCGGGGCGGAAGCGAGGGACTCGCGCAGCCTCGCGATGTCACGCGAGGGTGGGGCACCGAACATCCGGCTGTACTCGCGGCTGAACTGGGACGGGCTCTCGTAGCCCACGGAGTGGCCGGCCATCGCCGCGTCCATGGCCTGCGCCAGCATCAGGCGGCGGGCCTCCTGCAGCCGCAGCTGCTTCTGGTACTGCAGCGGGCTCATCGCGGTGACGGACTTGAAGTGGTGGTGGAGCGCGGACGGGCTCATGTGGACGGCGCGCGCCAGCCGTTCGATGCGCAGCGGCGCGGCGTAGTGTTCCTTGAGCCAGTGGATGGCGCGGGTGACGGAGTCCCGTCGGCTGTCCGCCACGGCGATGCGCCGCAGCCGTTCGGAGTTCTCGCCGGACAGCAGGCGGTAGAGGATTTCGCGGATGATGAGCGGCGCCAGCACGGGGATGTCGCGAGGCGTGTCCAGGAGCCGCACCAGCCGCGCCGTCGCGTCCAGCAGCGGCGCGCCCACGGGCCCCAGGGCCAGGCCCCGGACCATGTCCGTGGGGCCGGCCGCTTCCAGCTCCGCCTCCATCATCAGGCTGCCCAACTGCCCGGGCTCCAGATCCAACCGGAAGCACAGGTAGGGCGCGGCGGGCGAGGCCTCCACCACCTGCCCCGTGACGGGCAGGTCCACCGACGCGACGAGGCACTGGTCCGGGCCATAGACATACAGCTCGTCACCCAGGAGCACCTGCTTGCGGCCCCGCGCCACGATGCACAGCGCCGGTTCGTGCAGCGCGTGCAGTGGCGTGGTGGGCCGGGAGGCGCGGATGAGCACCACGCGGGGGATGGCGGTGGCGTGGATGCCGTCCGTGGGGGTGTGGCGCTCCAGGAGGGTCGCCAGCTCGGACAGGTGCGGGCTGAGGGCGGAGTCGGGGCGGGCGGTCGGCATGCACGCCAGTTCTAACCCTGCCCGGCAACGGGTGCTCGTGCAGGAATGGGCAAGAGTCCGCGAGCATCCGGATACCGCCGTCCCCACGCTCCTTGAGAGGGTGAAGTCATCCCCGGCGCCCTTCCGCGCCGGGCCTTCGAACGAGGACAGGACGATGACGACGGACATCCAGGGCAAGGTGGTGGCCATCACCGGAGCGAGCAGTGGCATTGGCGAGGCGACGGCCCGCCTGCTCGCCGGGCAGGGCGCGAAGGTGGTGCTGGGCGCGCGCCGGACGGACCGGCTGGAGACGCTGACGGGCGAACTCCGGGCCAAGGGCGGAGAAGCGCGCTTCCGGGCATTGGACGTGACGAAGCGCGAGGACGTGGACGCGTTCGTGGCCTTCACGCTGAAGGAGTACGGGCGGCTGGACGTGCTCATCAACAACGCGGGCGTGATGCCGCTGTCCAAGCTGGAGGAGCTGAAGCTGGACGAGTGGAACCGGATGATCGATGTGAACATCCGGGGCGTGCTGCACGGCATCGCGGCGGGGCTGCCGGTGATGAAGCGCCAGAAGGCGGGGCAGTTCATCAACCTGTCTTCCATTGGCGGGCACGCGGTGAGCCCGACGGCGGCGGTGTACTGCGCCACGAAGTTCGCGGTGATGGCCATCTCCGAAGGGCTGCGCCAGGAGGTGGGCGCGGACATCCGCGTGACGGTGATTTCGCCGGGAGTCACCACGTCGGAGCTGGCGGAGAGCATCAGCGACCCGGCGTCGCGTGAGTACATGCGCGAGTTCCGCAAGGACGCCATTCCGGCGGACGCCATCGCCCGCGCCATCAGCTACGCCATCAGCCAGCCCGCGGACGTGGATGTGAGTGAAATCATCATCCGCCCCACGTCGAGCCCGTACTGAGAGTGGATTGGCGGAATGTCAGACGTCGCATAGGGTGGGCCTCCTCTTCGAGGGGGAGCCCATCCTGAAACGTCCTCTGTCTGCCTTCATGCTCGGCGCCTGTCTGTTCGCGCTGGGCGCTTGCGATTCCAACTCCAACCCCACGCCTGACGCGGGACCCGGCGTGGACGCCGGGACCGATGCCGGCTCCGACCCGGATGCCGGTACGGACGCGGGTTCGACGGTCGTCATCCCGGAGGGCCATACGCTGCTGACGCCGTCCGCGACGGAGGTCCACAGCGTCCCGTGGGAAGGCGTGGAGGCGCCGCTCCGGTTCGCCTTCGTGGCCCAGGCCGGGCGCCACTACGACCTCATCGTCGAGGCCGGTAGCGATGGCTACATCCTGGAGATGCGGGACGGGGCAGGGAAGTCGCTCGACTACGGCATCCCGAACCAGGGCGTCAGCTACACCCCCCATGCGTGGCATTGGTCCGGGCTCACGGGGGGCTCCGTCCATACGGTAGAGGTCTTGTGGTTCTCCATGTACTCCGAGGTCCCCGTGGCGCCCTTCTCCTTCCGCTTCGTGGACATGGGGCCGGATGACCACGGCGACCTGTTCGCCACGGCGACGCCCTGGACTCCCTTGGAGCAGGTCCTGGTGGGGTCCGGTGAGCACTGGGGCGAGCGGGACCTGCTCTCCTTCCAGACCGTGGCGGGCAACGTCTACGCGCTCGACTGCGTCTTCCCCACGCCGTACTGGGAGCTCTCCATCCTCAACGCTCGCGGGCAGCGCTACGGCATCACGGACAACGCCACCTTCGAGGAGACCCATGCAGCCACGGCCTTCAAGGCTCCGGGGGGCGTGTTCTACGCATCCATCAAGGATCAGAAGGACAACAGCTCCACCCAGCCGTACACCTGTGGCTTGAAGGACATGGGAGCGGAGGACCACGGGAACACCGTGGAGACCGCCACCGCGCTCGCGATGGGCACGGCATCCGTGCAGGCGAAGATTGAAATGCTCGGGGACACGGATGTCTTCTCCCTGGGCGTCCTGGCCGGCCACTACTACCGGGTGACCTGCACCATCGACGGCAAGAAGCAATGCGAGGTCCGGAACGCCGTACCGGGCGGCGAGTTCACCAGCGCGCCGGGTGACCGCACGAGGACAACCTTCAGGGCATCGCAGGCCACGCACTTCGTGAGCGTGACCAGTGCCCCGATTGTCCCGACGCTTTGGGTGGAAGGGCACTACACCCTCCAGTTCGAAGACCTGGGCGTAGTGGACCCCGGCGGCACCCTGGCCACGGCCCCCTGATGAACCCGCGCCGCGGTCCCGGGACACCTGCCCGGGACCTCGGCGTTAGCCTCACATGTTGCGCCGGTACTGCCCGCCTACCTCGTACAGCGCGCGGGACAGCTGGCCCAGCGTGCACACCTTGCACGCGTCCATCAGCGCGCCGAACACGTTGCCGTTGTCCAGGGCCGCGCGGCGCACCGCCTCCAGCGCTTCGGGCGCCGTCTTCGCGTTGCGCTTCCAGAAGGCGTCACGCGCGGTGATGGCGTAGTCCTTCTCATCCTTCGTCGCGCGAATCACTTCCGGCGGCGTCACGGTGGGGGAACCCTTCGGATCCAGGAAGGTGTTCACGCCGATGATGGGCAGCGTGCCGTCGTGCTTCTGCATCTCGTAGTAGAGCGACTCCTCCTGGATCTTGGAGCGCTGGTACATGCGCTCCATCGCGCCCAGCACGCCGCCGCGCTCGGAGATGGCACGGAACTCGTTGAGCACCGCCGCCTCCACCAGGTCCGTCAGCTCCTCGATGATGAACGAGCCCTGGTTGGGGTTCTCGTTCTTCGACAGGCCGAACTCCTTGTTGATGACCAGCTGGATGGCCAGCGCCCGCCGCACGCTCTCCTCCGTGGGCGTGGTGATGGCCTCGTCGTAGGCGTTCGTGTGCAACGAATTGCAGTTGTCGTTGAGCGCCAGCAACGCCTGCAGCGTGGTGCGGATGTCGTTGAAGGCAATCTCCTGCGCGTGCAGGGAACGGCCGGACGTCTGGATGTGATACTTCAGCTTCTGCGACCGGTCGTTGCCGCCGTACTTGTCCCGGATGGCCTTGGCCCAGATGCGGCGGGCCACGCGCCCCAGCACCGCGTATTCGGGGTCCATGCCGTTGGAGAAGAAGAACGACAGGTTGGGCGCGAAGTCGTCGATGTGCATCCCGCGCGACAGGTAGTACTCGACGAAGGTGAAGCCGTTGGCCAGCGTGAAGGCCAGCTGGGAGATGGGGTTCGCCCCGGCTTCCGCGATGTGGTACCCGGAAATCGACACCGAGTAGAAGTTCCGCACCTTCTGGTCGATGAAGTACTGCTGGATGTCGCCCATCACCCGCAGGGCGAACTCCGTGGAGAAGATGCAGGTGTTCTGCGCCTGGTCCTCCTTGAGGATGTCCGCCTGCACCGTGCCGCGCACCGCCTGCAACGTGGACGCGCGGATCTTCGCGTAGACGTCCGCCGGCAGCACCTCGTCACCCGACACGCCCAGCAGCAGCAGCCCCAGCCCGTCGTTGCCCTGGGGCAGCTCGCCCTGGTAGCGCGGACGCGGCAGGCCGCGCTCCTTGTAGAGCGCGTCGATGCGCTTCTCGACCTCGTCCACCTTGCCGTTCGCGCGGATCCACTTCTCGCACTGCTGATCCACCGCGGCGTTGAGGAAGAAGCCCAGCAGCATGGGCGCCGGGCCGTTGATGGTCATGGACACGGACGTGGACGGATCCGCCAGGTCGAAGCCGGAGTAGAGCTTCTTCGCGTCGTCCACGTTCGCGATGGACACGCCCGAGTTGCCCACCTTGCCGTAGATGTCCGGCCGGTGGTCCGGGTCCTCGCCGTACAGCGTCACCGAGTCGAACGCCGTGGACAGGCGCTTCGCCGGCAGGCCGCGCGACACGTAGTGGAAGCGCTTGTTGGTGCGCTCCGGGCCGCCCTCGCCCGCGAACATGCGGGCGGGGTCCTCGCCCTCGCGCTTGAGCGGGAAGACGCCCGCGGTGAACGGGAAGGCGCCCGGCGCGTTCTCCCGCAGCAGCCACGTCAGGATGTCGCCCCAGTCCTCATACTTGGGCAGGGCAATCTTCGGCACGCGCAGGTGGGAGAGCGTCTCGCTGATGAGGTCCAGCTCGATGACCTTGTCGCGCACCTGGAACTGGTACTTGGACGCGGCGTAGCGCTTCTTCGTCGCCGGCCACTCGGCCAGCAGGCGCCGGCAGTCCGCGTGCAGGCGGCTCTCCAGGTCCTGGTACAGCGCCACCAGGTCGCCCAGGTACGCGGGCTCGCCCTCCACGCGCTCGGTCACCTGCACCACGTCGGTGGCGTCCTTCGGTTCGACGATCTCCAGCTTCTTCTTGCCCACGTTCTGGCGCAGGGCCTGGATGGTGCCGTGCAGCTGGTACATGCGCCGGGCGATGGCGGCCTGGGCGCGCACGAAGCCGTCGTAGGACTCGCAGGCTTCGACGATCTCCGCCAGGTAGCGCGTGCGCTCCGGGGGGATGATCCACTTCTTCTCGCTCATGCCGGGCGTGAGGGAGAAGCGGCTGTCCAGCGTCGCGCCCGTCTTCTTCACCAGCGCGTCGATGATGGCCCGGTAGAGCGTGTTCATGCCCGGGTCGTTGAACTGTGACGCGATGGTGCCGTACACGGGCACCGCGTCCTCGGCCAGGGTGAAGGCGTTGTGGTTGCGCTTCCACTGCTTGCGCACGTCGCGCAGCGCGTCCAGCGAGCCGCGCTTGTCGAACTTGTTGATGGCGATGACGTCCGCGAAGTCGAGCATGTCGATCTTCTCGAGCTGCGTCGCCGCGCCGTACTCGGCGGTCATCACGTAGAGCGCCACGTCCGAGTGCTCGGTGATTTCCGTGTCCGACTGGCCGATGCCGGAGGTCTCCACCACGATGAGGTCGAAGCCCGCCGCCTTGCAGACCTCGATGGAGTGGGCGACATGCCGGGACAGGGCCAGGTTGCTCTGGCGGGTGGCCATCGAGCGCATGTAGACGCGCGGGTTGTCGATGGCGTTCATGCGGATGCGGTCGCCCAGGAGCGCGCCGCCGGACTTGCGCTTGGACGGATCCACGGAGAGCACCGCGAGCGTCTTGTCCGGGAAGTCCGCCAGGAAGCGGCGCACCAGCTCGTCCACCAGGCTGGACTTGCCGGCGCCACCCGTGCCGGTGATGCCCAGCACGGGCACCCGAGGGGCCTGCACGCTGGCGGCCTGGAGCGCGGTGCGCAGCTCCTCGCCGGCCTCCGCGAAGTTCTCCGCGATGGTGATGAGCGACGCGATGCGGTCCGGCTCGCGCGGCAGCGGCTGCTTCAAGAGGCCCTTGTAGTCGGCTGGGCGCTTCTCGAAGTCACACTGGGAGATGAGGTCGTCGATCATCCCCTGCAGGCCCATGGCGCGGCCGTCGTCCGGGGAATAGATGCGCGCGACACCGTACTGGTGCAGCTCTTCAATCTCCGTGGGGAGGATGGTGCCGCCGCCACCGCCGAAGACCTTGATGTTCGCGCCGCGCTCGCGCAGCAGGTCGATCATGTACTTGAAGTACTCGACGTGGCCGCCCTGGTAGGACGTGAGGGCGATGCCCTGGGCGTCCTCCTGGATGGCGCAGTCGACAATCTCCGCCACGGACCGGTTGTGGCCCAGGTGGATGATCTCCGCGCCGGAGGACTGCATCAGGCGGCGCATCACGTTGATGGCCGCGTCGTGTCCGTCAAACAGGCTGGCGGCCGTGACGATGCGGACGTGGTGGCGGGGCCGGTACGGCTGGGGAGCGGTGGTCGGTTGGGGGTGTCGCACGAGCGTACACTAGGAGTGCGGTGCAGGCCCGGCAAGCGATTGAGACAGGCGTTGGCCTTTGGACGACGCGCCTTGTCAGGCCTGCGATTGCGGCAGGAACGCGCCCAACACACGCAGTGCGGCGGAGGTGGGCGTCGCGCGCCCTTCGCGTACGGCCTGCTCCAACACCGGCACCAGGGCGGCCACTTCGGGGTGCGCCCGCAAGGCTGCTCGCAGGCCGTCGTGCACCATGGCCCACATCCAGCCCACCTGCTGCTGGGTGCGCCGGTGCAGCAATTCGCCGGAGGCCTCGCGCTTCGCGACGGCTTCCTCCACGGAGGCCCACAGCGTGTCGATGCCGGTGCCCTCCATGGCGCTGCACGTGGTGACCACTGGCTCCGCGCCGGGGCGCATCAGGTGCAGGGCGGCGCGGTACTCCGCGCGGGCCCGCGTGGCGCGTGGCAGGTTGTCGCCGTCCGCCTTGTTGATGGCGACCATGTCCGCGACTTCCAGGATGCCGCGCTTGATGCCCTGAAGTTCGTCACCGGCGCCCGCGAGCATCAGCACCAGGTAGAAGTCCACCAGGTCCGCGACCACCGTCTCGGACTGGCCCACGCCCACCGTCTCCACCAGCACCACGTCGAAGCCCGCGGCCTCGCAGAGCAGCAGCGTCTCCCGCGTCTTGCGCGCGACGCCGCCCAGCGTGCCGCTGGAGGGGCTGGGGCGGATGTACGCGGACAGCTCGCGCGCCAGCCGGTACATGCGCGTCTTGTCGCCCAGGATGCTGCCGCCCGTCACGCTGCTGGACGGGTCGATGGCGAGCACCGCCACCTTGTGGCCGCTGCCCACCAGGTGCATGCCCAGCGCGTCGATGAAGGTGCTCTTGCCCACGCCTGGCACGCCGCTGATGCCCACGCGGCGGCTCTTGCCGGTGTAGGGCAACAGCCGGGTGAGGACCTCCTGCGCGAGCGCGGCGTGGCGCGGGTGCTCGCTCTCCACCAGCGTGATGGCGCGCGCGAGCACCGCCCTGTCGCCCGCGCGCACGCCGTCCACGTAGGTGTCCGCGGGCAGCAGCTTCACGCCGCCTCCTGCTCGGCGGCCAGCTTGTCGAGCAGCTCGATGGCGGCCTTCGCGATGACGGTGCCCGGGCCGAAGATGGCGGCGGCGCCCGCGGCGCGCAGCGCGTCGTAGTCCTGCGGCGGGATGACGCCGCCCACCACGACCATGATGTCCTCGCGGCCCAGGGCCTTGAGGGCGTGCTTGAGCTGCGGCACCAGCGTGAGGTGACCCGCGGCCAGGGAGGACGCACCCACCACGTGCACGTCGTTCTCCACCGCCTGGCGCGCGGACTCCTCCGGCGTCTGGAACAGCGGCCCGATGTCCACATCGAAGCCCAGGTCCGCGAACGCGGTGGCGATGACCTTCTGCCCGCGGTCGTGGCCGTCCTGGCCCATCTTCGCGATGAGGATGCGCGGCCGGCGGCCGAAGCGCGCCAGGAAGTCATCCGCCTTCGCCCGCGCCTCGGCAATGCCCTGCGCCTGTCCCGCTTCCGCTGAGTACACGCCCGTCACCCCGCGCACGGTGGCCTCGTAGCGCCCGAAGACCTTCTCCAGTGCGTCGCTGATTTCGCCCACGGTGGCCTTCGCCCGCGCCGCGTCGATGGCGAGCGCCAGCAGGTTGCCCTCGTTGCGCCGGCCCGCTTCGGTGAGCGCGTCCAGGCGGCGGCGGACCTCTTCCGCGTTGCGCTCCGCGCGCAGCTCGCGCAGGCGGGCAATCTGCGCCTCGCGCACGGCGGAGTTGTCCACCTTGAGGATTTCAATGTTGTCCGCGCGCTCCGGCGGATACTTGTTCACGCCGATGATGGCCTGGCGTCCGGAGTCGATGCGCGCCTGCGTGCGCGCGGCGGCCTCTTCGATGCGCAGCTTGGGCAGGCCCGCTTCAATGGCCTTGGTCATGCCGCCCAGCGCCTCCACTTCCTGGATGTGGCCCCAGGCCTTCTGCGCCAGCTCGTGGGTGAGGCGCTCCACGTAGTAGCTGCCGCCCCACGGGTCGATGACGCGCGTGGTGCCGCTCTCCAGCTGGAGGTAGAGCTGGGTGTTGCGGGCGATGCGCGCGCTGAAGTCCGTGGGCAGCGCGATGGCTTCGTCCAGCGAGTTGGTGTGCAGGCTCTGCGTGTGGCCCTGCGTCGCGGCCATGGCCTCCACGCAGGTGCGCACGACGTTGTTGTAGACGTCCTGCGCGGTGAGGCTCCAGCCGGACGTCTGGCAATGCGTGCGCAGCGCCAGGCTCTTGTCGCTCTTGGGCTGGAAGCCCTTGATGAGGCGGGCCCAGAGGAGGCGGGCCGCGCGCATCTTGGCCACCTCCATGAAGAAGTTCATTCCAATGGCCCAGAAGAACGACAGGCGCGGGGCGAACGCGTCCACGCCCAGGCCCGCGGCGAGGCCCGCGCGCACGTACTCCACTCCGTCCGCGAGCGTGTAGCCCAGCTCCAGGTCCTGCGTCGCACCGGCCTCCTGCATGTGGTAGCCGCTGATGCTGATGCTGTTGAAGCGCGGCATCCGCTCCGCCGTGAACTTGAAGATGTCCCCGATGATCCGCATCGAGGGACCGGGCGGATAGATGTACGTGTTGCGGACCATGAACTCCTTGAGGATGTCGTTCTGGATGGTCCCGCTGAGCTGCTCGGGCTTCACGCCCTGTTCCTCGGCCGCGACCACGTAGAGCGCGAGCACGGGGAGGACGGCGCCGTTCATCGTCATCGACACGCTCATCTGGTCGAGCGGGATGCGGTCGAACAGGATGCGCATGTCCTTGATGGAGTCGATGGCGACGCCCGCCATGCCCACGTCGCCCGCGACGCGCGGGTGGTCGCTGTCGTAGCCCCGGTGCGTGGCCAGGTCGAACGCGATGGACAGGCCCTTCTGCCCGGCCGCGAGGTTGCGGCGGTAGAAGGCGTTGGACGCCTCCGCCGTGGAGAAGCCCGCGTACTGGCGCACCGTCCACGGCTGCTGCACGTACATGGTGGAGTAAGGGCCGCGCACGAACGGCGGCAGGCCCGGCAGCGAGCCCAGGTGCGCCACGCCCTCCAGGTCATCCCGGGTGTAGAGCGGCTTCACCGGGATGCCCTCGGGTGTGTCCCAGCGTTCGGCGGAGGCCGTGGCCTCGCTCGCGAGCGCGCGCTGCTGCTCCAGCACGGGGGCGGGCGTCTGGGTTTCAGGGGCGTCGAAGGCGACGCGGGAGAAGTCCGGAACGGTGGGGCGCATCAGGCCACTCCCAGTTGCGTGTGCAGCGTCTTCAGGAGCTGGAACAGGTCCGCTCCCGCGTAGAGGAAGAGGTCCACGCCGGCCGCGCGGAAGGCGGCCTCGTGTTCACCGGGGCGGCCCGCGACGGCGACCGTGCGGGCGCCCTTCGCCTTGAGGGCCGCGACATAGACGGGCACGGCCTCCGGATAGAGCGCGTCCGGGCCGGAGAGGATGGCGAGCGTCGTGCCCGCCTTCGCGAACAGCTCCGCGGCGGCGTTCACGTCCGCGAAGCCGTGGTGCTCGTCGGCCTCGATGCCGCCCACGGCGAGCACGTTGGCGATCCACATGGAGCGCGCGGTGTGCTCCGCCACGGTGCCCAGGTTCGCCATGAAGGCGCGCGGGCGGGCGCCGTGCGCCGCGTGGTAGCGGTCGCTCGCGTCGCGCAGGGACTCGAAGGCCTCCGCCACGCGGACGGGCCGAGGCGGCGCGATGATGCCTTCACCCTGCGCGGGTGTGGCGGCGCGGGCTTCTCGCTGTACGGGGGCTTCGTGGAGGTGGGGGAACTCGCTGACGCCCACGATGGGGAGCTTGCGCGTGCGCACGGCCTTGTCGCGCGCGGTGCGCGTCTCCGTGAGGACGCGGGCCACGTCGCCCTGCGCGATGGCGCGGGAGATGCCGCCCAGCGCTTCGATGCGCTGGAGCTCCGTCCAGGCCGCGCGGGCGAACTCGCCGGTGAGCTGCTCCAGGTAGTAGCTGCCGCCCGCGGGATCCGCGACGCGGTTGAGGCTGGACTCGTCGCGCAGGATGAGCTGCGTGTTGCGCGCGAGGCGCCGCCCCAGCTCGTCCGGCGTGCCCAGGGGCTCGTCGAAGGGAGAGGTGCTCACGCTGTCCGCGCCCGCCACGACGGCGGCGAAGGACTCCGCGGTGCCGCGCAGGATGTTCACCCACGGGTCGCGCCGTGTCTTGGTGGCGCTGGCGGTGCGCGCGTGCAGCGCCATGGCCTGCGACTCCGGCGCGCCGCCCGAAGCGGCGACGACCTTGGACCAGAGCAGCCGCGCCGCGCGCAGCTTTGCAATCTCCGGGAAGAACTGGCCGCCCACGGACAGCGCGAACTGCATGGACCGCGCGGTCTCGCTGGGGGACACGCCCGCGCGCTCCAGCTCGCGCAGGTACTCCACGCCGGTGGCGATGCTCCACGCCAGCTCATGCACGGACGTGGCGCCCGCGTCCGCCCAGGGGCGCGACGACACGAGCAGCGAGCGCAGGCCCGGCGCGTCCTTGAGCAGCGACGTGACGATGGGCGCGGCCTCCGCCAGCGTCCGGGCCACGTCCACCTTCGAGGCGCCGTGGCGCGCGAGCGCGGCGATGGGGTCGATGCCCAGGCTGCCGCGCAGGGCCTGCTTCGCGGCGCCGGCCTTCTTCGCCAGCAGTTCCAGCAGCAGGGAGGCGGGACGGAGCACGTCCGCGGTCGGCTCCAGGTGCACCGGCGTGCGGTCCAGGGGCACATGCGCGAGCAGGCGCTCCAGTGTGGCCTCGTCCTTCACCTCCAGGCCGTGCGGCGCGTCCAGGAGCAGCCACACGCCCTGCGTGCCGCGCTCCAGGTCGTCGCGGAGCGCCTCCGCGGTCACGGCCACGTCAGGGCCCGCGTACTCCTGGCACAGGAGCCAGCCGCCCTCGGTGTGGCCCAGGGGTTGGGTGCCGCGCACGTAGGGCGCGACGCCGGGCGGTTCGGAGGGCGCCGGGGCGTCCTGGGGCGTGTAGAGGGGCTGGAGGGACAGGCCGCCTTCCAGGGGCGACTGGAGCACCGTGAAGGGCTTGCCCTTGAGGTCCTTGTCCACCAGCCGGCGCCACTCCTCGACGGAAGGGGGCGGGAACTCCGCTGCGGTAAGAGGCACGTCAGCCATGCCCCTCCCATAGGCGCATTGCCCGCCCCGGGGCAATGGGAGGCTGATGGGGCCTGCATGCGGGCGTCCGCCCGGTGTCCCCGAGCGGACGCGCCGTGTCATGCGACGTGCGCCTACTGCCGCAGCATCTCGTGCTGGAAGCGCCCCTCGGCCTTCTTCGCCGGGTCCTGCGCGTCCGGGTGGAGGTCCGGCTTGAGGTCGAAGTCCACGCGCAGCACACGGCCGGTGAAGCGGGCGTTGGACGCGTACTCGGGGCTCACCGCCGTGCCCTTGTCGCAGCCCAGGTCGAAGGTCTCGTCCATGGAGTACCCCACGGGCACGGTCCTCGGAATCACGCCCTCCGCCACGAGCTTCCCGTCGACGTAGAGGCGGCCGGTGCCGCCCGCGCCGTAGGGCTCGGGGCCGGTCTTCTCGAACGCGTAGCGCAGCAGGTGCTTGCCGGGCGTGAGCGCCGCCTTGCCCCGGAGGTACGTGTACTCAGGCCCGGGGAAGTTGTAGCAGAACACCGGCACGCCCTTCTGGAGGTACAGCGTCCACCCCGCGGACGTGCCTCCGAGCGCGACGATGGGGCCCTGCGCTTCGCCCGCGGGCACCTCCACCTCCGCGGTCATCTCCCAGGAGCGGTTCTTGGTGTCCGGCCCGGAGAACTCCTGGATGCGCACGGTGCCCTCGTAGAAGGTCATCCGCTCGCGGTGCGCGTAGAGGCCCTGTCGTCCCAGCGCGCGGATCTGGAACCGGTCATCCAGCGGCAGCACCTGGTAGCGGCCGGCTTCCGCCCACCACAGGCTGACGAGCTCGATGCACTTCTTCACCATCGGGTCGTCCAGGTTGGCCCGGTCGCGTCCCTTCATCAGGTCGTTGGACTCGGTGGGGTCCTCGCTCAGGTTGTAGAGCTCCCAGTGGTCCTCGTCGAAGCTCCACTTCGCCGCGTTCTCCCACGGCTTGCGCCCGTGGTACGTCACGACCTTCCAGCCGTAGTGGTACAGGCCGCGGTTGCCCAGCATCTCGAAGTACTGGGTGGCGTGGTTGGACGGCGCCTGCGCGTCGTTGAACGAGTACGTCATCCCGTAGCCCTCGACGGGCTCCTGCTGCACGGTGTTGATGAAGCGCGGCGCTTCAATGCCAATCGCCTCCAGGATGGTGGGCACGATGTCGATGACGTGGTGGTACTGCGTGCGCAGCTCGCCCTTCGCTTCAATGCCGCGAGGCCAGTGGACGATGAGCGGGTTCCGCACGCCGCCGAAGTGCGTGTACTGCTTGCACAGCTGGAAGGGCGCGTTGCCCGCCATGGCCCAGCCCACGGGGTAGTGGTTGTAGGAGCCCGGCTGGCCGAACTGATCAATCCGCGCCAGGTTCTGCGCCACCGTCTCCTGGACGTTGTTCGCGACGGACTGTTCGTTGAACAAGCCCGTGAGCGTGCCTTCGCCGGAGGAGCCGTTGTCCCCGATGAAGACGAAGACGAGCGTGTTGTCGAGCTGCCCCGTGCGCTCCAGGAACTCCATCAAGCGGCCAAGCTGTGCGTCGGCGTGTTCGACGAAGCCCGCGTAGATCTCCGCCATGCGCGCGAACAGGCGCTTCTCATCCGCCGACAGTGAGTCCCACGACGGGAGGCCTTCCAGCATGGGGGCGAGCTTCGCGTCCTGGGGGAAGATGCCCAGCTCCTTCTGCCGCGCCAGCACCTGTTCGCGGTACGCGTCCCAGCCCATGTCGAACTGGCCCTTGTACTTGTCCACCCATTCGGGCGCGACGTGGTGCGGGGCGTGCGCGCAGCCCAGCGCCAACCACGTCAGCCACGGCTTCGCCGGGTCCGCCGAGTGGTGCTGGGAGATCCAGCTGATGGCGCGGTCCACCAGGTCCTCGGACAGGTGGTAGCCCTCTTCCGGCGTGCGCGGCGGATCCACGGCCTCGCGGTCCAGGAAGAGCTTCGGGTTCCACTGGTCGCAGTCCCCGCCGAGGAAGCCGTAGAAGCGGTCGAACCCGAAGACGGGCCCGGTGGGCCACCGGTCATAGGGTCCGGCGATGGAGGTCTCCTCCGACGGCGTGTTGTGCCACTTGCCGATGCAGTAGCTGGTGTAGCCGTGCTGGTGGAGCATGGCGGGCACGCCGGCCTTGTCCTGCGGCTGACGGCCGTTGTACCCGGGGAAGCCGGTGGCCAGCTCGGTGATGTTGGCCATGCCCACGGAGTGGTGGTTGCGGCCGGTGATGAGGCACGAGCGCGTGGGGGAACAGAGCGCCGTGGTGGTGAAGTGCGTGTAGCGCAAGCCCTGCTGCGCCAGCTTCATCATGGCGGGCGTGCGGATCTTCCCGCCGAAGGGTTCGCACCAGCCATAGCCGACGTCATCCAGGATGACGTAGAGGATGTTCGGCGCGTCCCTGGGCGCGGTGGGGGGCATGGGGAAGGCGGGCTCGGAGTCCTCCCACGTCCTGCCGACACGGCCCGGGAAGCGCTCACCTT
Source organism: Corallococcus carmarthensis (assembly GCF_003611695.1). Taxonomy (GTDB): domain Bacteria; phylum Myxococcota; class Myxococcia; order Myxococcales; family Myxococcaceae; genus Corallococcus; species Corallococcus carmarthensis. Next base: position 29,169 of record NZ_RAWE01000062.1, on the reverse strand, counting down.
CCCGGTAGGTCTTCACCGCCTCCGTCTTCACCCCCGCCCCGTTCCCCTTCTTGCGCTGACCCTTGCTCATCGTGTCCTCCGGAGTTTGTTCGGAGGAAGATGGAGGGACCTGCCCTTGCGGACATCCGCCTGCTGGGAGGTTCAGTCGGCCGGGCGCGGGGGCGTGTTCCAGTCTCCTCCCAGCGCCTTGATGAGTCCCACCGCGGCCACCATCCGCCGTCCGGCGATGCTCGCCAGGGTCTGCTCGGCGGAGTAGAGCGTGGCCTGTGCGGTGACGACCTGCAGGTAGGTCACCGTGCCGGCCTTGTACTGGTTCGTCACGACCTCCAGCGTCTGCCGCGCGTAGACGACCGCCTCCTGCTGGATGCCGACCTCCTGCTCCAGCACGCGCAGCGAGACGAGGTTGTCCTCCACGTCCTGGAACGCGGCCAGCACCGTGGCCCGGTAGTTGGCGACGGACTGGTCGTAGGCGGCGCGGGCCTGCTCCGTCCTCGCCGCGCGCAGCCCGCCGTCGAAGAGGGTCGCCACCAGCTGCGGGCCCAGCGACCAGACCAGGTGGGGGGCCGTCAGCCACTGCGCCAGCGTGGAGCTGACGAAGCCTCCGGACGCGCTCAGGTTGAGGGAGGGAAACCACGCGGCGATGGCCACGCCGATCTGCTCGTTCGCGGCGGCGGCCCGGCGCTCCGCCGCGGCGATGTCCGGCCGGCGCTCCAGGAGCGTGGAGGGGAACTCCAGCGGCAGGGGCGGAGGCGTCGCGGTCAGCGGCGCGCGCGACACGGAGAAGGTGGACGCGGGCTCACCCACGAGGACCGCGATGGCGTGCTCGTAGGTGGCCCGCGCGATTTCATTCTCCGTCGCGGAAGCCTTCGCCAGGGCCAGCTGCGTCTGGGCCTGGAGCACGTCCGGCCTCGCCGCCACGCCCTGGGCGTAGCGGTTCTGGGTGAGCTGGAGGGACTTCTCGTAGCCAGTGACCGCGTCGTTCAGCAGCAGCTGCGCGGCGTCCAGCGCGCGCAGCTGGAAGTAGTTCTGCGCGAGCAGTCCCTGGGCGGCCAGCTTCGCGTTGTCCAGGTCGGAGCCCGCGGTCTGCGCGGAGGCCTTCGCCCCGGAGACCTGGCGGCGCACGCTGCCCCAGAGGTCCGGCTCCCAGGACGCGTCCAGCGACAGGTCGAGGATGTTGCCCACCGTGCTGGTGCCCGCGTTGACGCCGCCCGGGGTGTTGGTGCTGCGGCCGGCGCCCTTCGCCCGCGACGCCGACCCGGAGGCGCCCAGGGTGGGGAACAGCGACGCGCGGGCCTCCGACACCAGGGCGCGGGCCCCGCGGTAGGCGGCCTCGTAGCTGGCCACCGTCTGGTTGGCGCGCGCGACCTTCTCCTCCAGCGCGTCCAGCTCCGCGTCCCCGAAGCGCTTCCACCAGGGGCCCCGGTCATGTCTGTCATTGGGCTCGGCGGGCTTCCAGCCCTCCGCGGCCTCCTTGAAACGCGCGGGCACCACGGCCGTGGGGCGCCGGTAGTCCGGGCCCACCGCGCACGCGGACAGGAAACCCAGGGCGAGCAGGGGAACGGCATGGAAGCGAAGGCGCATCGTCGGCTCCAGGTCCTGGCCTCAGGCCCTGCCGGGCCTGCGGGGCGCGAAGCGGCGCGCGCGCCACTCGCGGACACGCCGGCCCATGCGGTCCAGGGTCATGTAGATGACCGGGGTGGTGTAGAGCGTCAGCAGCTGGCTGACGCACAGCCCTCCCGCGATGGCGATGCCCAGCGGCCGGCGCAGCTCGGAGCCCACCCCGGTGCCCAGCGCCAGCGGCAGCGCGCCCAGGAGCGCCGCCATCGTCGTCATCAGGATGGGGCGCAACCGCAGCCGCGCGGCGTGGAAGATGGCGTCGCGCGAACCCAGCTGGCCCTCGCGCTCCGACACCAGCGCGAAGTCGATCATCATGATGGCGTTCTTCTTCACGATGCCGATGAGCAGGATGATGCCGATGAGGGCGATGATGGACAGGTCCAGCTTGAACAGCAGCAGGGCCAGCAGCGCGCCCACGCCCGCGGACGGCAGGGTGGACAGGATGGTGATGGGGTGGATGAGGCTTTCGTAGAGGATGCCCAGCACGATGTAGACGGCGAACAGGGCCGCGGCGATGAGCATGGGTTCGGAGGCCAGCGAGGCCTGGAACGCCTGGGCGGTGCCGCTGAAGCTGCCATGCACCTCCGCCGGAAGGCCCATGTCGCGCACGGCTGTCTCTATCTCCGTGACGACGGGCCCCAGTGACGTCCCCGGGCCCAGGTTGAAGGACACCGTCGCGGACGGGAACTGGCCCTGGTGGTTGACGGACAAGAGCGTGCTCGCGTCCGCGAAGCTGGCGAACGCCGACAGCGGCACCTGCTGACCTGCCGCGCTCGTCATGTAGATGTGGCGCAGGCTCTCCGGCCGCTGCCAGAAGTCCGCCTGCACCACCATCACCACGTGGTACTGGTTGCGGCTGGTGTACAGGGTGGACACCTGCCGCTGGCCGAAGGCGTCGTACAGCACGCCGTCAATCTGCTGGGCCGTGAGGCCGAAGCGGGCCGCCGTGTCGTAGTCGATGACGATGTTGGTTTCGAGCCCGTGGTCGCGCTGGTCGCTGTTGACGTCCAGCATCCCGGGCACCCGCTGCAACCGCTCCAGCACCCGCGGCGCCCACGCGTTCAGCACCGGCAGCGTGTCCGAGGACAGGGTGTACTGGTACTGCGCATTGCCCTGCCGCCCGCCAATCACCAGGTCCTGCGCGGACTGGAGGTACACCGTGGCGCCGGGCACGGCCAGCAGCTTGCCCCGGAGCCGCCCGATGACGGCGTCCGCGGACAGCTTGCGCTCCTCCAGCGGCTTGAGCGTGATGAACAGCGTGCCCGCGTTGGAGGAGCCGCTGGGGCCGGAGCCGCCAATGGAGCCCGCCACGGCCTGGACGGCCGGGTCTTCGCCAATGAGGCGCACGAAGGTGGCGAACTTCTGGCGCATCGCCGCGAAGGAGATGTCCTGCTCCGCCTGGATGCTGGCGGTGAGCCGGCCGGTGTCCTGCTGCGGGAAGAACCCCTTGGGGATGACGACGAACAGGTAGCCGCTGAGCGCGATGGCGGCGAGGGTGAGCAGCAGCAGCACCCCCGGGTGCCCCAGGGACCACGACAGGCTGCGGGCATAGCCCGCGCTCAGCCGCGCGAAGGGTTGGAAGGAGGAGCGCTGGCGCCGGGGCTTCTTGGGCAAGAGCAGCCGGGCGCACATCGTGGGCGTCACGGTGAGCGACACCACCAGCGACATGAGGATGGCCACCGACAGCGTGATGGCGAACTCGCGGAACAGCCGGCCCACGATGCCCTGCATGAGCAGCAGGGGGATGAAGACGGCGATGAGGGAGATGCTCATCGACAGCACGGTGAAGCCGACCTCGCGCGCGCCGCGCAGCGCCGCCTCCATGGGGGACAGGCCCTCCTCGATGTGCCTTTCGATGTCCTCCAGCACCACGATGGCGTCATCCACCACGAAGCCGGTGGAGATGGTCAGCGCCATCATGGACAGGTTGTCCAGGCTGAACCCCAGGAGCTTCATCACCGCGAAGGTGCCCAGCAGCGACAGCGGCACGGCGACGCTGGGGATCAGCGTGGCGCGCAGGTTCCCCAGGAAGGCGAGCACCACCAGGATGACCAGCCCGATGGAGAGCAGCAGCGTCCTCTCCACGTCGTGCAGCGACGCGCGGATGGTGGTGGTGCGGTCCATCATCACCGTCAGGTCCACGTCCGCTGGCAGGATGGCCTTGAACTCGGGAAGCCGCGCCTGGAGCGCGTCCACCGTGTCGATGACGTTGGCCCCCGGCTCCTTGAAGATGATGAGGATGATGGCTTCCTTGCCGTTGGCGAGCCCCAGGCTGTGCACGTCCTCCACGTTGTCGTCGGTGACGCGGGCCACGTCCTGGAGCCGCACGGCGCCGGTGTTGGAGTAGGCGATGACGAGCGGCCGGTACTGCTCCGCGCGGACGATCTGATCATCCGCGGTGAGCACGTAGGCCCGGGGCCCGTCCTCCAGCTGGCCCTTGGGGCGGTTGGCGTTCTGCGCGCCCAGCGCGGTGCGGACCGCGTCCAGGCCCAGCCCGTACTTCTCCAGCGCGGTGGGGTTCACCTCCGCGCGCACGGCGGGCAGCGCGCCCCCGCCCACCAGCACCTGGCCCACGCCCGTCACCTGGGACACCTGCTGCTGGAGGAGGGTGGACCCCAGGTCGTAGAGCGCGCCGCGGCCCCGGTGGGGCGACGTGAGCGCCAGCAGCATGATGGGCGCGTCCGCGGGGTTCACCTTCCGGTAGGAGGGGTTGTTGGGCAGGTTCGTCGGCAGGTTGCCCCGGGCGGCGTTGATGGCGGCCTGGACGTCGCGCGCCGCCCCGTCGATGTTCCGCGACAGGTCGAACTGCACGACGATGCTGGTGGCGCCCAGGTTGCTGGACGACGTCATCTGGGTGATGCCCGCGATGCGGCCCAGCTGCCGCTCCAGCGGCGTGGCGACCGACGTGGCCATGATCTCCGGGCTCGCGCCCGGCAGGGCCGCCTGCACGCTGATGGTCGGGAACTCCACCTGGGGCAGCGGCGCGACAGGGAGGAGCTTGAAGGCCAGCGCCCCCACGAGCGCGATGCCCAGCGCCAGGAGCGACGTGGCCACCGGGCGCCGGATGAAGAGCGCGGAGGGGTTCATGCCGGGCTCCGCGGCGTCGCGGGGACGGGGTGCCGCCGCAGGTGCTGGACCCTGCGCGACAGGCTCGCGAAGCCCAGGTAGATGACCGGGGTGGTGAAGAGCGTCAGCAGCTGGCTGACCATCAACCCGCCGATGATGGCGATGCCCAGGGGCTGGCGCAGCTCCGCGCCAATGCCCCCGCCGAGCGCCAGGGGCACCGCGCCCAGCATGGACGCCATCGTGGTCATCAGGATGGGGCGGAAGCGCAGGAGGCACGCCTCGTGGATGGCGTCCCGGGGGGCCCTGCCCTCCAGGCGTTCGGCCTCCAGCGCGAAGTCGATCATCATGATGGCGTTCTTCATCACGATGCCGATGAGCAGGATGATGCCGATGAGGGCGATCATCCCCAGCTCCAGCCCGCACACCCTCAATGCCAGCAGCGCGCCCATGGCCGCGGACGGCAGCGTGGACAGGATGGTGAGCGGGTGGACGTAGGATTCATACAGCACGCCCAGCACCAGGTAGACGGCCACCACGGCCGCCAGCACGAGGAAGCCCTCGTGCTTGAGCGAGTCCTGGAACGTGCGCGCGGTGCCTTCGAAGGCGGTCTGCACGGAGGCGGGAATCTGGAGCTTCTCCCGCACCCCGTCGAAGGCGCTCACCGCCTGGGACAGGGACACGCCCGGCGCGGGGTTGAAGGAGACGTTGGCGACGGGGAACTGGTCCTGCCGGTTGACGCTGAGCGGCCCCGTCCCCGGCGTCACGTGGACGATGGACGCGAGGGGCACGGCGCCGCCGGTGGCGGACCGCAGGTAGACGGACCGCAGGGCGGTGTCCACGCGCTGGAGCGAGGGCGGCACCTCCAGCACCACGCGGTACTGGTTGAGCTGGGTGAAGATGGTGGACACCTGGCGCTGGCCGAAGGCGTCGTAGAGGGCGTCGTCGATCTGCTGGGGCGTGATGCCCAGCCGCGCGGCGGTGTCCCGGTCCAGGGTGATGTTGAGCCGCAGGCCGCCGTTCTGCAGGTCGCTGGAGACGTCCGTCAGTTCGGGCTGCTCGCGCAGGTGGGTGACGAGCCGTTGGGTCCAGGCCTCCAACGCCGCGTCGTCCGGGGAGCCGAGGCTGTACTGGTACTGGGTGCGGCTCACGCGGCTGTCCAGCGTGAGGTCCTGCACGGGTGACAGGGACAGGGAGATGCCGGGCACGCCGTCCAGCGCCGGCTGGAGGCGGCGGATGACCTCCGTGGCGGAGGCGTCCCGGTCCGCCAGCGGCTTGAGGGTGATGAGCATCCGGCCGCTGTTGGGCGTGGTGTTGGTGCCATCCACGCCGATGAACGACGACAGCCCCTCCACGGCCGGGTCCTCCAGCACCACCCGGGCCAGGGCCTGCTGCCGTTCGGACATGGCGGGGAAGGAGATGGACTGGGGCGCCAGGGAGATGCCCTGGAGCACGCCGGTGTCCTGGACGGGGAAGAAGCCCTTGGGGATGGTGTAGAGCAGCAGGCCCGTGAGCACGAGCGTCACCGCGGCGATGAGCATCGTCAGCGCGCGGTGGCCCAGCACCCACGTCAGCGCGACGTCGTAGTGGCCGACCACGCGGTCGAACGCGCCGCCCACGACGCGCTCGAAGCGGTTGGCCTCTTCCGGCCGGTGGCGGTGCAAGAGCCGCGAGCAGAGCATGGGCGTGAGGGTCAGGGACACGACCGCGGACAGCAGGATGGTCACGGCCAGGGTGATGGCGAACTCGCGGAACAAGCGCCCCACCACGTCCCCCATGAAGAGCAGGGGGATGAGCACGGCGATGAGCGACACCGTGAGGGAGATGATGGTGAAGCCGATCTGCTTGGAGCCCTTGAGCGCGGCCTCCATGGGCGGCATGCCGCCTTCGATGTAGCGGCTGATGTTCTCGATCATCACGATGGCGTCGTCGACGACGAAGCCCGCGGCGATGGTGAGCGCCATCAGGGTCAGGTTGTTGAGGGAGAAGCCCAGCATCGACATCGCGGCGAAGGTGCCCACCAGGGACAGCGGCACGGCGATGCTGGGGATGAAGGTGGCGGAGGCGTTGCGCAGGAAGAGGAAGATGACGAGCACGACGAGCGCGATGGAGAACATCAGGTCGTGCTGCACGTCGCGCACGGAGGCGCGGATGGTGGTGGTGCGGTCGCTGAGCACGGACACCTTCACCGTCGCGGGCAGGGTGGACTGCAACTGGGGCAGCAGCTTGCGGACGCTGTCCACGACGGCGATGACGTTGGCGCCCGGCTGGCGCTGCACGTTGAGGATGACGGCGGGCGTGGTGCCGGCCCAGGCGGCCTGCCGCACGTTCTCCGCGCCGTCGAAGACGTGCGCCACGTCGGACAGCCGCAGCGGGGCGCCGTCGCGGTAGGCGATGATCAGCGGGGCGTACTCCTCGCTCGACAGGCGCTGGTCGTTGGTGTCGAGGGTGTAGGCCTGGCGGGGACCGTCGAAGCCGCCCTTGGGGCTGTTCACGTTGGCGGCGGCGACGGCGGTGCGCACGTCCTCCAGCGTCAGGCCATGCGCGGCCAGCGCGAGCCCGTTGGCCTGGATGCGGACGGCGGGGCGCTGGCCGCCGCTGATGCTCACGAGTCCGACGCCCGTCAACTGGGAGAGCTTCTGCGCGATGCGCGTGTCCGCCAGGTCCTCCACCTGGGTGAGCGGCACGGTGTCGGAGGTGAGGGCCAGGGTGATGACCGGCGTGTCCGCGGGGTTGACCTTGTTGTAGATGGGCGGGTTGGGCAGGTCCGTGGGCAGCAGGTTGTTGGCGGCGTTGATGGCGGCCTGGACCTGCTGCTCCGCGATGTCCAGGCTCATCTCGAGCGTGAACTGGAGCGTGATGACGGACGCGCCGCTGGAGCTGGACGACGTCATCTGGTTGAGGCCGGGCATCTGCCCGAACTGCCGCTCCAGGGGCGCGGTGACCCCGGAGGCCACCACGTCCGGGCTCGCGCCCGGCTGGAAGGTGAGGACCTGGATGGTGGGGTAGTCCACCTCCGGCAGCGCGGACACGGGCAGCAGGCGGTACGACAGCACGCCCCCCAGCAGCAGGGCCAGCATCAGCAGGGACGTGGCGATGGGCCGCAGGATGAAGGGTTCGGACATTCAGCGCCCACCGTCCGTGGCACCCGGGCCGCCGTCGGTCCCCGCGGCTCCGCTGCCACCCACTCCGGGGCCCGTGCCCAGCGCGTGCTGGCGCCGGATGGCGGCTCCGTGGGTGAGGCTGTCCGCGCCCTCCACCACCACGGCCTCCCCCGGCCGCAGGCCCTGGGTGATGACGGTGTCGTCGCCGTCCGGCGGACCGGTCATCACCGCGCGCTGGCTGACGGTGTCGTTGGGCTGCGCGACGTAGACGAACGTCCCCTGGACGCCGTGCTGGAGCGCGGCGGTGGGCACGACCGTGGCAGCGCGCAGGGTGTCGATGATGAGCCGCGCGTTGACGAACTGCTGGGGGAACAGCCGCGAGTCGCGGTTGGGGAACGTCGCCTTGAGCCGCACGGTGCCGGTGTTGGGGTCGATCTGGTTGTCCACGGTGAGCAACGTGCCGGTGGACAGCAGGCGCTGGGCGCTACGGTCATAGGCCTGGACGACGAGGGGCTGGTGCGCGTCCAGCTTCGCCAGGATGTCCGGCACGCGGTCCTCCGGGATGGAGAAGATGACCGTGATGGGTTGCAGCGTGTTGACGATGACGATGCCGTTCGTGTCCGCGGCATGGACGATGTTGCCGGGGTCGACGAGCCGCAGACCGACGCGGCCGGGGACGGGCGAGGTGATGCGCGTGTAGAGGAGGTTGACCTCGGCGGCGGAGACCGCGCCCTTGTCTGCCTTCACGATGCCTTCGTACTGGCGCACCAGGGCGCGCTGGGTGTCCAGCTGCTGGCGCGCGACGGAGTCCTGCTCCACGAGGATGGTGTAGCGGCGCAGGTCCAGCCGGGCGTTCTCCAGGAGCGCCTCGTCGCGGATGAGCTGGCCACGGGCCTGCTCCAGCTGGCTCTGGTAGGGGCGCGGATCAAGCTCCGCCAGGAGGTCGCCTTCGCCGACGAGCTGGCCCTCCTGGAAGGCCACGCGCATGAGCTGTCCATCCACCCGGGAGTGCACGGCCACGGACGCGGTGGGGGTCACCGCGCCCAGACCCACGAGCGACACGGGCACGTCGCGCGTCGTCGCCTGGGCCGTCACCACGGGCTTCGGGCCGCGCGCGCCCGTGCCTCCATCCGCGCCGCCATGGCCACCGGCCGCCGTGGCTCCGGAGGGGTGGGGACGGTGGAGCCGCGCGGCGACGATGGCCGCGATGACCAGGCCCGCGAGCAGCAGGAGCCATCCCCAGCGGATGTGGCGGCGGGGGGGCGGCGCGTCCCCGGTGTCCACGGACGCCGCCTCGGACGCGTCATCCTCCGGGGGGAGCGGGGACGTCGCCTCGCGCGAGGCGTCCGGATCGGAAGGTGGGGGCGTGCTCATGAGGAGGGCCGCCGGGCAGGCCCGGAGGAGTGGGGGCTCCAACGTGCGACCGGGGGCACGGGCCCTCAACCCGCCTGGAGGGAAGGGCGGTTGCCCGCCAGCGGACATCCCCACCGGGGCCCAGGAGGGGCGCGTGCGATGGCGAACGGAGACCGCGCACCGCTAGATTCGCGGGCCATGAGCCCCGAGACGAAGTCCTCCCCGAGCAAGTCTGGCCTCGAAGGTCAGCTCCTGTCCGGGGTGCAGCGGCTGTCCACCGAGACGGGCAGCACCGGCGAACCGCTCACGCCGGGCGCCGTGCGGCGCCGAGCGCTGCGGACCCTGGCGAAGGGCACGGGCCTGGTGCTGCTGGGCGCCGTCATCATCGGGGTGCTGGTCTGGCTGGGCATGGGAGGCAACGGTGTATTGCCCCAGCTCCTGGCGATGCCCACGTTCTTCCTGGGCGCCGCCTATCTCATCGCGGGCCTCACGGGCCTCCTGACGGGACGCCCGTGGGACCGCACGCCCTTCTGGGTGAAGCTGCCGATGATGATCGTCGGTGCCTTCGTGGCGTTCACGGCCCTCATCGTCGTTGCCGTCGCGGGCACGAGCGCCGTGCGCTCGGCCACGGACTCAACGCCAGACGTTCGTATGCGCCCGGGCGAATGATTCGAAGTCGCGAGGCGCGCGTCCGGTGACCCGGAGCACGGTGTCCGTCACGCGGTCCTCGGCCCCGTCGCGAATGAGCCCGTCGAGCATCGTGAGCAACCGCGCGTAGGTCTCCGGCATGCCGGAGGCCTGGAGGTGCCGCTGGGCCTCCTCTGGTGTCGCGTGCACGTGCCGGATGGCGCGGCCCGACACCCGGGACAGGATGGCCGCGACGTCGTCGTAGCTCAGCGCCTGGGGCCCGGTGATGACGTGACCGGTGTCATGGGACACGTCATCCGCGAGCGCCCGGACGCCCACCGCCGCGATGTCCCCCGCGTCCACGAAACCCACCCGTCCCTGGCCGGTGGCCGTCACCAGCGTGCCGTCGCGCCGGAGGCCGGCGTCGTGATGGTGCCCGGGGTTGGTGAAGTTCTGCATGAACCACGAGGGCTGGAGCACGCTCCACTCCGGCGCGTGCGCGCGCAGGAAGTGGTGCACCTGTCCCAGCCCGGGGCCCCCCTCCGGAACGGCGGACGCGGAGAGCAGGACGACCCGCCGCACGCCGCGGGCCAGTGCGCGCTCGAGAACGGGAATCATGAGGGTGGACGGGTCCTCCACCAGCCCGGGCGCGAGGACGTACATCCGGTCCACGCCTTCCAGCGCGGCCCCATGCGTGGACGGGTCCGCCCAGTCGAAGCGCACGTGTTCGGCGGCGGCGACGGGCGGTCGCGTGTCGCGCGTGGCGGTGCGCACCGTGAAGCCCTCCGCCGTGAGCCCCTCCGCGATGGGACGTCCCGTGTTGCCGGCGGCTCCGATGACGAGGACGCGCGTCATGCCTGCTCCCGGGTGAAGCTCTCGAAGGTGCCCCGGGGCGCGGCCAGCGGGTTCCAGTATTCGCGGTAGTGCACGATGCGGCCGTCGCGCACCTGGAGCCGCATCACGTAGTCCTGTTCGTAGGGGATGTTGCCGGGTTGCAGCGTCGCGGCGCCGTGCACCTCCAGCCAGCCCGTAGTCGCATCCACGCCCGGGTAGCGCCGGGCGTTCGTGAAGGTGAGCCCCTGGAAGTGCTTGGTGATGGGCGCGAACCAGGCGCGGATGGCCGCGATGCCTTCCATCCGCGCGGGCCCGCCAAGCGAGGAGGCGTAGGGGAACTCGACGACGGCATCCTCGGTGAAGAGGGCGAGCCAGCGTTCGACGTCCGTGGCGATGAGCGCGAGGTGCGCGTCCATCAGCCGGGTCAGGTCAGGGGAAGTGCGGTCCATGCGTGGCCTCCTGCAAGAGGTGATGGACCAGGAATAGGCCGCCCGTTATGGACGCTCCATGTCACTGCGTCCAAAAGAACTGTCTTCCAGTCCAATGCCGCCGGACGAAAAGACCGACGTGGTCTCCGACGTGCTGGAGACGCTGCGGTTCAAGACGCTGCTCTTCGGCCGCATCGAGCTGGGCGCGCCCTGGGCCGTACGCATGCCCCGCAAGGCCAACGCGTCGTTCTACGTGGTGGCGCGAGGGAGCCTGCGCCTCCAGGTGGAGGGCACGGCGAAGCCGGTGTTCCTGTCCGCGGGCGACGTGGTGTTGCTGCCCCGCGCGCCCGCGCACGTGCTGGATGACGGCAGCCGCCGCAACCCCGTCGCGAGCGACTTCGTCCCGTCCCAGGCGCTGCGTCCCTCCGGCACGCGGCTGGGCGGCACGGGGCCGCTCACCACGCTGATCACCGGCTGCTTCCAGTTCGGCGTGGACCCGGCGCATCCGTTGCTGCGCGCCTTCCCCTCCCTCATCCGCCTGTCCACGCAGGAGGGGCAGGGGACGCCCTCGCTCGCCGCCACCGTGCAGCTCATCACCGCGGAGACCGCCATGCCGGGACCAGGGAGCGCGCTGGTGCTGGGCCGGTTGGCGGACGTGCTGCTCGTCCACGCGCTGCGGGCCCAGACGGTGCTCGGGGGCGCGAAGCAGGCGGGATGGAAGGCGCTGGCGGATCCCGCCATCGGGAACGCGCTCTCGCTGATGCACGAACAGCCCGGCACGCCCTGGACGGTGGAGCGGCTGGCGCACTCCGTGGGCGTGTCGCGCTCCGGGTTCGCCGCGCGCTTCCATTCGCTGGTGGGCGAGACGCCGCTGCACTACCTGGCCCACTGGCGGATGATCCGCGCCGCGCGCTGGCTGCGTGAATCCACCGACAGCCTGGACACCATCGCCGAGCGCGCCGGCTACGAAAGCGCGCCCGCCTTCAGCAAGGCCTTCAAGCGCCGCTGGGGCGTGGGGCCCGGCGCGTATCGGCGCGCTCCCACGGACAGTGAACCGGGCGGTGTCTACATTGACACGTAAATGGTAAATCCAGGAGAGTCGGAAATAGCTTCTTTCCCCCTCCGGGAGCCTCCCTCATGCATCCGCGCCTCAAGCGCTTGTTCGTCTCCGTCACCTCCTCGCTGGCCATGGCGTCCACGCTGTGTGCCGGGCTGACCGCCTCGGCGGATCCGCTGACGGGCGTGTACCGGGGCGAGGTGTACTCGCGGCCCAACGCGGTGAACGCGTACTCCACCTGGCTGGGCTTCGACGTGAAGATGGGCCAGGGGCACCAGGCGAAGGACTCCTGGGGCAACATCGAGAACCCGGGCTGGCAGCTGGGCGCGTGGCGCACGTGGGTGAAGGCCAAGGCGGGCCGGCGCTTCAACTACTCGGTGGCGATGTTCCCCAGCGGGCAGGGCAACCTCGCGTCGTGCGCGGCGGGTGCGTATGACCCGCGCTTCAAGAACCTGGCGACGAACCTGGTGGCCTACGAGCTCCAGGGCACCATCATCCGGCTGGGCTGGGAGTTCAGCGGCAGCTGGATGCCCTGGTATTCCGGCAACGGCCAGCAGGCGAACTTCGCCGCGTGCTTCCGCCGCATCGTGACGGCCATGCGCACGCAGCAGCCGAACGCGGGCTTCGAGTTCGACTGGAACCCGAACTACGACATCTCCGCCGCGGACCTGAGCGCCACGTACCCGGGCGACGCGTACGTCGACTACATCGGCTTGGACATGTACGACCAGGGCTGGAACGGCGCCTATCCGATTCCGGCGGGCTGCACGGGTTCGTGCGCGCTCACGCGGTGGCAGTCGGTGTGGAACTCGCAGTTCGGTCCGGCGCTGACGAAGTTCAAGAGCTTCGCCCAGTCCCACAACAAGCGGCTGTCCGTGCCCGAGTGGGGCGTCAACGACGCGGCCACCAACGGCGGCGGGGATGACACGTACTACGTGCAGCAGATGCTGGCGTTCATCTTCAACCCGGCGAACAACGTGGGCTACCACTCGTACTTCGACATCCAGGCGTCGGACGGCCACCACCAGCTGTCCAGCGCGGACGCCAGCGGCGGCAACACCTTCGTCACCGAGTTCCCCAACGCCGCGGCGGCCTTCAAGAGCTTCTACGCGGGCCTGAACCCGCAGCCGGCGCAGGTCTCCGCCACGAAGGCGACGGTGAGCCCGGCGACGGTGACGCGCGGCCAGTCCTTCAACGTGACGGGCACCGTGACGTCCTCCACGGCGCGCACGGTGGTGGTGAAGTATGAGATCCGCAACGCAGCCACCACCGCGCTGGTGACGGACAAGCCGTACACGGCGCAGGTCTTCACCGCGGGCCAGACGCGCAGCTACACGTCCGCGTTCACCCTCTCCACGTCGCTGGGCGCGGGCACCTACCGCGTGGACACGCTCGTCTTCACGGCGGACTGGTCCCAGACGTTGCTGTACCGCAACGACACGACGTTCACCGCGAACTGACGCGCCGGCGCCGTGCCGGCCGCTGGAGGCGGATGGCCTCCGGCGGCCGGTGGGCCCTCAGTGGGGAATGGCCACGGCCTGCTCCAGGCCTTCGGTCCACTCCAGCAGGCACGACGCGTCCACCCCGAAGTTGACCTCGATGCGCGCCTTCACGCTGCCGTAGACGAGGGTGAAGTCCGGCTTCCACCGGTCGCTGGCCGCATCGGAGCGGGGACGGACCTCGACGGTGCAGGTGACGTCCCGGCCCTGGTCCAGGTCCAGGCTGAATGCCTCCTGGGTGGCCTGCCATTGCCGGAGCGCCCGCAGCAGGGCGTCGAAGTGGGCGCGGAGCACCACGACCTGCGGCAGCCGGAGGTCGAAGTCCTCCACCACCTCCATGAAGTCGTGATTGTCCCTGCGGAAGCTGGACCCGGTGCTGCGCAGATCCAGCAGGAGGCAGGGCTCGCCGTCCAGGGACATGGCCCGGCGGACCTTTCCTTCCAGGATGTTGTAGCCAGCGTTCGAGGGGAGGCGGAAGGTCATGGTCAAGCCCGCTCCCTGACGCCTCTCACGAAGTGGGGCTGACGGGCGTCGCCAGGAGCCGGACGGCCTCCACTACGGAGCGGCGCCGCCGGCGGATCTCCGCGGGCGAGGGTGGGGTGGCCGTGGCGCAGTAGGACAGCGGGGAGGCCCACGTCTTGGACAGCGCCAGCACCAGCGCCAGCAGCTCGTCCGCCGCGAAGTGCTTCGACACCAGCCCTTCCTTCTGGGCCTTCGCGATGGCGGCGGCCTTGTGCTGGTTGCTGCGCGCGACGGCCTCCGGGATGTCCACCGAGGGGCCGTGCTCCAATTCGTACCAGGTGGCCAGGCGCAGCACCTGCGGCCGGGTCTGGAAGCCGTCGAACAGCCGCCCCGCGTAGGCCGGCAGGTCAGCCGCGTCGATGGGCGTCTCGCGCGCCACCTCCGCCACGTGCGCTTCGAACACGGCGTCGAACAGCTGCTCCTTGCTGCCGAAGTACGAATAGATGAGCGCCTTGTTGCAGCCCGCCGCCGCCGCGATGCGGTCCACGCGCGCGCCCGCGATGCCCTTCTCCGAGAACTCCGCCGCGGCCGCTTCCAGCAAGCGCTGCCGGGTCTTCTGTGCGTCTCCAGCCATGCCGGCCCACCATGCCCCAGCCCATTCCGGGTTGCACCCTGGGAGGACCCCCTTTATATCCATGTAACCAACCAGTTAGTTGAAAGGATTCCCGCCGTGAGTGGCTCCCCTGAAAAGTCCCGCGTCTGGCTCATCACCGGCTCTTCCCGAGGCCTGGGACGCAGCTTCGCGGAGGCCGTGCTGGCGGCCGGGCACCGGCTGGTGGCCACGGCGCGAAAGCCGGAGCAGCTGTCCTCGCTGGTGGAGCGCTACGGGGACCGCGTCCGCGCGGTGGCCCTGGACGTGACGAACCCGGAGCAGGCCAGGGCCGCGGTCCGGACCGCGGTGGAGGCCTTCGGCCGCCTGGACGTCGTGGTGAACAACGCGGGGTACGGCAGCCTCGCGCCCATCGAGCAAATGACGGACGAGGACTTCCGCGCGCAGCTGGACACCAACCTGTTCGGAGTGATGAACGTGACGCGCGCGGCGCTGCCGGTGCTCCGCGAGCAGCGCTCCGGACACATCATCCAGGTGTCCTCCGTGGGCGGGCGCCTGGCCACGCCGGGGCTGGGCGCGTACCAGGCCGCGAAGTGGGCGGTGGGGGGCTTGTCCGAGGTGCTGGCCAAGGAGGTGGCGCCCTTCGGCGTGAAGGTGACGGTGCTGGAGCCGAGCGGTTTCCGCACGGACTGGGCCGGGGCGTCCATGACCATCCCGGACTTCCGGCCGGAGTACGCGCCCACCGTGGGCGTGGTGGCCCAGGCCTTGCGCTCCCGCACGGGGAAGGAGCCGGGGGACCCGGACCGCGCGGCCCAGGTGCTGCTCCAGGTGGCAGCGATGGCGTCGCCGCCGCTGCACCTGTTGCTGGGCAGCGACGCGTTCGTGCTGTCGCAGGAGAAGCTGGACGCGCTCAAGGCGGAGGACCAGAAGTGGAAGGACCTTTCCGTGTCCACCGACTTCCCGGAGGGGCTCGCCCCGGTCCCGCGCTTCTGACGGCTACCAGAGGTTGCGGCCGTCCACGAACGTGACGCGCACCGCGTCCAGGTTGAAGCCGTCGAACAGGCGCGCGTTGAGGCCCACCTTGAACTGGCCGGGCACGGGCGCGTTGTTCTCCCAGACGGGAATGTCCGACCACGTCCCGCAGCCGCACCGCTGGCAGTGGTGGTGCACGACGGGCGCGTTGCGGTCGTACACGCCCGCCTGCTCGCGGCTCGTGAACTTCACCTGCTCCGTCGGGTAGTAGGCCCAGAGCACGCCGCGCTTGGAGCAGAACGTGCAGTTGCAGCGGGTGAGCTCCTTCGGCGGCGCGGATACCTCGAACCGCATCGCACCGCAGTGACAGCTCCCCTTCAGGGGCGTGGCTTCGTTCATCCCGCCATCATCCGGAGCGCGGTATTTCCTGGAAGCGCGGTGCACGCACGGTGTTCGTGCGCCGACGCTCGCACCGGGAGCACGGGGGGCCTCCGCCTGCCTTGACAGGTCTGGGGTCCCTCGTGAGGATGCAAATCATTATCAACTTTGAACCAAGAGACGGGGCCACGCGGTGGTCGCGATGCTGAGCCTTGCCGCGCTGTGCTTCTGCGTGTCGGCGGTGTCGTGGCTGGGCGGCGGTGCCCGGTGGCGCTGGGGCGCTGCGGTGCCGGGGCTCGCGTCGCTGGGGTGCTGCGTGGGTGGCTTCGGGCCGGTGGCGGGGCTGCTGGTGCTGGCGGTGCTGGCGATGACGGCGGCCTCGGTGTTGGTGCTGGTGCTCGCCCCCCGGCCTTCGCGTGCGCGCACCTTCGCGTGGGTCAGTGGCGTGATGGGGCTGGTGCCAGTGGCGCTGATGGGCGTGGGGCGATGAGCGCGGGACGCGGTGACAAGTCAGCGAACCACTCCGTGGCGCGGACACTGGCGGCGGTGGCGGGTGCGCCGCTGGCCGCGTTCGCGGTGGGCGCGGCGCTGATGGCGTTCCTGCCGGTGTCGGGGCCGTGGGCCTTCGCGCTGGGCTTCCACGGGGTGCTGCCTGTGTGGGTGGGGCTCGCGTGCACGCTGCCGCTGGCCCGGGATGGCCGGGTGGCGTGGGGCGTGTGCCTGGCGGTGGTGGTGCCGGTGGCCGTCGCGCTGATCCTCCGGGGGCCGCGATGAAGCTGTCGCCCCGGACGTTCCGCATCCAGTTCGACCTGCATGCGTGGGCGGGCGTCGCCGCCAGCCTGTTCCTGTTCGTCATCTTCTTCTGTGGCGTCTTCGCGATGTTCCGCGAGGAGCTGGAGGTGTGGCAGGAGCCCGCGCTCCACGTCGCGCCGCCCTCGGAGTCGCCGCCGTCCTTCGACGTGATGCTGGAGCGGGTGCGCGAGCAGGGGCCGCTGCCGCGTGGCGCTCACGTGGGACTGCTCACGCACGAGGAGACGCGGTTCATCACCGCGTACCTCTTCGAGCCCACGGGGATGCGGGTGGTGTGGCTGGACCCGCTCACCGGCACCACGCTGCCGGAGCGCAGCCGCCTGGCCAGTGAGCTGTACTGGATGCACTTCTTCTACCGGGTGCCCTGGGGGATGGAGTTCACGGGCGTGGTGTCGGTGGCGCTGCTGGTGGCGCTGGTCAGCGGTCTGTGGATCCACCTGAAGGACCTGCGCGCGCAGTGGTGGCGCTTCCGGCCCACGGCGAAGCCGCGGTTCTCCGCGTCGGACGCGCACAAGGTGCTGGGCGTCTTCGGCTTGCCGTTCACCGCGATGCTGGCGTGGACGGGAGCGGTGTTGTGTCTGGCGGGGCTGGCGGCGCAGGGCTTCGGGAGCGCGGTGTACCGGGGGCAGGCGGACCGGGTGACGCGGCTGCGCGGCTACAGCGTGCCGGTGCGGGAGGCGTCGGGGAAGGATGCGCCCATGCTGTCGCTGGACGCGGTGGTGGACCGTGCTCGCGCGTCGGTGCCCGGCGCGGAGGGGACGCCCCGGTACGTGGAGCTTCACGACTACGGCGATGCGCGCGGCTGGGCGGGCGTGTACTTCCAGTTGTCCCCGCTGGGGCCGGACCACTTCGCGCACGTGGACAGCGTGAGCGGGGAGACGTTCGGGTCGAGCGTGGAGTCCCGCACCCCGAACTTCAGCTTCGAGCGGCTCCTCTTCGACCTGCACGCCGGCCGGTTCGCGGAGGCGCTGATGAAGCCGCTCTACGCGCTGCTCGCGCTGGCGATGTGCGCGGTGATTGTCACCGGCAACCTCATCTGGCTGGAGCGCCGCGACCCGCTGCGCACGCGCCAGGGCAACCGCGTGCTGGAGCGGCTGACGGTGGGCGTGTCCGCCGGGCTCGCGTTCGGGACGGCCGTGTACTGCGCCGCGAACCGGGTGCTGCCGTGGGCGCTGGCGCGGCGGGGTGACTGGGAGTTCGGCCTGTTCCTGGGTGCGTGGGCGCTCGCGGTCGTCATCGCGCTGGTGCCGAGCGGTTCATCGCGGCGCGTGGGCAGCGTGCTGTGCGCGGCGGCCGCGGTGCTGTTCGGCGCGGTGGTGGTGGGCGACGTGGTGACGCAGGACGCGAACCTGTTCACGGCGCTGGCGCGTGGCCTGCCGCCCGTGTTCCTGGCGGAAGCGCTGCTGTGCGCGATGTCACTGGGTTGTGGCGGGCTGGCGTGGGGCCTGCGCAGGCGGAAGGCGACGGAGCCCGTGGCCGGTGGTGATGCGCCCGAAGGGCCCTTGGTCAAAGCGTAACGGCGGGGGCTGACATGCGCGTGAGATGCGCTGGACTCCTGACGCTCTTTCCGTCCACCTCCCGCCCGACACGGTCCTCCAATCCGGTCCGACAGTCGGACAGGTTTCCACGGCTCGGCTGGAGCAGAGGCCCTCCCAGACACGGTTTTCCAAACTGGTCCGACAGTCGGACAGGTTCGTGCGGCGCGCGGCTGGACCGGGGGCCCTTCCCTGGCACGGTCCTCCAAACTGGTCCGACAGTCGGACAGGTTCGTGCGGTGCGCCGCCGACGGAGAGACCCTGCTGGGCTCTCACCTTCTCAGCCACTTGGACAGGCTCCATGTCCGAGGGACTGGTGCTCCGGAGGGAGTCTCCGTCAGCGCATGGCCGTGGAGCCCTGGGAGGTTCCGAGGCTCGGCCTCCGGGAACGACATGGGGCCCTCCCTGGCGGAGACGTGCCAGGCAAGGGCCCCATCGATGCGTCAGCGTGAATTGGTGCCAGGCCCTTCTGGCGGTACTGCTCCGGAAGGGCCCTTCAACCCCGCGCGACGGCTACCAGGTGTAGCCGACGGTGGCGGACGCGCGGCGGCGCTCGCCGTAGAAGCAGGCCGTCGCGGAGCTGCACGAGGACACGTAGGTCTTGTCCGCCAGGTTGGAGGCGTTGATGGCCGCGCGCCACGGGCCGCGCTCGTAGTGCACGCTCGCGTCCACCAGCGTGAAGCCCGGGACCTCCAGCGTGTTCTCGCGGTCCGCGTAGGAACTGCCCACGCCGCGCACTCCCGCCGCCACGCCGAAGCCGCGCAGCGCGCCGTCCTGGAAGGTGTAGTCCAGCCACAGCGACGCCAGCACCTCCGGCACGCCCACCGGGCGCTTGCCCAGCTCCAGGTCCGCCCCTTCCGTGATCTCCAGCGAGTACAGCGACGCGGAGCCAATCAGGCTCAGCCCGCGCATCAGCGTGGCGTTGGCCTCCACCTCGAAGCCGCGCGAGCGGACCTCGCCAATCTGCAGCTGGTTGAAGGCGCCGTCCGTGGTCACGAAGTTCTGGCGCTTCAGCTCGAACAGCGACAGGCCCACCAGCACGGGGAACGCATCCGGCTGGTACTTCACGCCCGCTTCAAGCTGCTGACCCATCTCTGGCTCGAACACCGAGCCGTCCGACTTCGTCCCGGCCACCGGGTTGAACGACCGCGAGAAGCTCACGTACGGCGCGACGCCCACGTCGAACCGGTAGAGCAGGCCCGCGCGGCCGCTGAAGGCGCTCTCGCTGCCGTCGTAGCTGGACGTGGGCGCCAGCTCGTTGTCCACGTCCATGCCCACCCAGTCATGGCGTCCGCTCAGCACCAGGCTCAGCCGGTCGTTGAAGCGCAGCTGGTCCTGGAGGTAGACGCCCAGCTGGTTCTGCGTGGACTGGTTCAGCGTGTAGCGCGACTCCGTGGGCGTGTAGTCGCCGCGCACCGGGTCGAGCAGGTCCAGCGGCGCGCCCGCCTCGTAGCCCTGTTCGTCGTCCAGCACGTAGTTCTTGAAGTCCACGCCCGCCAGCACCGTGTGGCGCACGGGGCCGGTGCTGAAGCGCGCCTCGCCCTGCGTGTCCACCGTGAAGAGGTTCGCGCTGGGGCGGGTGACGAAGTTGCCGCGCGAGAGCTGCGCGTCCGCCGGCTCACCCGCGTAGCCCACGCCGTAGAGCGTCTGGAAGTCCAGGTCCAGGTGCGCGTAGCGCAGGTTCTGCCGCAGCGTGAAGGTGTCGTTGAAGCGGTGGGAGAACTCGTAGCCCGCCCAGGACTGGTTGCGCTGGAAGTGGTCCAGGCTCTTGTCGCTGGTGAAGAGGCCGGTGGGGATGCGGCCATGGGGCGCGTCCACCACGGTGCCCACGTAGGGCAGGAAGTTCTGCCCCTGCGTGCGGTCCGCCAGGAAGCTGCCGTGCAACGTCAGCGACGTGTTCTCCGACGGCGCCCAGGTGAGGGCCGGCGCGATGAACAGCCGGTTGTTGTCCGTCTCCTCCACCTGCGTGCCGCCGCCGCGCGCCAGCGCCGTCACCCGGTAGCGCCAGTGGTTGCCCGAGTCGATGGCGCCGCCCAGGTCCACGCCCACGTAGCCGTTGGCGAACGTGTTGCCACCTACCTCCACGTGCCGCACCGAGCCTTCGACGGGCGGGCGCTTGCCCACCATGTTGAGCAGGCCGCCCGGAGACGTGCCGCCGTACAGCACGGAGGCCGGGCCGCGGATGGCCTCCACGCGCTCCAGGCCGAAGGTCTCCAGGCGCCAGGTGGCGAAGCTGCTGGAGTAGAGCTGGAGCCCGTCCAGGAAGTAGCCGCCCTCCTGCGACGAGAAGCCGCGAATCAGGAACCAGTCGTTGCGCGGATCCGCGCCGAACGTGTCCGAGCGCACGCCCGGCGTGTAGCGCGTGGCCTCCGTCACCGACTGCGCCTGCTGCGCGTCCATCTGCGCCCGGCCCACCACCGACACCGACTGCGGCGTCTCACCCAGCGCGGTGTCCGTCTTCGTGCCGCTGGCGCTGCGGCGCGCGGTGTAGCCCTTCACCGGGCCATTGGCGCGCTCGCTGTCCACCGTCACCGTCGGCAGGACGTAGAGCTCGTCATCCTTCGAGGCTCCCGCGGGGGCCGGGGACTCCGGAGCCGGGGCCTCCTGGGGCGCGACGGGCTCTTGCGCCAGGGCAGGGGAGGCGAGGAGGGCGAACGAGGCGCCAAGCAGCGCCCCCGGAACGAGGTGGCGCGGACGGCTGCGGAGCAGGATGGGCATGTTGAGAATGATTTGCGAAATCAGGGGGTGCGCCTGTCGCGTAACACGCACCCCCTGACGCGGCAAGCCAGGAGTGATCCGGGAGGCGCCCACGCCCTCCCGGTCCACTTCACGCCACACCGGATGTCTGCATTTACGGCCCCGGGTATGGCATTACCCGGAGCTGTCTTTCACTGCTCTCCGGAGGTCCGGGGATTCAGACGCGCTCGACGCGGAGCTTCGCGGGCAGGCCGTTGAGGCTGGCCTCTTCCTCGGAGCCGGTGAGGCCCTGGGGGCCCACGTGGATTTCGGAGGCCAGCGTCTCGCGGGCAATCTCGTCGCGGGCCGCTTCGACGACGCGCTTCACGCGGTCATCGCCGTCCACCCACAGGCGGATGCGGTCGGTGTAGCCCAGGTTCATGTCCTTGCGCTCACCCTGCACGCGCGCCAGCAGCTCGCGCACCAGGCCTTCGTCCACCAGGGCCTCGGTGAGCTGCGTGTGCATCACCACCACGCCCACGCCTCCGCCCGCGGCGGCGTAGCCCGGCTGCGCCTCCACCAGCGTCTCCAGCTCCTCGGCGGGGAAGACCATGTCCTCGCCGCCCACGTTCAGGGCCACCTTGCCCGTCTGGAGCAGCTCCTGGTGCAGCGCGCGGCCATCCCCCGAGTCGAACGCCTTGCGCACCGGCGCGAGCTTGGGGCCCAGCCGGCTGCCCATGGCGCGCAGGTTGGGACGCACGCGGTAGCGCACCACGTCCGCCTCCGGGCTGCCCGGCTCCACCAGCTTCACGGTGTGCACGTTCAGCTCGTCGGAGATGAGCGCCTGGTACACCGCCACGCGCTCCGACAGCTCGCGGCGGGACAGGATGACGTCCGCGCGCGACAGCGGCTGGCGCACCTTGAGCCGGTTGTCCGTGCGGACCTTGAGGCCCAGCGACACCAGCTCGCGCACGGCGCCCATCTCCGCGGCCAGCCCCTCGTCGATGAGGCTCGCGTCCACGTCCGGGAAGCGCGCCAGGTGCACGCTCTCCGGCTGCGTCCGGGCCCACGGCTTGCCCACCAGGTTGCCCCACATGTCATCCGCGAAGAACGGGATGAAGGGCGCGGACAGCGCCGTGATGGTCGTCAGGGCCTCGTAGAGCGTGAAGTACGCGTCCTGCTTGTCCTGTTCGAAGCCCGGCGCCCAGAAGCGCTCGCGGCTGCGGCGCAGGTACCAGTTGGACAGCGCGTCCACCAGCGCCACCATCCGCTGGGCCGCGTCGTACACCTGATACGTGTCCAGCGCCTTGGCCACGTCGCGCAGGGTGAGCTGCACCTCGGAGAGGATCCACCGGTCCAGCACCGGGCGCGCCTTCACCTCGCGCCAGCCCTGGCTCTTGCGGATGGCCAGCCACGGGGCCTCCGTGGCGCCCTCGTTGCCCTTCGCCGGGTTGAATCCGTCGATGTTCGCGTAGATGGTGAAGAACGAGTAGACGTTGCGCAGCTTGACCTGGAAGTCCTTCTGCAACAGCCGCACGTTCGCCAGCGAGTGGCGCGTGTTGGACCAGGTGGGGCTGGCCGCGTAGAAGAACCACCGGAACGCGTCCGCGCCCGGCGCCTTGGTGGCGGGGTCCTTGAGCACCACGCGCTCGGTGGCCGCCAGCCGGGGCACCTCCACCGGCATCACGTCCACGCCGCGCGCGGAGGGCTTCACGTCCAGTTGCTGAAGCTCCTGCGGCGCCAGCAGCACCACGCGGCGCTTGAGCTTCTTGTGCACCTTCACCGTCACGGTGACGGGCGCGTCCGGCCGGTCCGGGCGGAAGAGCTGCACCTTCGCGCCCTCCTGCGTGTCCAGGCCCTCCAGGTCCTCGCGCGCGATGAGCGCCACGCCGGCTTCAGCGGGGACGCCGGCCTCCGTGGCGGTGAGCACCGCGAAGTCCATGCGCACCTCGTCCAGGATGATCTCCGGCGGGGTGTAGTTGCCCTTGGACTTGGACTCCTTCTTGCCCTCCTTGTCGGAGACGTGCCCCAGCACGATGCAGCTCTTGTACGGCATGGGCCACTCACGCTTGGGCGTCAGGCCCATGCGCTTCTGCGTCTCCTCGTCGAAGAGGAGCGTGCTGACCATGAGCAGCGAGTAGAACCAGCCGCGCGTCTGGTCGATGGCTTCCGAGATGAAGTCCGCCGGGAACGCGCGGTTGAAGGTCTCCTGGCTGCCTTCCGCGTGCGGGAAGCCCCACTGCGCGAAGGGCATGCAGCCGGAGTCGAACCACACGTCCACCACTTCCGGGACGCGCTGGAACTTCCCGCCGGAGCCGGCCTTCTCGTACGTGACCTTGTCGATCCACGGCTTGTGGACCAGCAGGTGCTCCGCGTTGGACTCGTGCGGCTTGCCGGCGAGGAACGCCTTCAGCTCCGCCTCCACGGCGGCCACGTTGTTGCCCGGCTTCTGGCGCAGCTCCGCGATGGAGGCCACGGCCTCCGTCTCACCCGTTTCGGAGTGGATCCACAAGGGCAGCGGCGTGCCCCAGTAGCGCTCGCGCGACAGGGCCCAGTCCACGTTGTTGTCGAGGAAGTCGCCGAAGCGGCCATCCTTGATGTTCTCCGGGACCCAGTTGACCTGCTGGTTGTTCGCCTTGGCCTGCTCGATGACGGAGGTGGTGCGGATGTACCAGGCGGGGCGGGCGTACTGGATGAGGGGGTCCTCGTCCGCGCGCCAGCAGAAGGGGTACTCGTGGCGGTACTGCTCCGTGTGGATGAGCAGCCCGCGCTCCTTCAGGTTGCGCTGCAGGTCCTTGTCCGCGTCCTTCACGAAGCGGCCCACGACGAGCGGCACCTCTTCGGAGAACGTGCCGTCTGGCTTCACCGCGCAGCGCATCTCCAGCGCTTCCGGGTTCGCGAAGCGCGTGGCGTCCTTGCGGTAGGCCTTGTAGTCGTCCTCGCCGAAGGCAGGGGCCGTGTGGACGATGCCCGTGCCGCTGTCCAGCGTGACGAAGTCCGCCGGAATCACGCGCCAGCCCACCGTGTCCTGTCCGCCATCCTTGAGCGGCAGCGTGGCGTCCGTGTCCTTGGCGAAGTACGTGTCGAAGGGCGGCGTGTAGCGCTTGCCGACCAGGTCGCTGCCCTTCTGCGTGGCCAGCACGGGCAGGTCCTTCTTCAGCTTCTTGGCCAGGTCCTCGCGCAGCGCGGCGGCGAGGATGAGCTTGCGGTCCCCCGCGTCCACGGTGACGTAGTCCACGGCCGGGTTGACGGCCGCGTACATGTTGGACGGCAGCGTCCAGGGCGTCGTCGTCCAGATGAGCAGCGACGTGTCCGGAGCGTCGCGCAGCGGGAAGGCCACGTAGACGCTGGGGTCGTCCACCGTCTTGTAGCCCAGGCCCACTTCCGCGGCGGACAGCGCGGTGCCGCCGCGCGGCCACCACCACACCACCTTGTGGCCCTGGTACAGCAGGCCCTTCTTGTAGAGCTCGGAGAGCGCCCACCACACGCTCTGCACGAAGCCCCGGTGATAGGTGACGTAGGCCTCGTTGAGGTCCACCCAGAAGCCGATGCGCTGGGTCAGCCGCTCCCATTCCCCCGTGTAGCGGAACACGGACTCGATGCAGCGCTCCGTGAAGGGCTCCACGCCGTACTTTTCAATCTCCGCCTTGCCGTGGATGCGGAGCTCCTTCTCCACCTCCACCTCCACCGGCAGGCCGTGCGTGTCCCAGCCCGCCTTGCGCGGCACGTAGTGGCCCCGCATGGTCTGGTAGCGCGGGAACAGGTCCTTGATGACGCGCGTGAGGACGTGGCCGTTGTGGGGCAGGCCGTTCGCGGTGGGCGGGCCTTCGTAGAAGACGAAGCTGGGCTTGCCTTCGTTCGCCTTGAGCGATTTCTCGAAGATGCCGCGCTCCTTCCAGAAGGCCAGGATGCGGCGCTCCTCGGCCGGGAAGTCCATCTCCACGGGGACCGCGTTGAACAGGGGCGAAGGCTTTTCGGACATGGTGGCGTGCTTGATACCACCGGCCCGGCCCTTTGGCAGTGAATCCAGGCCCTTGCGAACCCGCCCGCACGCCGGTGGACAGATTCGCCTAAGCTGAAATTCGTGTAATTCCAGCTGGATGGGTGGCACCCTGGCCGCTTCCCGGGCAGCCCCTGGAGGTCCCTTCCGTGACGCACGTTCCCCCGAAGCCATTCCTTTCCTTTGTCCTGACGGCGCTGGCGCTGTGCCTGGGCGCCGGCACGGCCCAGGCGCAGGTGTCCCGGACGCTGAGCACGCCGGGCCCCACGGCGCAGGCGCAGAAGGTCTACAACCTGCTGACGGACCTGGAGAACAACAGCCGCAACGGCGGGACGAAGCAGACCATCATGGGCCAGCACTGCGAGGCCCAGAAGGAGTCCTACGCCGGTGAGTACTGGGTGAAGGTAGGGGACATCTCCGGCCGCCGCCCGGGCTTCGTGGAGTTCGACTTCGGGCCGGGCAACTACCGCAACACCTATGCGGAGCCGTACGTGGACTACGCGGTGGGCTTCGCGCGTGACCGCTTCATCTACGGCGAAGGCATCGTCGGGTTCAGCTTCCACCAGTCCTACCCGGGCGCGTCGGTGAAGAGCTGGCCCAACACCTTCCGGCAGTCCTGGATGGATTCCGCGTGGATGGGCCGGGTCATCAACTGGCAGGCCAACACGGCCGAGTACCAGGCGCTGCTGGGCGACCTGTCCTTCGCGGCGGACAAGCTGGTGTACCTCCAGCAGCAGGGCGTGCCGGTGCTGTTCCGCCCCTTCCACGAGATGAACAAGAAGGGGAGCGCGTCGCCGTTCTGGTGGGCGAACCAGGACCCCGCCCAGTACAAGCAGCTCTGGAACATCGCGCACGACTACATGGTCAAGACGCGCGGCCTGAAGAACCTCCTCTTCGTCTGGTCGCCGTACGAGTGGGACGGGACGTATGGCGGCGACCCGTGGAACTACTACCCGGGCAACGACCGCGTGGACGTGGTGGCCGTGGACATCTACCACGGCAATCCCTACTTCCCGGCCCAGTTCTACACGGGGCTCGCGGGCTACAACAAACCGCGCATGGTGGCGGAGACGGACAAGCTGCCGGTGCGCTGGGGCGACAGCCGCTACGGCACGGTGTCTGAGTTGGATTCGCGCCCGTGGGCCATCTACTCCATCTGGGGCGACTCGCTCGTCTACAACCTGGGCACGACGAGCCCCAACGACTGGAACGTGTCCAGCAGCTACAAGGCCATCAAGGACACGTATGGGTACTACGGCACGTACTGGCGCGTGCTGACCGGCGGGAGCAACGCGACCTACAACTGGGGCGCGTTGCGCTGAGGGCCGGGGCTCACCAGTTCGTGGGGCGGTAGTCCTTGAAGAAGTTGCCCCAGACGTACTCGCCGGTGTTCACGGCGGTGATGACGGGGTCCACGATGCGCGCGGCCCCGTCCAGGATGTCCAGTGGGGGCTGGAAGTCCAGCTCCTGCACCTTGCGCTCGGCATGATGCGCGGGGTCCTCGTCGGTGACCCAGCCGGTATCCGCCGCGTTCATGAAGATGTTGTCGCGCGCGTAGTCCGGCGCGGACGTCAGCGTCATCATGTTCAACGCGGCCTTGGCCATGTTGGTGTGCGGGTGCTTGTCCGTCTTCGTCCCGCGGGAGAAGCTGCCCTCCATCGCGGACACGTTGACGATGTGGCCCGGCCGCGAGCGGTCCTTCCGCATCAGCGGCCTCAACTTCCCGCACAGGATGAAGGGCGCCACGGCGTTCACCAGGTGCACCTCCAGCATCTCCGCGGTGCGCACCTCCCCCAGCCGCAGGCGCCAGGAGTTCGTGGCCCGCAGGTCCACCTGCTGGAGGTCCGCGTCCAGCCGGCCTTCCGGGAAGAGGGCGCGCGTGTCGCCCTCCTGCTCCATGGCGTAGGGCATCAGGGACAGCGCCGCGGAGGAGTGGATGCCCAATGCCGGGTCGCCGCTGCGCCAGGTCGCCACGGGCAGTGACGTGTTGCCCATCTCGCCCGGGCCCAGCGCGGGACGGAGCGCGGCGATGCAGGCCTCATGGCCGGAGAGCAGTGCGCGCAGCTTGGGCTCCAGGGTGCCGGCGTCGCGCAGCTCGCCCTCCAGCAGGTGCTGGTAGAAGCCCGGTGGCCGGCGCACGGTCTGCGCGGCGTTGTTGATGAGGATGTCCAGCCGCTCGTGCGTCTGTTCGATGTGGCGCGCGAACAGCTCCACGCTGGGCGCGTGCCGCAGGTCCAGGCCGTGCACCTGGAGCCGGTGGGCCCAGTCCGCGAAGTCCGGCTCGCGCGCGTAGCGGTGCACCGCGTCCTGGGGGAAGCGCGTGGTGGCGATGACGGTCGCGCCCGAGCGCAGCAGCATCAGCGACGCCTGGAAGCCAATCTTCACCCGCGCGCCGGTGATGAGCGCCACCTGGCCGGTGAGGTCCGCGCGCTGCGTGCGCCGGGCGTAGTTCAGGTCCCCGCACGGGATGCACATGGCGTCGTAGAAGAAGTGGAGCTTGCGGTACTCCGCCTTGCACACGTAGCACTTGCGCGGCACCTCCAGCAGGCGTTCCGGGGTCGCTTCCGGCGGCGGCGCGGGCAGCGCGGGCAGGCTGAGCACCGGCGCCTTGCGCAGCATGCGGATCTCCGTGCTGGAGCGCACGGCGCGGTCGTTGGCGCGCTGCGCGTCCTTGCGCTCCTTCTTGAGCGCGCTCTGGAGCCGGTTCTTCGAGGCCTTGTCCGGGTAGACGAGCCGGCTGGCGGAGGCCAGCAGGGCGTGGTGGTCCTCGTCTGGGAGGCGGTGCAAGAGCACGCGGTGTTTGGCGAGCGTGTTGAGCAGCGCCGTGGCGCGGCGCACGTCCTCGACGGAGACATCGGGGGGCGGGGCCGTGTCAGGTTCTGGGGACGACGGCGGGAGGTTCTCGACGGCCAGGTTCTTCACGCCCTGGTGCTTACCCTCCCGGGCGCTCCAGGGAAAGGTGTGGCTTGAACGGGCTTGGAGGGCGGGCGGCCGGGCCCCTTCAGCCCAGGCCCAGGCGGGGGAGCGTCACCTCGCGCACCTTGGGGATGCGGAAGCGGTAGAGGAACGCGTCCGCGAAGTAGTGGGCCAGCACCACCGCGTTGGTGGCGAGGACGCCCAGCGACCACAGCGGCTGCTGCCTCAGGAAGAAGGCCGTGGCCGCGCCCTGCGTCGCCCCGTCCACCAGCGTCACGAAGGGGCTGTTGGCCACGCCCACCAGGAGGATGGGCGCCATGAGGGCCAGCATCGCCGCCCACACGCGCGGGCCTCGCAGGCGGGCCGTGGCTTCCGAGGGCGTGGGCTGGAGCATCCGGCCGGTGAGGAAGAAGTACTCCAGGCCATGGATGCCCGCGCTCAGGATGGCGCCCCACAGCGGCCACACGAGGTACACCGCCACCACCGCCACGTGCGCCAGGACGTACACGCGCCGGGGGCCGCTCTGGCCCGGAGGCCCGCGCAGCGCGAGCACCAGCTTCGCGGCGAAGACGCCCCAGACGGCGAGCAGCACCCAGATGAGGCCGTAGGGCAGCGAGCCGGACTCCGCCTGGCCGATGTTGATCATCGGCCGGGAGCCCAGGGCGTTGGTGACGGGCAGGGCCAGTGAGCGGATCATCATCAGCGCCAGCGCGATGGGGACGAACTGGCGCTGGAGCGTGCGCTCGGACTCGGACAGCGGCGGGGCGCCCCCGGCGCGGGCCCGGAGCCCGTGCAGCGCCCAGAGCCCCTTCACCTGCGACAGCGTGTGGTGCGCGGCGAGCACGTGGATGCCCGCGCCCAACAGCAGCGCGAGGAGCGGGGCGTATGCGTCCGCGTACCAGAGCAGCCCGAAGGTGACCGCGAACACCGCCGACGCGCCGCCCACGAGCAGCCGGGATTGGTTGGGCGTGGTGTGCAGCAGCTCGCGCCGGGTGCCCACCAGCAGGAAGGTCAGGATGACGTGCGTGCCATTGAGGAAGACGTACTGCGACGTCCACCGGCCAATGGCCTGGGCGAACCCCTGGGAGCCCTCGCCGGTGAGGCTCGCGAGCCACACGGACGCGAGCAGCAGCAGCGTGGGCAGCACCAGGATGCTCAGGTCCGCCCGGGGCGAGAAGAGCCACAGCCCCTGGAAGCGCACGGACGCCGGGGCTGCGGACGCTTCGAG
>NZ_RAWE01000061.1 GCF_003611695.1 Corallococcus carmarthensis | reverse complement strand
CCGCCACACCGTGCGTCTGGAGACGCAGGCTGCTCACGGTGCTCAAACCCGTGTTCGCGATGGGCGGACTGGGCATGCTGGGGACCCTGGTGCACAAGGCAGGCGCGGGTGAGCTGAAGACCACGCTCGCTGCCGCGCTGCCGCTGCTCCCCTGGGTGGTGCTCCTCGAAATGGGACGGCAGACCTGCGATGCCACGGCGACGCGGCTGTCCTATGGCGCCCGCTCGGGACAGGTGCCGTTGTCGGTGTTGGTGCGAGCGCAGCTGATTGGCACGGCGGTGTCGAGCATGGCGCCGGCGGGCCGGACGGCGGCGGAGGCGACGAAGGCGACGATGCTGACGCCCTACACCGGGGGCGCGGCGGCGGCGGCGGCGGCGGCCACGTCGCAGTCGGCGTCCCTGGGGGCCGGAGGGCTCATCTCCTTTCCATGCGCGCTGGCGGCGTACCTGATGACGGGCTGGAGCGCGTTCACGGTGGCGATGCTGGTGCACGGCTTCGTCTTGCTGCTCGCGTCGCTGGGCGTGCGCGCGGGGCTCCGGGCGAAGCGGCTGGGCGCGTGGATGCAAAGGCGGTGCGGCAAGTGGGGCACGCACGCGGAGGCGTTCCAGGCGTCGGTGTGCGCCGGAGGGCTGTGTCCGTGGCGGCCGATGCTGGCGTTCCTGGGCAGCCGCGTGTTGCAGGTGATGCAGTACGCGGTGCTGGCGCACGCGGTGGGCATCGACGCGACGGTGGTGCAGGCGCTGTTCACGCAGGGGCTCTACCTGGTGGCGCTGGCGATGGGCTCGCTGGTGCCGGGGCAGGTGGGCGTGACGGACGGGATGTTCTCGCTGGCGGCGGGGGCGATGGGGACGACGGCCGCGAAGGCGATGTCCATCGCGCTGCTCGCGCACACGGTGCAGGCGGTGTTCGTGCTGGTGGGGGCGCTCACGCCGCTGGTGTGGCGCGTCAAGGCGAAGGTGACGGCCGCCGCGCCGGTGGTGCCGCCCGTGCTGCCCGCGCCGGTGTACCGCTGAAGGGAGCTCAGGCCGGTCGCACCCGCACCGGCGTCCCGCTGAAGGCGGCGTTGCCGCTGACGACGTCCAGCGCCTGATCATCCGTGAGGTCGTTGATGCTGGCGCCCGCATGCGCGCCAGCCACCTGGAGGCGGATGCCCGGACGCTGGTGGCCATAGCCATGCGGCAGGCTGACGACGCCGGGCATCACGTCGGCGGTGACGGCGACGGGCACGGTGACCTCACCCACGCGCGAGCGGATGGTGGCATTGACGCCTTCGCTCAGCCCCAGGCGTGAAGCGTCGTCCGGGTGGATCATGAGCGTGCAGCGGGGACGGCCCTTCACGAGCCCCGGCACGTTGTGCATCCACGAGTTGTTGTCGCGCAGGTGCCGCCGGCCGATGAGCAGCAGCTCGCCCTCGCGGGGCGCCGCGTCGTCCGGGAACGCGGCGCGGAGCCGGGCCACGTCCGCGACGAGCAGCTCTGGCGCCAGCTGGATGCGCTTGGAGCGGTTGCGAAGCCGGCCCGGCAGGCTGGGCTTCATCGGCCCCAGGTCGATGCCATGCGGCGCGGCGCGAAGCTTCGCGAGCGACAGGCCCTGCTTCTTGAGTGGATGGAAGCGCGAGCCATACGGCCCCATGCGAAGGCCCAGGTCGAGGAGGCGCTCCGGCCCCATCCGCTTGAGGGCCTGGTACTGGAGCAGCGCGCGGACACTCCGCCCCTTGCGCAGGGTCTCCAGGCGGTGCTGGAGCTCCAGGACAATCTCCCAGTCCTGGCGTGAGTCCGGACCGGCGGGGAACACCGGCGGCGAGTACTTCGCGGTGTTGCGCACGGCGAGCACGTGGAAGACGAGGTCATAGTGCCCGCGCTCCAGCAGCGACGCGGGCGGCAGGATGTAGTGCGCGTGGCGGGTGGTCTCGTTGAGGTACGGATCCACGCTCACCATGAAGTCGAGCTGACCCAGCGCGGTGTCCAGTTGTGTGCCATTGGGCGTGGACAGCACGGGGTTGCCGGCCAGGGTGATGAGCGCGCGGATGCGGCCCTCGCCCGGGGTGAGGATCTCCTCCGCGAGCGCGGCGACGGGCAGCTCTCCGGAGGACTCCGGCAGGCCCCGGACCCGGCTCTTCCAGCGGCCATGGCTGCCAGGGCTGACGCCGAACGCGCGAGGCCCGCCAATGAGGTCGAAGGCGGGCAGGGTGAAGAGGGCGCCGCCCTCGCGGTCCAGGTTGCCGGTGACGATGTTGAGGACGTTGATGAGCCATTGGCAGAGCGAGCCAAACGGCTGCGTGGACACGCCGACGCGCCCGTAGCAGACGGCCCCGTCCGCGGCGAGGAAGTCCCGGGCGATGCCGCGGAGCACGTCCGGCGCGATGCCGGTGTGAGGCGCCGTGCGCTCCGGAGGGAAGTCGCGGACGAGCGGCACCACGGTGTCCAGCCCATCCACGAACGCCGCGAGCCGGCCCATGCGGTGCGCGTTCCCCTCCAGGACGACGTACAGCAGGGAGAAGAGGGCGAGCGCGTCGGTGCCGGGCCGGACGAAGACGTGCTGGTCGGCGATGACCGCCGTCTCCGTGCGGCGAGGGTCGATGACGACGACCTTGCCGCCGCGCTCCTGGATGGCGCGCAGCCGGGCCCGCACGTCGGGCGTCGTCATCAGGCTGCCATTGGACGCGAGCGGGTTCGCGCCCAGGACGAGCATGTACCGGGTGCGGTCGATGTCTGGAATGGGCACCAGCAGCTGGTGCCCGAACATGAGGTGGGCCGCGAGCTGGTGGGGGAGCTGATCCACGGAGGTGGCGGAGAACCGGTTGCGCGAGCGCAGCGCGCGGAGGAGTCCGGGCCCGAACATCATCGCGCCCAGGTTGTGGACGTTGGGGTTGCCCAGGTACGCGCCCACGGCGTTCGGCCCGTGCTCCTTCTGGAGGTCATGGAGCCGCTGGCTGATGTCGCGGAACGCGTCCTCCCAGGACACGCGCTCCCAGCCGGAGGCGGTGCGCTTCATGGGATGGCGGAGCCGGTCCGGGTCCTCGTGAAGGTCGCGCAGCGCCACGGCCTTGGGACAGATGTGGCCCCGGCTGAAGGGGTCCTCCGCGTCTCCCTTGATGGACGTGATGCGTCCGTCCGCCACTTCGATGCGCACGCCGCACATGGCTTCACAGAGATTGCAGGTGCGGAAGTGGACCTGGGGTGTGGCCGAAGCGCTCATGGACGGAGAGCCTACGCCGGCTTCACGGATCGCGGGACCGTCAGGTGATGGACGGTCCAAAGGCCCGGGAATCGGTCATTCGCCTTGATGCTTGGGCCCAGGGTACTTATCTCCTCACGATGGCTCCGCTCCCCGGGAAGCTCGAATGGCTTGCAGGCGGGGGCGAGATGGCCGCCCTCATCGCCTCACTGGACTGGTCCCGCTCCCCGCTGGGGCCCATCGAGTCCTGGCCGCAGAGCCTGCGCACGACGGTGAGTCTTTGCCTCGCGTCGAACTTCCCCATCAACATCATCTGGGGTGACGGCCACAACCAGATCTACAACGCGGGCTACCGCGTGTTGTGCGGCGCGGTGCACCCGCGCGCGATGGGGGAGAGCTACCGCGTCACCTGGGCCTCCGCCTGGTCGGCCCTCCGCGAGCCGTTCGAGCGCGCGCTCGCCGGGGAGACGTCCTACCTCGAGAACCAGCGGATGTTCCTCGAGCGCAATGGCTACCCGGAGGAGACGTTCTTCACCTTCTCATTGAGCCCCATCCGCGACGAGTCCGGCAGGGTGGTGGGCCTCTTCCACCCCGTCACGGAGACGACGCCCTCCATGCTCGCCGAGCGGCGGACGCGGACCCTGCGGGACATCGCGGACCGCGCGGGCCAGGCGCTGGTGTTCGACGAGGCGTGTGAGCTGCTGCTCGCGACGCTGGGGGCGTACAGCTTCGACGTGCCCTTCGCGCTGCTCTATGTGACCTCCGCGGACGGCAACGAGGCGCGGCTCCGGGGCCTGTGCGGGACCGTGGCCGGAATGCCTTTCGCGCCGGAGGTCATCCGCCTCACGGGCACCGCTGACGACGAAGCGTGGCCGCTGGAGCGGGCGGCGAAGAGCGGACGGGTGGAGCAGGTCGCGGACCTGGAGGCCCGCTTCGGGCCCGTCGTCGCGGGGCCGTACCCGGAGCCCGTGAAGTCGTCCTTCGTGTTGCCGGTGCGCGTCGCGGGCGTGGAAGCACCGCTCGGGTACCTGGTCATCGGGGTGAGCCAGCGGCTCCCGCTCGACGGCACCTACCGCGCCTTCGTGGACATGTTGGGCACGGCGGTGAGCGCGGCGCTCGGGAACGTGCGCGCCTATGAGGCGGAGCGGCGCCGGGCGGAGGCGCTGGCGGAGATCGACCAGGCGAAGACGGCCTTCTTCAGCAACGTGAGCCACGAGTTCCGCACGCCGCTCACCCTGATGCTCGGACCGGTGGAGGACCTGCTGGCGGGGGTGCGGGGCGCGTTGCCGGAGGCGGCCCACGGCGAGTTGCAGGTCGTGCACCGCAATGCCTTGCGGCTGCTCAAGCTGGTGAACGCGCTGCTCGACTTCTCCCGCATCGAGGCGGGCCGCGCCCAGGCCACCGTGGAGGCCACGGACCTGTCCGCCCTCACCCGCGACATCGCGAGCGCGTTCCGCTCCGCCGTCGAGCGCGGGGGCATGCAGCTGGTGGTGGACGCGGAGCCGCTCGGAGAGCCGGTCTTCGTGGACCGGGAGATGTGGGAGAAGATCGTCCTCAACCTCGTGTCGAACGCGTTCAAGTTCACGCACGCCGGGGAGATCCGCGTCGAGCTGCGGCGGGAGGATGGCTTCGCGCGGCTGTCGGTCCGGGACACGGGCATTGGCATCCCGGAGTCGGAGCTGGGGAAGGTGTTCCAGCGCTTCCACCGGGTGAAGGAAGCCCGCGGGCGCACGCACGAGGGCAGCGGCATCGGGCTCGCGCTCGTGCACGACCTGGCGAAGCTCCACGGGGGGGCGGTGGAGGTGAAGAGCGTGGAGGGGCAGGGCTCCACCTTCTTCGTCCGGGTGCCGTTCGGGCGTGGCTTCGCGATGGGGCTGCCGGTGCTGGAGGCAGAGCGGCCTCCCGCCAATCCCATCCGGGTCGAGGCGTTCGTGGAGGAGGCGCTGCGCTGGTCGGTGGACCCCTCGGAGGAGCCGGTGCCCGTGCCGGCCGCGCCGCCGGGCACTCCGGCGCCGGTGGAGGAGACAGGGCCCCGTCCACGCATCCTGCTCGCGGACGACAACGCCGACATGCGCGACTACGTCCGCCGCCTCCTGTCGCGGCGCTACGACGTGACGGCGGTGGCGAACGGGGCGGAGGCGCTCCGCTCGGCGCGGGAGTCGCGGCCGGACCTGGTGCTGTCGGACGTGATGATGCCGGTGATGGATGGAATCCAGCTGGTGCAGCAGCTGCGCGCGGACGAAGCGCTGCGCACGCTGCCGGTCATCCTGCTGTCCGCGCGCGCGGGCGAGGAGGCCACGGCGAGCGGGCTGGAGCTGGGCGCGGACGACTACCTGACGAAGCCGTTCGCGGCGAAGGAGCTGCTGGCCCGCGTGCAGGCGCAGCTCACCATGGCGGCCATGCGGCTGCGGGCCGCGGAGCAGGAGGCGCACGCGGAGCAGCTGGAGCAGCAGCAGCGGTGGTTGGAGGCGGTGCTGGACCGGCTGCCGACGCCCACGCTGTTGATGGATCCGGACTCAGGCGAGTTCACCTTCGCGAACCGCGCGGCCCACCAGCTGGCGGACGGCCGCTTCCCCACGGACCTGGCCACCGCGGAGCACGGCCTCGGGTTCCATCTCACCGACGAGGCCGGGGGACCGCTCGTGCTGGAGCGCGCGCTGGAGATCCCCCTTCGCGACCTGGAGGTGGTGGGGCACTCGGTCACGAAGCGGCTGCATCTGGTCGTCGACTCCGACGTCGTGCCGGCCCTGGGACAGCAGCCCTCGCGGACCATCCTCTCCCTGCGGGACATCTCCGGGCTCAAGCGGGTGGAGCAGGAGCTGAAGGCGCTGCTCGGCGCGCGCGATGAGTTCCTTTCCATTGCCTCGCATGAATTGAAGACACCCATCACGTCGCTGCTGTTGCAGTTGCAGATGGCGGAGCGGAACGTGAAGGCCGTGGCGGAGGGGCGTGCCGGGAATCCGGAGCGGCTGGCCCGGTCGTTGACGGTGTCGCTGGTGCAGGTGGACCGGCTGACGCGCCTGGTGGAGGACCTGCTGGACGTGGCCCGCATCCGGTCGGGCACGTTCGAGCTGAACTGCCGGGAGGTGGACCTGGTGCAGCTGGCCTCCGACGTGTTGGAGCGCCTGTCCGGGCAGCTCGCGCAGGTGGGGTGCCCGTCGAGGCTGGAGGCTCCGCCCGGGATGGTGGGGGACGTGGACGCGCACCGGTTGGAGCAGGTGTTGACGAACCTCATCACCAACGCGATGCGGTACGCGCCCGGAGGGCCGCTGGTGGTGCGGCTGCAGGAGCTGGGAGACCTGATGCGCATCGAGGTGCGCGATCATGGCCCCGGCGTTCCGGAGGCGCAGCGGGAGAGCATCTTCGACCGGTTCGACCGGGGGATTGCCTCGCGCAACGCGGGAGGTCTGGGATTGGGGCTCTTCATCTCCAAGCAGATCGTCGCGGCGCACGGCGGGAGGATTTCGGTGGAGGGGCCGCCGGACGGAGGCGCGTGCTTCGTGGTGCTGCTGCCCCGGAGCCCCGCGCACGCCCAGGCCTCGGGTGGCATGACGCTCGCGGGAGGCGGGGCATGACCCGGCGAATCCTGGTGGTGGAGGACGACTTCTACATCCGGGAGGCGGTCCGGGAGCTCCTGGAGGACGAGGGCCACACGGTGGACTGCGCGGAGAACGGAGCGCAGGGCCTGGCGATGCTGGAGGGGATGCAGCCGCTTCCGGATGTCATCCTGCTGGACCTGATGATGCCGGTGAAGGACGGCTTCCAGTTCCGGTCGGAGCAACGGGCCGATGATCGCTTCGCGGACATCCCGGTGGTGGTGATGAGCGCGGATCCGCAGCTCGACAGCCGCAAGGACCTGCTCGAGGCACGCGCCTACCTGCGCAAGCCCGTGGACATGGATCAGCTGCTCGACGCCGCGGCGGCGTAACATGGCAGCCATGTCGTTCTTGAACTTGCCGATCCACGACGCCGAGGTGACGGGCGTGCGGATGGATTGGAGCAGAGCGCTCCTCCACCTGGAGCTGGTCCTGCACACCTGTGAAAGAGCCCGGGTAGACTTCTCTGGAGCCCGCTGGTGGTCGCTCGCGCGCTTCGAGCGGCAGAACGTGCTGGTCGACATCCATGAATGGAAGGCGGGGAACCCCGCCACCGCCGAACGCTGCCGTGACCTGGGAGTGGACGCGTTCTGGACGCGGAAGGTGCTGGCGGATGAGTACACCTTGTATGAGGTGGCGCCCTCCGTCGGCTTGGGCGGTTACTGCCTGGCTCACGCCGCAGAGGTGTGTCGCGACGCGCCCGTGACGGCTTCCGTCACGCCTCCAGAGGGTGGAGCGCATCCTGCGGTCCGGTCGCCGCGATCGAGAAAGCCGCGGGACGCAAACACGATGTGTGGGTGTTGTTCTGGAAGCTGGTGGACGAGTTCCGCGAGTCGCTGACCCGCTCTGGCCCACATCCGGAGTAAGCTCATCTCCCGGGTTTCGTGACACTCCGCGCCATCCGTCCCGTCCGCCCTCCAGCCGGGGAGTCGTTTGTACCCCCAACAGCCTTGCCTTGGGCGTCCGGTTGCCGTCCAATGGTGCACAAACCAATGATCGTGACCGGTGGCGGTTTTGAAGAGCATGCGCACCGTTGCGATCACCGGCTCGGAAGAGGTGAAGGGGAAGGCGATGATGGGGACGGCGTTGAAAATGGGGGCGCGAGGGTTCGCGCTGGGGATGCTCCTGCTGGTGGGCGGTATGGCCCACGCGGGACAGGCGGGCGGGGTCAACATGCCGGATTCCCTCCAGGTGGAGGGGCGCACACTCGCGCTCACCCACATGGAGCTGAAGAAGAAGCTCTTCTTCAACATCTACGTGTGGAGCCTCTACATGGAGGAGGAGCCCACCTGCTTCAAGGAGGCCGTGTCCTCCAACAGCCTGAAACGGCTGCACTTCCGCTTCCTGCGCACCATCACGAAGGACCAGCTGGTGGGCAGCTTCCGGGAAGGCCTGCGCCAGAACCCGGCCATGCGCCAGGACGCGCTCAACCAGTCCCTGGAGAAGCTCCTGTCGTCCCTCCATGACGTGCGCAAGGGTGACGACCTGGTCCTCACCTACCTGCCCGGCTCCGGCCTCCACGTCTCCGGCGGCGCGTCCGGCGGCGTCCACATCCCGGGCAAGCCCTTCGCGGACGCCCTCTTCAGCTCCTGGCTGGACACCCACCCCATCTTCCCCAAGTAGCTGGCTCGTCCAACCGGGAAGTTGGTCCCCAAATCGGATGCGCGTTTCTCCTAGGCGGCGGGCCTGAGAGCGGTAATCTCAGACCCACCAACATCCTTGTCAGGAGGAATCGCACCTATGCGGACACGTCTGGTTCTGGCTGCCCTCGTCGCCCTCTCCACGGGTTGCGTCTCGCAGGGGAAGTTCAACGAGAAGGCCCTGGAGGCGGAGGGGCTGACGAAGAACCTCACGGATGAGAAGGCGGCCCGCGTGGCGGCCGAGGCGAAGATCAAGGAGCTGGAGGAGAAGCAGGCCGCGCTGGAGCAGGAGAAGACCGCGCTTCAGACGCGCCTCGACGCCTCCGAGAACCGCCTCACCGGCGCCGCGGCCGAGCGCCGCGCCCTGGAGGAGAAGAACGCGCAGCTCTCCGCGCTCAACGACGAGCTGGCGCGCAACTCCAAGAAGCTCGCGCAGGCGAAGGAGGAGCTGGAGAAGAAGAGCTCCGAGTACGAGAGCCTGGCCCAGTCCCTCAAGCAGGAGATCTCCGACGGCAAGATTGAGCTGTCGGAGATGAAGGGCCGGATGACCGTGCAGCTCAAGGACAAGATCCTCTTCGCGTCCGGCTCCGCGCGCGTGGGCAAGGAAGGGCAGGAGGCGCTGGTGAAGATCGCCGACGCGCTCAAGACGGTGAAGGGCCGCATCGTGCGCGTGGAAGGACACACGGACGACGTGCCCACCGGCGGCGGACAGTTCCCCACCAACTGGGAGCTGAGCCTGGCGCGCGCGATGGCGGTGGTGCGGTCGCTCCAGGACTCCGGCGTGGACCCGACCATGCTGTCGGCCGCAGGCTACGGGCAGTACCAGCCGCTCGTACCCAACGACACTCCGGAGCACAAGAGCCAGAACCGGCGCATCGAAATCGTGCTCGCCCCGGGGCTCGGAGGGCGCTAGGAGGGTGCGCGGGAGACCCCCGCACCCTTCATGAGAACGCTCCTCTGCGTCGTCTGTGTATTGCTTGCGACCGGAGCCGTGGCACAGGCTCCGGACGCAGGGACCCTCGCTGGTGATGCCGGCGTTCCCACGGGCGTGCTGACGAAGCCGCCCGCCCTCCTGCGCCAGGTCGAAGCGGCCTACCCGCCGGATGCCGCCGCCCAGCAGTTGGAGGGCACGGTGGTGATGTTCATCGACATCTCGGAGACGGGCGCCGTCACGAATGTCGAAATCACCCAGCCCGCGGGCCACGGCTTCGACGAAGCCGCCACGGAGGCGGTGAAGCAGTTCCAGTTCGAGCCCGCGGAGGTGGACAACGTCCCCGCGCCCGTGCGCATCCAGTACGCCTACCAGTTCGTCTTCCGCGCGCCGGAGCCTCCGCAAGAGACCGCTGCGGATGGCGGCGTCGCGGAGCCGCAGGGGCCCGTGAACTTCAGCGGCCAGGCGCTGGAGCGCGGCACGCGCAAGCCGCTGGTGGGCGCGGAGGTGGTGCTCACGGAGCTGGACCGCTCCACCGTCACGGACAACGACGGGCGCTTCGCCTTCCGGGGCGTCCCGGTGGGCACGCACCCGGTGGTCGTCGTGATGGGCAACTACGATCGCTTCAAGACGCAGGAGACCATCGAGGAGGGCAAGGAGACGCAGACGAAGTACTACGTGCAGAAGCGCATCTTCAGCCAGTACGAGACGGTGGTGCGCAGCGACCGCGAGCGCAAGGAGGTGACGCGCACCACCATCACGGTGGCGGAGGTGCAGCGCATCCCGGGCACGCAGGGTGACACGCTCAAGGTGGTGCAGAACCTGCCGGGCGTGGCGCGGCCCGCGTTCAACGGCGGCGCGCTGGTCATCCGCGGCACCAGCCCCCAGGAGTCCGGCGTCTTCCTGGACGGCCTGCGCATCCCCATCCTGTACCACTTCGGTGGGCTCACCTCCGTGTACAACTCGGACCTGCTGGAGGCGGTGGACTACCTGCCCGGCAACTTCTCCGCGTACTACGGCGACATCACCGGCGGCGTCATCAACGTGCGCAGCCGCGAGCCCCGGACGGACCGCTACCACGCCACGGTGGGCATCAGCCTCATTGAATCCAACGCGGTGATTGAAGGCCCCATCACGGACACGCTGAGCTTCGCGATTGGCGGCCGGCGTTCGTACATCGACCTGGTGCTCAAGGCGGTGCCGTTCGACGACGACAGCCTCCAGGTGGCGCCGCGCTACTACGACGCGCAGGCGAAGCTGGTGTGGAAGCCGGACCGCAAGAACACCTTCACGCTCCAGGGCCTCACGTCGCGCGACCGGTTGGCGTTGCTGTTGGACCAGCCGGCGGACGGCGACCCGTCCGTCAATGGCAGCCTGGACGTGACGACAGGCTTCAACCAGCTGCGCCTGCGGCACCAGTTCCGCGAAGGCAAGCTGACGCTCGACACGCACGCGCTCATCGGCAACACGCTCCTGGACTTCCAGATTGGCGAGCGCGGGCTGCGCATCGCGTCCACGGACCTGTTCCTGCGGCCCACGATTGAGTACGCCTTCAACGACAGCGTGACGGTGGCGGGCGGTCTGGACGTGGTGGCGAACCTGGCGAAGGTGAGGGCCAGCATCCAGCAGCCGCCGCGCGAGGGCGAGCCGCCGTCGCCGCTGGTGGCGGAGGACCTCATCAACATCGACGGGAAGTTCACCCAGTACTACCCGTCCGCCTGGGCGGAGGTGCGGTGGCGGCCCATCAAGGACCTGCTGGTGGTGCCGGGCGTGCGCACGGAGAGCTACATCTTCACGGATCAGCAGGAGGTGAAGCGCACGGTGAACCCGCGGCTCGCGGTGCGCTACGCGCTCACGGAGACGCTGACGCTGAAGGGCGGCGCGGGCGTCTACCACAGCCCGCCGGTGCAGGATGAGCCGTCGCCGGGCTTCGGCAACCCGGACCTGGGCGCGAAGCGGTCGCTCCAGTACAGCGTGGGCGCGGAGTGGCAGGCGCGGCCGGAGTGGTTCGTGGGCAGCGAGGTCTTCTACAACGACCTGGACGACCTCATCGTCCGCTCGAACGCGCGCGTGGAGCGCAATGGCGAGTCGGTGCCGGAGAACCTGAAGAACGGCGGCGTGGGGCGCATCTACGGCTTCGAGTTGCTGGTGCGCCGGGCGCTGACGGACCGGCTGTTCGGCTGGATTTCGTACACGCTCAGCCGCAGCGAGCGCCGGGACGCGCCGGACGCGCGCTGGCGCAAGTTCGACAACGACCAGACGCACGTGCTGACGGCCATCGCCAGCTACAAGCTGCCCAAGGGCTGGGAGGTGGGCGCGCGGTTCCGCTTCGCGTCGGGCAACCCGACGACGCCGGTGCAGGGGGCGAAGCGCGACGACACGACGGACGTGTTCATCCCGTACTACGGGCTGGTCAATTCCCAGCGGCTGCCGTCGTTCAACCAGCTGGACATCCGCGTGGACAAGAACCTCATCTTCGACACCTGGAACCTGGACCTCTACCTGGACCTGACGAACGCGTACAACAACCAGTCGGTCGAGGGCGTGGCCTACAACTACAACTACTCCAAGCGCGAGTTCTTCAAGGGGCTGCCCATCCTGCCCGTGCTCGGCCTGAAGGGAGCCTTCTGACGCCATGCGCACTCCCGTCCTGTTGTCTGCCATTGCCTTGCTGGGGTTGAGCGCGTGCGGTGGCGCCGACTTCGATGCCCAGAGTGAGATTCGCAGCGTGCGGGTGCTCGGCATCAAGGCGGAGCCGCCGGAGCTGGCGTTGGACCCCAACGCCTCCACGCTGCCGCCGCCGGTGACGTTCACGGCGCTGGCGGTGACGCCGGACGCGCGTCCGGTGACGGTGACGTACGCGCTGTGCCGGCCGGACGTGAACCCCTATGGGGACGTGGCGTGTCCGGGGGACAGCGGGGTGGCGCTGAACAACGGCGTGCTGTCGTTGAGCGACCCGGCGGTGCAGGCGCTGCTCATCGAATCGTTCCAGCAGGCCACGGGCAGCACGGGCGGTGGGGACGGGGGCACGTTCGACTTCAACGACCCGGCGGTGCAGGAGGTGCTGCGGGTGGGGTTGCCGCTGTTCGTGGGGTACGAGGCGACGGACGGCAGCGGGACGCCGGAGGGCGTGGAGCGGGGCGTGCGGCGCATCACGCTGCGTTCGACGGACGCGCCGAACCAGAACCCGGTGATGCAGGACGTGCTGTGGAACGACGCGCCGCTGGTGGGGCCGCTGCCGCTGGACGCGGAGGTGACGTTCACGCCGGTGCTGGGTGAGGGCAGCGAGGAGTCCTACTCCACGGCGGACGGGACGAGGACGGAGCAGGTCTTCTACAGCTGGTTCGTGACGGGAGAGGGCGAGGTGGGCGCGTTCCGTTCGCTGGAGCCGGTGGACGGCAAGCCCGGCGATCCGACGACGACGTACACGACGGCCGCGACGCCCGAGCGCATCACCGTCTGGGTGGTGGCCCGCGACGGCCGGGGCGGCACGGACTGGACCACACGCACGGTGGACGTGGGGCCCTGAGGGCCGTGGCGTCCATCGCCGTGCTGGGCGGGGCGCTGCTGTTCGCGGGTTGCCTGCGTGGACAGGGAACCCGGCCCCCTGAATGGGAGGGGGACCGGAGCATCGCGTTCCCGCCGTTCTATGCGCAGTCAGCGGTGCAGGTGGGGGCGGATACGCAGGCGTATGTGGTGGACGGCAGCGTGCTTCGTGCCGTCCAGGTCGCCATGGAGGACTTCTTCCCGAAGCGGTCCAAGGACACGCCGTGCTGGGGAACCCCGGAGGCTTATCGCTACCGTGTCATCCGTCAGGGAGAGGTCTTCTTCATCCTGATCCACGAGGACCCGGGAGCCTGTGGCGACGCCTTCATCAGCGTGGACACTGGCGCGCGCTACGCGGTCAGTCTCGACGGCCGGATCCTCCGGCGCAGCGTGGGGGCGGAACCGGAGGCGCCTCCGGCCGTGGATGCTGGAGTCCTGGAAGGGGCTGCGTTGGACGGTGGCGACCCGTAGCCGCCCTGTCGGCTCACGGAATGTTGGTGGGCTCGCTGTCGAAGAGCGCGTCGAACAGGGTGGTCTGGGGCGGCTGGGTCCACTCGACGACCACGGGCACTGGGGTCGCGGCCACCTCGCGGGGCAGCTCGCTGACGTGGTAGCGGGCCTCCAGCTCCCGGGCGACGATGCGCGCCGTTTCCTGCATGGCTCCGGGCAGGGGCATCAGGTGCAGATGGGCCGCGCGGCGCTTGCGCCCCTCGTATTCGAACGTGATGCCATACACGGTGAAGACCGGAGCAAGCACGCTCATACAGCCCATGATGGCCCAGGGGATGGGCGGCAGGGGGGAGCCC
Source organism: Corallococcus carmarthensis (assembly GCF_003611695.1). Lineage (GTDB taxonomy): Bacteria > Myxococcota > Myxococcia > Myxococcales > Myxococcaceae > Corallococcus > Corallococcus carmarthensis. The sequence goes on along the minus strand of NZ_RAWE01000061.1, from coordinate 32,842 downwards.
TTCGCGGGATAGACGATGCAGCGGAAGCTGCATCGCGTGGGGCCCGTGCCGTCTGCTATCGAGAAGCCTGGAAACAGCGTGCGCAGATGGTCGAGAAACCCACGCCACTGGCCAAGATCCTGAAGCGCTTCATCAAAGCGTTTGAAGAGGCGAGCAAGTTCAGGACTGGGCTCGTCCCCGTCGGAGACCGATGCAGGCCAGTAGTGCTTGGCGATGACCAACAGTTGCTCCGTGCTGGGATGCATGGCGCTCAGGCTCCGGCATCAAAGGTTGAAATCACCGAACTGCACGGGAACGGACCGCGCGTGACACTCGGACGGGACCCTTGAGCCCGCGATGGACGCGGGAACGGTCGTTCGCAGTGTGGCCTTCACCGACTCACAAAGCATTCCCAGGGGAGACTCCAACGTGGCGGCGCTGAAGATGGATTGCGTGGCCTCGTTGATGCGGTCCGCCGCGATTCGCTGGGCCAGCGGGGTGGAGATGGGGCCCTCGACGTTGTGAATGGGCGTTTCAATCCCGAACCTGCACAGGATGGATTGGCCGGTGTTGTCGCGTGAGCTCCGGATGTGGATGCAGGCGGCCCGCCAGCCGCCCGACTCACCCGGATCCGCTTCGACGATGGTCACGAAGCGGATCTGCCCGGGGAGCATCCGCCCCGTGACCCGCGTCCGGTCCGTGGGCCCGACACACGCCATGGACAGGGGCAGCACGACCGCGACCTGAAGCCACCGTCGCCGTGCTGCCTGTCCCACCATGGTTCACCCCGTCAGCCACGCGGACGCGCGGCCCAGGCCCTCCGCCACGGAGGTGAAGGCGTCCGCGGTGCGCACGCGCTCCTCTCCGAAGCGCTTCACGTAGAGGTCCCGCACCGCCGGAATCTGCGACGAACCGCCCGTCAGGAAGACCGCGTCAATGTCCCTGGCCTCCGGGTGCTTCGCCAACAGCCCTTCCGTGCACTGGGTCAGTTCATCCAACAACGTGCGGCTCGCCGTCTCGAACTCCGCCCGCGTCATCGGCTCGTGCAGGTGGATGCGCGCCTCGTCGAAGTCGATGGTCGCCACGTCCTCGCTGGACAGCTTCACCTTCGCCGCTTCAATGGACCGGAACAGCCGGTAGCCCAGGTTGTCCATCACCAGGTCGTAGAGCGCCTGGATCTCCGCCGGGTGGTCGCTCGTGTCGAGCATCACCTCCAGCAGCTCCTGCGTGGACTTCTCCCGGATGAAGGACATCTCGTGCCAGTTGAGCAGCTTCGCCAGCACGTGCTGCGGAATGGGCAGCCGCTTGTGGCTGAAGCCCTTCACCTTGTACGTGGACCCCGCCCCGAAGCGCGGCAACAGCTTGTGCCGCATGATCTCCGCGTCGAAGCGGTCACCACCGATGCGCACACCCGTGGACCCCACCACGTCCGGCCGCCGGTCCAGGTTCCCCCTGCGCGACGGGCCCAGCTTCATCAGCGTCAGGTCCGTCGTGCCGGCGCCGAAGTCCGCCACCAGCACCAGCTCGTCCTTCGTCAGCCGCGCCTCGTACGCGAGCGCCGCCGCGATGGGCTCAATCAGGAACTGCACGTGCGTGAAGCCCGCCAGCTCCGCCGCCTTGCGCAGGCGCTTCTCCGCCAGTGCGTCCGCCTCCGCGTCGGGCGTGAAGACCGCGGGCCGGCCCAGCACCACCGCGTCCGGCGCCTCGCCCAGGTGCGCCCCGGCCGCCTCGCGCACGCGGCGCAGCAGGATGGCCACCAGGTCCTCGATGGTGAACGTGCGCCCCTTCACCTGCGTCGCCCGGAAGGACGAGCTGTGCAGGAAGGACTTCACGGACTGGATGAACCGGCCGTTGTTGTCCTCCAGGTAGCGCTGGATGGCGTCCGCGCCCGTGAACACCTCCCGCTCGTCCTCCGCGAAGAAGAGCACGGAGCGGAACAGCCGGGGCTCCGGGGTGTGGGGCTGCAGCGGCAGCACGGTGCCGTCCGGCAGGGCCAGGGCGGTATTGCTGGTTCCGAAGTCGAGTCCGCAGGCGCGCATGGGGGGGCGCCCCTTATCGCCATTCTTCCGGACGCGGTAGCCCCAAAGTGAGCGCCTGCCGCAGGGCGGGCGGACGGGCGTGCGCTCGCGGTCACATGGCTTGGCGCTCCACGGGCCACCGCCATCTTTCACCTGTCATCCCTTTGACAGGAGAACCCCATGAAATCGCGCGCAGCATGGCTGGGTGCCGGAGTCGCCGCCCTGATGGCGGGCACCACCGCCTGCCAGGATGGAGACCGCTCTCGCCAGGAGAAGGTGGAGAACACCCCCGAACAGCAGGTGGCCCAGGCCCAGGCCCAGTCGGAGAAGGCCTTCGACGACGCGCGCGATGCGCAGAAGGAGGCCTCCAGCCAGCAGCGCGAGGCCGCCCGCGCCCAGGAGGACGTCCAGCGCAAGCAGCAGGACCTCCAGGAGGCCCAGGCCAGGGCCCAGAAGGAGGCCCAGGAGGCCCAGACGAGCCAGCAGCAGGCCCAGGCGCGCACCCAGCAGGCCCAGTCCGTGGCCCAGCAGGCCCAGACCAGTGCGCTGGAGGGCCAGCGCCTGGCGCAGCAGAACTTCGCCACCCAGCAGAAGCAGGCCTCCAACGAGAGCGCCGCCGCGAACCAGCGCATCGCGCAGCAGAACACCCAGCAGCCGCAGGCCGCGAACGCCGCCACGCAGCAGGCCGCCATCGCCCGGAACTCGCAGGCGGCGCCCACCGCGCAGGGCTCGCAGGCCACGCAGGAACAGCAGATCGCCGGCGAGGTGCTGAGCGCCAGCGCCCAGGAGGTGCTGCTCAGCCAGCGCGGAGAACCGCGACTGCGCCTGAAGGTGGGCCCCAGCACGCAGGTGCGGGTGGACGGCCGGGCCGCGAGCGCGGCGGACATCCAGGAGGGCGCGCAGATCCGCGCCTCCTACCGCACGGACGAAAGCAGCGGCGAGCCGCAGGCGCTGCGCATCGACGCCACGTCCCGCGCGCAGCCGGCCGCGCCCGCTCCGGTGGAGAGCGGCGAGTCCTCGCCGGGCGTGCCCCGGTAATCCAGACACCGGACATGCCACGGCCCCGTGCCTTCGCGCTTCCCAACGCGAGGGCCCAGGGCCGTGACTGTCGCAGTCTTGAAGTGCCTCCGCGCGTTACGCGGCCAGCTCGGCCTGGTCCAGACCGGCCTCGGCCATCAGGTTCGCCAGCTCCGCCTTCAGCTTGTCCTTGGCGCGGATCTCCAGCTGACGGGCGCGCTCGCGGGAGAAGCCGAAGTGCTCGCCCAGCTCGCTCAGGGTCATCTCCGAGTCGCTCATCACGCGCTGCTCGATGATGAAGCGCTCGCGGGGATCCAGGCGCGTCAGCGCGCGCTGCACCAGCGTGCGGGTGAGGCCCGCCTGCTGACGGTCCGCGACCTCGTCCGCGTGGGAGGCGGCCTCGGACTCCACGAAGTCCAGGTGCGTGGCATCGCCGTCCTCGCCCACCGGCGCGTCCAGGGACAGGTCCCGGCCGCCCATGCGCTGCTCCATCTCACGCACTTCCGTGGGCTTCACGTTCAGCTTCTTGGCGATTTCATCCGCGTTGACGATGTGGCCGTCGCCGGCGCCCAGCTTCTCCAGCTCGCGGCGCGTGCGGGCCAGGCTGAAGAACAGCCGGCGCTGCGCCTGCGTCGTGCCCAGCTTCACCAGGCTCCAGTTGCGCAGCACGTAGTTCTGGATGTACGCGCGGATCCACCACACCGCGTAGGAGATGAGGCGGATGCCCTTCTCAGGGTCGAACTTCTGCACGGCCTTCATCAGGCCGATGTTCGCCTCCTGGATGAGGTCGGACATCTTCAGGCCGTAGGAGCGGTACTCGTACGCCACCTTCACCACGAAGCGCAGGTTGCTCGTCACCAGGCGGTGACCCGCGGACAGGTCGCCAGCGCGGAAGGCGCGAGACAGGGCCTGCTCGTCCTGCGGGTTCAGCAGCGGGTACTGGTTGATCTCCGAGAGGTACGTGGAGAGCGAGTCAGCGGAAGAGAAGGAGCTGGAAGCTTGCATGGGGGTCTCTCGGGGAAGAGGGCGGGGTGTGTGACCGCCGTTTGCTGCGACGGGGAGACCTTTAGCAACGCACGGGCCAATGCCAGCCGACAGGCAACCTCAATGATTCCAGGCCGTTGCGCGAAGTGGCTGCGATGCTTAGGGCGGAACCCGGCAGTTTTTACAGCGCGGGGTTCCGACACTTCTTCCGGGTGCCCCGCGGGGAGGGTTGCCTGCCCTCCGACCCGGGCACAGGGCGGATCACATCCAACAGGGAGGTGGGCACGCCCCGGCCCCCACACCAGGGGTCCGGGGCGGCGGGTGTGCGGAAGGCGGCGTTTCCGGAGCCCTCAGTCGGCCACGGGCACGGCCTCGTAGCCCACGTCCAGGTTGTTGAGGGTGGGCTCGCAGTACGTGGGCATGCTGGAGGTGAACTCCGCCTTCCAGCAGAGCTGGTGTCCGGGCGTGCTGGACACGTCGAGGATGGCCGAGGGCGACGAACCGGAGAACGTCACCGGCCGCCAGGTGGGGGTGGGGTTGAAGAAGCAGAGGCCGGAGGTGCACGTGCGGCAGTCGGTGGCCACCGCGTAGGTGATGGATGCGTAGGCGTCGCAGCCTGGGATGCCCAGGGTCTGGTCCTTGCGCAGCATCACCTGGGAGAGAGCGCAGCCCGGGGCGTCGGGGCTCAGCACGGTCGAGCGCGCGATGCTGGGCATCGGGGCGGTGCTCACCCGGAAGACGACGTCGTTGAAGTCCCGGTCGCCTCCGCCGCTGAGGTCCTCGAAGCCCAGCACCCACTGCCTCGGACTCGTGCTGGGCAAGCCCATGAGCAGGTGCGGCATGTTTCCGTTGCCGGAAGGCAGGACCGTGGTGGCCTCCCTGGGCAGGGGGAGGTTGCCGTAGGCAGGGGTGTTGAGCCGGAGCCGGGCATCGGAGTCCAGCCAGCCACACAGCTTCTGGCTGCTGCTGGCCACGGTGCAGGCCGAGGGGGACGAAGCCGGTGCGGTGGGATTGCAGGACGCGTCGTAGCTACACCCGATGTTGCGGGACGCGACGGGGGCCTGGCCCACGGGGTCCTGGTCCAGGTTCCACTTCGACTTGGAGAAGAAGACGGACACGGGCGTCTTCAGGTGCAGCGTGCACTGGCCGTTGGCCGCCTTGCGCAGGCAGGGGTAGACGGTGCCTTCGTCCATGTTGTGGGACATCGCGTAGGTGGTGACGAGGAAGAAGACCAGCTCCCGGCCGCCCTGGATGACGCCCAGGTCCACCGTGCGGTCCGCCTGGGTGATGCCTGGATCCGGGTTGGTGGCGCGCGGCAGCCCGTGGGCGTCGTAGGCGGAGACGTCGTAGTCGGGCACGCCGTCGTTGAGCGAGGAGCCATCACTGACGGTGCCCATGGACTGGAAGGTGTCAGTGTCGGAGTCGTCATCGGCCAGCAGGAACACGAGGTGGCCCAGGCCCTTGTTGCCATTGGAGGCATGGGCCGGCTCCAGCAGGTTGGGGAGGCGAGGAAAGAGGCCGTTGTCCGAATAGCCATTCCCGGGGGCGCCCGTCGGGGCCGTTCCCACGAGGTCGATGTTCACGACGGGGTGGGAGCCCGGACGTGCGTCCGCCAGGGCCCGGCTGGCATTGAAGGCACTGGAGCAGGATGCGCTGAGCGCCAGCGCCGGCTGACTGTAGGTGAAGCCTCCCGACGTGAAGGTGTTGGTGCAGCGGCGGGTCAGGCCCACGTACGGGCGGGCCTGGGCACCCGTGGCCGGAGCCAGGTTGTAGAGGTCCTCATGCAGATCAGCGATGCCGTTGCCATTGGCATCCACCAGGTCGCCTTGCGCGTTGACGTAGCCCCGCGCCTGGAGCTCGTCCACGTACAGGTAGCCGAGCGAATGGCTCGCGCCGGAACTCTCATACAGATAGGAGATGGAGATCCGCTGGTCGCTCGGGAGCACGAACTGCTCCGCGGACGGGGGCAGCCAGGGGGCGTCGGGCCGTAGCGCCTGGAGCGGGGTGAGGGTCACCTGCTGGAGCAGGTCGAAGCCCGCCGCCGTGAACTCGGGCTGGACGTCCAGGTACAGGCCCCCAGAGGTGCAGGAGTCGGCCGCATGGGCCAGGCGTACGGAAGGAATGACAAGCAAGGCGCTCCCGGCCACGAGGGCCAGGAACCGTGAGGGATTCGGGGACAAGGACAGACTCCTTGGGATGGAGATGGCTCCCAAAGTCTATCAGGCCTGTCATGTAAGACGGGGTTGCCCTGTTGTGTCAGGCTTCTCCCATGAAGACGCCCCGCTTCCCCCTGTTCCTGGCGCTGTCCCTGGTGTTCCCGCTCGCGGCCTCGCGGCAAGGAAGAGAATCAGCGGGAGCAGGAGCGGCTGACGTCCCAGCTCGTCGCGGGCGGCTGGGTGGTGGCGCCCGCCATTGGCGAGGCCGAGGACTGCAGTGGGTCCGAGCAGAGCCTCTTCATCCCGGGACTGCCCCGCGCGGAGGCGGAGCGCTTCGGTCGCGCGCACGGTCAGGTGGCCGTCCTGGTGGGTCGCACCGGAGGTCCCGCGGAGTTGCTGCTGTGTGGCAACGAAGCGCCGCCATCCGCACCATCAATACGGGCGACAGCCGCAGACCCGTGTCGAGACGAAGTCGGGGCGCGAGCTTCACCGTGCCGCCATGAAGTCGCGCCATCGTCCACGAACCAGGGTAGGTTCCCCCTCCCTGTTCGTTGGAGTTCCGTCGATGCAACAAGCCACACCGCGCTCGTCACTTCTGGGAGCGCGTCCCAGCGTCTTCCTGCTCGCCGGAGCGTTCGTCACCGGCATGTTCCTCTTCGCCCATGGCGGCTGCGGAGGTGACGAGTGCCAGGACGCCGCCGACTGCCGTGAAGACAAGGGACCGCCGGCTTCGAACACGGAGTGGGTCTGCGAGGACAAGCGCTGTGAGCAGCATTCCGTCCAGGTGCCGCCCCCGGATTCCGGCACGGACGCGGGGACGCCCGACTCGGGGATGCCCGACGCGGGGACGCCCGACGCGGGTCCCACCACGGTGAGCGTGCAGGTGCTGGCGTTCAATGACTTCCACGGACAGCTCGAGGCCCCCGCGGGCCAGATTCTGACGGGCGTGGACCCCAACGGTGGGCCGGTGCGGGTGAACGCGGGCGGGGTGACGTACTTCGCCCGGCACATCGCGGCCCTGCGGGCCACCAATCCGAACACGGTGGTGGTGGCGGCGGGAGACCTCATCGGCGCCTCGCCGCTGCTGTCCGCGCTCTTCCACGACGAGCCCACCGTCGAGGCGATGAACCTGATCGGCCTGGACCTGGTCGCGGTGGGCAACCACGAGTTCGACGAGGGCAGCACGGAGCTGTTGCGCATGCAGTCGGGCGGCTGCCACCTGGTAGATGGCTGCCTGGACGGGGATGGCTTCCCGGGCGCGAAGTTCAAGTTCCTGGCGGCCAACGTGGCCACGGGCGTGGACCGCACGCTGTTCCCCCGCTACGACGTGCGCGAGTTCGAGGGCGTGAAGGTGGCCTTCATCGGCATGACGTTGGAGGACACGCCGGAAATCGTCACGCCCACGGGCGTGGCGGGGCTCACCTTCAAGGACGAAGTGCAGACGGTGAACGCGCTGGTGCCGGAGCTGCGGCGGCAGGGCGTCGAAGCCATCATCGTGGTGGTGCACCAGGGCGGAATTCCGACCTCGGGCTCGCTGGTGAACGAATGCAAGGGCGAGGGTGCGGACGGCCTCATCTCAGGTGCCATCGTGGGCATGGCCAAGGGCCTCGATGACGCGGTGGACGTCATCGTCAGCGGCCACACGCATCAGGCCTACAACTGCGTCATCGATGGCAAGGTCGTCACGAGCGCCTCGTCGATGGGGCAGCTCGTCACGGACATCGACCTGACGTTGAGCAAGGCGACGGGCGACGTCGTGGAGGCGCGAGCGAACAACGTCATCGTCACTCGCGACGTGCAGGAGGTCGGCGCGGTGAAGGAGCTGGTGACGAAGTACCAGGAGCTCGTCACGCTGAGGGCCAACCGGGTCATCGGCTGGGTGTCGCAGACGCTCAGGACACAGACGGACTCCGCGGGCCAGTCCACCCTGGGCTTCGTCATCGCGGACTCGCAGCTGGAGGCGACGAAGCCCGCGAACCTGGGTGGGGCGCAGGTGGCCTTCATGAACCCGGGCGGCGTGCGCGCGGACATCGCCCAGGGCGAGGTCACCTACGGTGAGGCCTTCACCACGCAGCCGTTCGGCAACAGCCTGGTCACCCTGACGCTGACGGGCGCGCAAATCGAGCAACTGCTGGAGCGGCAGTGGCGGCCGTCGGGAGCCACCCTCATGCTGCTTCCGTCGGCGGGCTTCACCTATGCGTTCAGCGCGTCGGCGCCCATCGGAAGCCGCGTCGACCCGGCGTCCATCCGGCTCAACGGCGTGCCAGTGAGCCTGACGGCGGAGTACCGCGTCACCGCGAACAACTACCTCGCGAGTGGGGGTGATGGCTTCCCGGTGCTCGCCGAGGGGAAGAACCGGCTGGGTGGCGCCGTGGACAGCGACGCGCTGGAGGCATACCTGAAGGCACACAGCAGCCAGGCGAGCCCCTTGCCCGCCCCCGCGCTCAATCGCATCACCATGCTGCCCTAGAGCGCCGAACAGGTCAGGTCACGACGCGCGAAGGTAACGCGCGGCGACCTCGAGGTTTTGGACGACCGAGAGTCGCCTGAGGTCAAAGTGGTTGCGGCGCGTGCCTCTGTAACGGGCCTTCGGGCCCTGGCGGTTGGCGAGCTGAGCCAGGCGATGTTCGACGCCGACACGCTCGCGGAGTTGTGCGCGGCCCGCGCGCGACTGCGGACGTGAGCGAAGGCGCTGCTGGAGCCGCTCATCGTCACCCATCGTGACGCTGCGCCCCTTGCCGGATGAGGCCTGGGTACAACTTGAGCGCAGCTTGCACGGCCCGCAGGCTTCCGGGTCGAATTGCACGACGGCGCCGGGCTCGAAGGGCTCCACCTCGCCAGCAGGGCACGTGAGGGTGCCGTCGCGGATGTTCACTTTGAAGTCGCGCTTGCCGAACAGTCCGGGCTTCGCGCTGGCTCCTCGCCACGGCCGGCAGACGACGTCGCCGCCGCTCGCCAGCACGTCTTCGGTCATTGCGCTGTTGAGGTACGCCCTGTCGATGAGGAGGACGTCGGGGAAGAGGTCCTGGTGGGCCATGTCTTCCTGCAGTGCACCGGTTGCCTCCTCATGGGGCGGTTGGCTGGCGTCACGGCGCAGGCCACCACGAGGTCGGTGTCGAGGTCGGTGCTGAGGTGCTGCTTGTAGCCATTGAAACGCTTGCTCTTGCGCCCGTGGCGCATGTCCGGGTCTTCGATGGAGATGCGCCTGTCGGCCGCCACGCCTTGTCGAATCTGAACGCCACCCTTGGGGTGCGGCTCAAGGTCCTGTTCGCGCACCTGCGCGAGCGCTTCGATGTAGCGAGTCAGCGGAGCCGCGACGCACGACTTCGACTGCTTCGCCACCCAGGCCATGAGGCCGTCGAGTTGTCGGCACAGGCGATTGAGTGCGTCGAGCTTCGCGTCGGGCGCGCTCCAATCGATGTCGAGGCCGGCCTTGATGCTGCTGGCCCGCAACAACGGCGCATCGGCCTGCTGACACACCTCCTCGACGTCGGTTCCGAGCGCGAGCGCCATGCCCTCGGCCACCTTGCGGCCTGCGTGGCCGAGCAGGCTGAGGGTGTCCTCAACCCGCCCGGCCCCTTCTAAAGGGCGGCTATCGACTCCCACTCGGCCTGAAAAGCGTCGTCGAACAGCTCATGCCGGTGCTCGCGCAGAAAGACGAAGAGCTTCCGACTCTTGTCGGCAAGCCTCAGGAGCTTCTGCTCGCGGGCACTGCACTCCATCGTGGGCTTCCATCGGTCCAACCGGCACCTCCATGCGGAGGTGACCTGAGCACTCGGCGACAGCTCGCGTCGACCGTGCTCGTAAGAGATCGATTTTCCTCGGGCTGATTCCTGATGGGCGCTCTAGCCGCCGTCAGGGCGCGACGGGTTCGGAGACGTAGCCCACGTCCACGGAGAGGATGGTGGGCTGGCAGAGGAAGTCCGCCCCCGGGGCCGTCTGGGCCTTCCAGCAGAGCTGCTGGCCTGGCGTGCTGGAGACGTCCACCGTGGTGCTGGCCGTGCCCCGGGGCAGCGACAGGGGGTACCAGGTGGGCGTGGGGTTGGGGACGCAGGTGCCCGCGCTACAGAGTTTGCAGTCGGTGGCCAGCGCATAGGTGATGGAGGTCTGGGGGGAGCACCTCGCGTCCAGGCCGTCGGACTTGCGGAAGGACACCTGGGCAATCCTGCAGCTCGCGTCGTCCTGGCTGAGCACGCGCGAGCGCACGCGGCCCTCCGTCACGGTGCGCAGCAGGAAGACGACGTCGTTGAAGTCGCGGTCGGCGCCGCCGGGAAGGTCCTCGAAGCCCATCAGCCACTGGCCGTTGGTCGTGAGGGGCGCGTTCATCATGAGGTGCGGCATGTTGCCGTTGCCCGACGGGAAGACGCTGGCGGCGGCCATGGGCAGGAAGAGGCTGCCATGGTCCGGCTGCCGCAGGCGCATGAGGGCTTCCCAGTCCAGCCACCCGCACAGCCGCTGCGAGGAATTGGCCACGTAGCAGGCCGTCGCGGAGCTCTGGGGGGAGGCCACGTTGCACTGCTCGTTGTATTCGCAGCCGATGTTCCGCTGCGCCACGGGCATCTGGCCCACGGGGTCCTGGTCCAGGTTCCACTTCGCCTTGGAGAAGAACACCTGGATGGGCGCCTTCAGGTGCAGCGTGCACTGACCATTCAGCGCCTTGCGCAGGCACGGGTAGACCTGGTTCTCGTCCAGGCTGTGAACGGACTGGTACTGGGTCACCAGGAAGAAGACGAGCTCCTTGCCCGCCGGAAGGCGGCCCAGGTCCACGGTGCGGTCGTTGGGGGTGATGCCCGGATCCGGATTGACGGGGCGCAGGAGGCCGTGGGCGTCGTAGCGGGAGACGTCGTAGTCGGGGATGCCGTCCTCGAAGTCGTCGGTGTCCGGGACGATGCCCAGCTGGTTGAAGGTCGTCCGGTCGTCGTCGTCGTCCGCCAGGAGGAACAGCAGATGCCCCAGGCCCAGCTGGTTGTTCATCGCGTGGGCGGGCTCCAGCAGGTTGGGGATGCGCGCAAAGAGGCCCAGGTCCGAGTAGCCGTTGGCGTTGGGCGCGCTGTCCTCGGTGGGCGAGCTGCCGACGACGTCCACGGCGGTGGGCGGGTGCGTGCCGGGCCGGGCGTCCGGGATGGATTGCCGGACGAAGGCGGGGGTACAGGCCGCGTTGACCGCCAGGTCCGGCATGCTGAGGCCGACGCCCTGGGAGGTGAAGGACCGGGGCGCGCAGCGGCGGACCGTCCCGATGTACGGGCGCGCCTGGGGGCCGCTGACGGGTGCCAGGTTGTAGAGGTCCTCGTGCAGGTCCGCGACGCCGTTGCCATTGGCATCCACCAGCGTGTCATCCGACGAGTCGCCCGGTGTGCCACGGGTGTCCACGTAGCCGCGCGCCACGAGGTCGTCGTAGTACATGTAGCCGAGCGAGTGGCTGGCGCCCGCGGACTCGTGGACGAACGTGACCGACAGGTGCTGCTCGTTGGGGAACACGATGCGCTCGCTGGAGAGCTGTCCCTGATGGGTGTTCAAGCGCAGCCACCCCTCGTTCGTGAGCATCATGTTCGTGAGCTCATCGAAGCCCGAGGCCGCGAACTCCGGCTGGTAGTCGAAGTCCAGGGACTGCGTGAAGTCGAAGTCGAACAGCGCCTGCGTGGACAGGCCGTAACCGTTGGTCACCGTGCCCCTCACCTGAGGCGGGCCGTTCGCCAGACACTGCGGCGCGGTCCACTCCAGGGTGCTGGAGCTGGCGTCCGACACCGGCGTGCCGGACGTGCCCGTGGTGGATTCCCAGGAGAAGGTGAGCGGACTGCCCTCCGGGTCCATGGCCTGGAGCTGGAGCCACGCCGTGTCACCCGGGTGGACGGCGGTCGTGGACTGGGTGGCGCTGGTGAGCTGGGGCGGAAGGTGGACCGCCTTGGGGGTGCCCGCCGCGTGGGCTGGACGCGGCGAGGCAATGACACACAAGACGCTCCCGGCCACGAAGGCCAGGAGCGGGAAGCGATTCGGGGACAAGGACAGACTCCTCGGGATGGAGACAGCCCCGGGTGTCTATCAGAACCGCCAGAAAGGCTGATTGTACCCGGGTGCGTCAGGGAGCCGGTCTTGCGGAAGCGCAGGGCCTGCCTGACTGGAGCGGCCCTGCTTCAGGTCAGTGCCTTGCGCAGCCGCTTGGGAATGGCCTCCGCGTGCCAGCGCTGCACCTCGCGGGCGATCTCCGCGGAGCGCTCCGCGCGCTCGTCGCGGGCCTGGGGCAGGAGCTTGCGCGCGGCCTTGCGCTGGCCGGGCGGGGCCTCCGCGGCGGCGCGCTCGAACAGCTCCAGGCGCACGTCCGAGTCGTGCAGTTGTCCCAGGCCGTCCTGCAGGGGCACCAGGACCTCCAGCAGCGCGCCCACGGTGCGGCGGAAGGCGGGCTGGAAGATCTCCAGCTCGTAGCGCAGCTTCTTCAGGTCCTTGCGCAGGGCGTGCGCGGACGCGGCGTCGGGCGCGTCCGCGTAGCGCTCCAGGCGCTTCTCCACGCGGCGCAGGCGCTGGCGCAGGTGGCCCCGCACGCGCTTGCTGGCGAAGCGGTGCGCATCCTCCAGCGTGTCCAGCTTCTTCAGGAGGCGCGGCACGGTGCGGTCCGTCCAGCGCTCCAATTCCTTGCGCAGCGTCTTCTCCTTGCCCTCCAGGCCGGACAGGTGGGCCGAGCGCAGGCCCGCGAGCGCCTTGCCCGCGTCCTTCTTTCCCTTCGCGGCGGTGTCCAGCCACTGGTCCTGGACGTGCAAATCCCTCACGTCGCCCAGCGCGTCCTGGAGGCGCTTCACGTCCGCCTCCAGCCGGGTGAGCTTGCCGGTGTCCTGGAACACCTGGAGCGCGGCGCGCAGGCGGCGGGTGGCCACGCGCATGTCGTGCACGCCGTCCTCGTCCAGCTCTCCGTCCAGCTGGCTTTCCGGGTGGCGCACGTCGGCGAGCCGGCCGGCGAGGATGCGGCGGGCGGCGTCGCCCAGCGCGGTGTCGGGGCCCAGGCCCCGGATGGGAGTGGGAGGCGGCATGCGCGTCAGTCCTCCTTGAGGGTGTACTGCTGGACCATGCGCTCCGCGGCGTCCGGGCCATCCCAACCGAGGATGCGCGCGTCCTTGTCCGCGAAGTGCACCACCGCGAGGAAGAAGTGCTCCAGCTCCTCACGCTCGCGCTCGGACAGGTCCTGGTAGGAATTGAGGTCGTCCGAACGGGTGGCGTTCACCGGGACGAGCAGCAGGCGGTCATTGCGTTCGCGCTCGCCGTTCTTCGCGTCCCGCTTCTTCTGGTCCACCTGGAGCACGCCCAGCGGCCGGCAGGGCAGCACCACTCCGGGCCAGGTGGGCACGTCCCAGTACACCAGCGCGTCCAGCGGGTCTCCATCCGGGCCCTGGGTGCTGGGGATGAAGCCCCAGTCGAACGGGTAGCGGAAGCCGCGCGTCAGCGGCCGGGACAGCGTGAAGGCCTGGAGCTTCGCGTCGTATTTGAGCTTCACCGTCGAACCGCGGGGCGACTCGACGACGACGTGCAACGCATCCTGGACGCCGCGCAGCGGCAGGCGGGTGAAGTCGGTGGCCATGAACCTTCAGGCTGGGGTCGCCCTTCCACCTTCGGCAAGTGCCACCGAGCCGGGAGTTTCACTCGCCAACCCTGGCGAGGTGCCGGGCGCCTACCCGCCCCCGGAGTACAGCCGCATCGCGAGCGTCAGCAACAGGCCGGTGCCGGTGAGCGCGAGCCCGGCGATGGCCTTCTTCCGGTTGACGCGGGGCGAGTCCGCATGCCGGTTGCGCACCAGGCTCACGGTGTTGAGCACCAGCGACGCGACGTGGGCCGCGTAGCACATGGGAATCACCGAGATGACGCCCACGAGCAGGCCCGAGTCCGCCAGCGTGATGCCCGGGTCCTTCGCCTCCACGGCGATGTTGCGGGTCCGCAGCTCCCAGCAGCCCGGGCACAGCGGCGGTGCCTCGCGGCGGACGCGGTTCTCACACCGCGGGCACATGAACGCGCCGCAACGGGTGCACACATGGTTCGCGACGATGTCTTCGTGCCGTGCGCAGACGGCGCGGACCGGAACGCCGTCCGCGTCCAGGTCCTCCGCGTCCTCCCGTTCCAGCGGACGCAGCCCGGCCAGGAAGTGGACCGTGATGGCATGCGCGGCGACACCGTTGGGGATGGCGAGCGCGATGGAGTCCTTGTCGATGCGCCGCACCTGGGGCCCCCGGCCGCGCAGGAAGTAGACCCAGGCGAGCACGGGGATGGCCACGCACGACGCCAGCGCGGCCAGGCCCAGCGGGATGACGTCGGCCGACAGCAGGGAAACCGCCGCGATGAGCAGCGCGATCGCGGCCACGACCGAGACGCCCATGATGACCTGTCCGCGCTTCCACCGGCTCCAGGCCTCCTCCGTGAAGGGCAGGGTTCCCTTCACCCGCTTCGTCATCGCGGCCGCGACGATGATGGCGATGAGCAGGTTGAGGAGGGCGAGGAAGCCCACCCAGCGCGGATACCAGGAGAACTTCACCTGCTTGAAGACCACGCCCTGCCGCTCACCGGTGATGATGCAGACCGGTGGCAGGTCGAACTCGTTCAGCTCTCCGGACGGGATGTCGACGTGATGCATCGCGGGGATTTGTAGTCCACCGCACGCGGTGCGTTCCAGTCACCACCCGGCCGGAGACCGCCGCTAATGCAGGGGCCGCCCCAGGGACGATTCCGGCTGCCGGCGCGCGACCAGCTTCCGTGTCGCGCGGGCCGCGGCCAGACCCCCCAGCGTGTACCAGGCCACGGTGAGCAGCGACGTGGACGGACGGGCCTGGGAGGGCGCCCGGCCCAGCCCCAGCTTCGGTGGCAGCACCACCGCGCCCAGGCCGGCGAGCAGGCCCAGCGCCGCCCCGCGCAGGTAGGGGCGCTTGGGGCGTCCCAGGGCCACGAGCGAGAAGAAGAGGCAGTTGGACAGGAGGTCCCCCACCAGCGTCTGGCGGTGCAGCTGGCGGCCCTTGGCGGGCTCGCCGCCGAAATAGCGGATGCCCTTCTCCAGGGAGCGCATGCCCAGCACGTCCATGCGTGGCGGGTGCTTCAAGACGCGGCGGGCGCTCTCGTGCACCAGCGTCAGCGCGGCGGCGCCGACGAGGCCGGGACCCAGGGCACGGAACACGATGCGAGGCGGAACGGGAGGTTCAATCATGCCTTCCAAGCTAGGCACCGCGCGCGCGGGATTCCTGCCCGCGTGCGCCTGCCCGCCTGCCCGGCATCCCGTTGTGCCCGTGCGTCAGGAGCTGCAGCTCACCACGAGGTGCCGTCCCCACGTGGGCGGGGACTCCGCGTAGGACTCCTGGCCGGGGTGTTCGTCGAAGGGCGCGGACACCAGCGCGAGCACGCGTTCCACCTCCGCGAAGTCCCCCTCCTGCGCGCGGGCGATGGCCTGCTGGGCCACCCAGTTGCGCAGGACGTACTTCGGGTTGACGCGGTCCATGCGCGCGTGGCGTTCGCCGTCCACGCTCCCTTCCGCCGCCAGCCGCGCCCGGTAGTGTTCTGCCCACCCGTCGAAGCCCTCCGGCGGCAGGAAGTGGTCGCGCAAGGCGTCGTTGCGCGCGCCCACGCTCGAGTCGAAGCGGTTCAGCGCGCGGAAGAAGCGCGTGTAGTCCACGTGCGAGCCGGCCATCAGCGCGAACAGGTCCTGCACGAGCTCGCGGTCCTCGTCGAGGACCTCCGTCAGACCCAGCTTCTCGCGCATGCGCGCCAGGAAGTGCCGCGCGAACGTGGGCTGGAAGAGGGTCAGCGTGGCGCGCGCTTCGTCCTCGGTGATGAGCGTGAGCAGCGCTTCACCCAGGCAGGCCAGGTTCCACAGCGCGACGCGCGGCTGCTGGTCGAACGCGTAGCGGCCCTGGTGGTCGGAGTGGTTGCAGACGAAGCCGGGGTCGAAGTCGTCCAGGAACCCATAGGGGCCGTAGTCCAGCGTGAGCCCCAGGACGGACATGTTGTCGGTGTTCATCACGCCGTGCGCGAAGCCCACCGCCTGCCAGCGCGCGACGAGCTGCGCGGTGCGCTCCACCACCTCCGCGAAGAAGCGCGCGTAGCGCCCCTCCTGGCCCACGAGCTGGGGGAAGTGCCCGGCGATGACGTGGTCCGCGAGCGTGGCCACGTGGCCCGGCTGCTCCGTGTGGTGGAAGTATTCGAAGGTGCCGATGCGCACGTGCGACGGAGCCAGGCGCACCAGCATGGCCCCGGTCTCCACGTCCTCGCGGTACACCGGCGACTGGCTGCCCAGGATGCACAGGGCCCGCGTGGTGGGGATGCCCAGCGCGTGCAGGGCCTCGCCGGCCAGGTACTCGCGCACGGTGGAGCGCAGCACCGCGCGCCCATCACCGCCGCGTGAGAAGGGCGTGGGCCCGCCGCCCTTCAGGTGCAGGTCCCACTTGCCGCCGTCCGGGGCGCGCACCTCGCCCAGGAGCAGCGCGCGGCCGTCTCCCAGGCGCGGCACGTACACGCCGAACTGGTGCCCCGCGTAGACCATGGCCAGGGGCTCCATGCCGGGCAGCGGCGTGGCCCCGCCGAACACGCGCGCGAACTCCGGGCGCGCGGCCTCCTCCGCGTCCAATCCCAGCAGCCGCAGCGCGGCCGGGTTCACGCTCACCACGCGCGCGTCCCCGAAGGGCGCGGGGTTCACCCGGGCGGCGAACCCGGCGGGCAGGCGGGCATAGGTGTTGTCGAAGACGAGCTGTTCGAGCGAGGCCATGGAGGGTCACGACAGGCGTCAGGGAATCTGCATGCCCCGCTGGACCGCGGGACGGCTGCCCACGCGGTGCAGGTACTGGATGATGTTGGGCGTGTCGTTGAAGAGGTCCGGGAAGGAGTCCCGCGCGCCCTTCAGCCACGGGTACGTGGCGATGTCCGCGATGGAGTACGTGGTGGCCAGGTGGTCACGCGACGCCAGCTGCCGGTCCACCACGCCCAGGATGCGCTTCGCCTCCGTCTGGAAGCGGTCGATGGCATACGGGATCTTGGTGGAGGTGAAGCGCCCGAAGTGGTTGAGCTGACCGAGGATGGGCCCCACGCCGCTCATCTGGAACATCAGCCACTGCGTCACTTCCGCCTTGCCGCGCGGATCCGTGGGCATCAGCGCGCCCGTCTTCTCCGCCAGGTACAGCAGGATGGCGCCGGACTCGAAGAGGGCCAGGGGCCGGCCTCCCACCGCGTCGTGGTCCACGATGGCCGGGATCTTGTTGTTGGGATTGATGGCCAGGAACTCGGGCTTGAACTGGTCGCCCTTGGAGATGTCCACCGAGTGCGTCTTGTACGGAATGCCCAGCTCTTCCAGGGCGATGGAAACCTTGCGGCCGTTGGGGGTCTTGAACGTGTACAGGTCGATCATGCCTTCACTCCCGTGAGCTGTTCGCTCACCTGCCAGAGCCGCTCCGCGAGCGCGTCATCCCGGGCGGCGGACGACGGCTTCGCCTTGCGGCATTTGATGAAGTACTCGCCGCTCACGCCCGCCACCTCCGGCGACGACGCCAGGTAGATGGAGGTCCTCGCGCCCTTTTCGGGGGAGAGCATGAAGGGCCCGGCCAGCTTGATGAGATGGCGGAAGATGCCCTGGCTGTTGTGCCCGAAGCCCGTGGCCACCGCGCCGGGGTGCAGCGCGTTCGCGGTGACCTGCGTGCCAGCGAGCCGCTTCGTCAGCCCGCGCGAGAAGAGGATGTTGGAGAGCTTGGCGTTGCCGTAGACGCGGATGCCGTCGTAGCGGCGGTTCGCCGTCTGCGGATCATCCAGGAAGTCCGCGCGCGCCAGGCGGTGCCCTTCGGAGGACACGTTGATGATGCGCGCGGGGCCGCTCGCCACCAGCAGGTCGTGCAACAGGTGCGTGAGGAGGAAGTGGGACAGGTGGTTCGTGGCGAACGTGGCCTCGTAGCCGTCCACCGTCACCTGCCGCCGGTCGATGATGAGGCCCGCGTTGTTGATGAGCACGTCCAGCCGGGGGTGGCGGGCGCGGAACGCCTGGGCCAGGTCGCGCACGGACTGGAGGGAGGACAGGTCCGCGAGCAGCGACTCCACCTGCGCGCCGGGGGCGGCCTCGCGTACCTTGGCGACCGTGGCCGCCGTGCGGGCCTCATCCCTGCCGGACAGCACCAGCGTGGCCCCCCGCCGCGCCAGCGCCTTCGCCGTCTCCTGGCCAATGCCACCGGTGGCCCCGGTGATGAGGCACACCTTGCCGTCGAGACGGTCTTCGTGAACCGCTGCCGCCATGGGACGCGTCCTCCTGGAATCCAGGGACGCGTTCTATATGCTCCCAGCCTTCCCCGCGCAGGAGAACCTGCCGGGGAGGCGGGGAGACGGGTGCGTCAGGTGGTGACCTGGCTGATGTCCTCGGCGGGGCGGCCCCGGCGGTTGCCGCCCTTGCCGGGCGTGGTCATGCCCGGACGCGCGTCGCCGTTGAGGTGGCTCTCCAGGAACCAGAGGTCCTCCTCGGTCTCGCCCAGGGTCTGGGTGAGGATGTCCGCGGTGACGGGGTCGTTCGCGTCATCGGACTTGGTGATGCCGTCGCGGAGGCTGGCGGCGTAGCGGCCCACGCGCTCGACGAGCGCGCGGATGTGGGACTCGCCGTCCACGGCTTGCAGGTCGTATTCCGGCAGCTGGCTGTTGTTGCTGGCCAGGCGGATGGTGCCCTGGGCGTAGCCACCCAGCGCGCCCGCGCGCTCGGCGTAGGAGTCCGCATGCTTGCGCGCATGCTTGGCCACTTCGTCGAAGAGCAGGTGACGGCTGTAGAAGTGCGTCCCCCGGATGTTCCAGTGCGCCTGCTTCACCTGCCAGTGCAGGTCAACGGCGTTGGCGAGCAGCGTGTTGAGCATGTCGATGAGCTCTTCGCGCGCGTCCTGGGGAAGGTTCACGTGGCTGGTCGAGTACATGGTCCTGATCCCTCGTTGGTGGTGTGCGCGCGGCAGACCGTCGGCATGACGTCCCGGCGCTCCCCACAGGGTGGGGATGCCCTGCGTCCTTGGCCATGGCGCGGCACGCGTCGCCTGGCCGCACGGCTGGCTCGAAGGGCAGGCGGCCGGACGGCCCGGGCGCTCAGCCCGCGTCGGGGGCGGTCAGCCGGGCGGCGACTTCCGTGGCGGCGCGCTCTCCGGACTCCACCGCGCCGTCCAGGTAGCCGCAGCCCTCGATGGCCGTCTCGGTGCCGGCCCAATGCACGCGTCCGAACGGAGCCCGCAGCGCGTCGCCGATGGCGGTGAGGGTGCCGGGGCGGGGCAGGCCTACGTAGCAGCCTGTGCTGAACGCCTCCTGCTTCCAGTCCAGCGCCGCGACGGCCACGGGCGTGAGGGCCTGGGGGCCGAAGAAGCGCGCGAAGTCCGCCAGCGCCGCGCGGTGAATTTCCTCGGCGGGGTGGCCGGTCCACGCGCGGGCGGTGTCGCCCAGGAAGAAGCCCACGAGCGCGGGGTGGTGCCCATGGGGGCCGCAGTCGTCGAAGCACAGGCGCACCGGCCCTGAGTCGCTGACGGCCTCGCCGGACAGGCCCGCTTCGCGCCAGAAGGGCGTGGCGTAGGTGGCCACGACCTTGATGACGCTGCCCATGGGGATGTCCGCGTGCGCGCGGCGGCGGCCGGCGGGGAGGTCCGCGCCAAAGTCGATGCGCTCCGCGAGCGCGGGCGGCGTGGCCACCACCGCGTAGCGCGCGCGGAAGGCGCGGCCGTCCTCCGTGGTGGCGGTGACGCCGCGCGCATCCTGGAGCAGGGCCTTCACGGGCGCGGAGAGGACGACGCGGTCCGGGGGCAGCGCTTCCGCCAGCCGACGTGAGAGGGATTGCGCGCCGTCCACGAAGCGCTCCGCCTGGGCGCCGCCCTCGATTTCGGTCAGCGGCATGAGGCCGCCGTTGGAGTGCACGTAGGAGAGGAAGTGCAGGAAGGACAGTTCGGAGGGCTCCGCCGCGAACACCGCGCGGGTGGCGATGTCCAGCGCGGCGCGGGCGCCCCAGGTGGGCACGTGGCGCTGCTTCCACTCCTCCACGGTGAGGGCGTCCCACTCGGCGGCCTTGGGCGCGGCGGAAGGCTGTTCCCGGGGGACGCGCCTGGCCAGGCCATCCAGCTTCCAGACGATGCGCTGCAGGTCCAGCAGCGACAGCAGGGGCAGGGACGGGACCTTGCCTTTGTAGGTGCGGCGCTCGCCGCGCACCTCCAGCACCTTGGTGCCCTGGTGGTGCTGGGCGAAGCGCTGGAGGCCCAGGCCGTCCGCGAGCTTGAGCACGTGACGCTGCTTGGGGCCCACCCACTGGCCGCCCAGGTCCACGAGCCCGCCGCCCACTTCACGGGTGAGGGTACGGCCGCCCACGCGGTCCCGCGCCTCCAGCACGGCGACGGTGGCGCCGGTGCGAGCGATGTCCCGGGCCGCGGTGAGTCCCGCGACGCCCGCGCCGATGACGACCACGTCCACGCTTTCACCCATAGGTCCGCGGACTCTATGCCGGAAGCGGCGGGTGGCTAGGATGGGTGCGGGACGTCAGACGGGAAGGGTGGAGGACCGGATGTTCGCGTTGGAGCTGGTGGAGAAGGTGCGGCAGGTGTCACCGGGCGCGGCGAACGCGCTGACGACGCTCGCGGTGAAGAACATCGTCCCGTTGGCGGCGGCCATGGGCTACCGCGTGGACGAGGTGACGGACGCGCGCGTGAAGGCCACGGTGCCGCTGGACCGCAAGACGAAGAACCACGTGGGCAGCGTGTACCTGGGCGCCCAGGTGACGGTGATGGAGCTGACGATGGGCGTGATGCTCTTCCGCCGCTTCCCGCCCAGCCAGTACAAGCTGCTGGTCAACCGCATGGAGGTCGCCTTCCACGCGAAGGCGAAGACGGCGGTGAGCGCGGTGTGCGAGCCCCCGGAGGAACTGCTCGCGAAGCTCGCGTCGGAGTTGCGCGCGACGGGCGACAAGGCGGAGGCGTGGATCCCCGTGCGCCTGCTGGGCACTGACGGCCAGTGCGTTGCCGAATCGCGCTTCCTGGCCGTCTTCAAGCGCGGGTAGGACCTACTCCAGCGGCGTGGGGAACGCGGGCAGCGCGGCGAAGTCCTCGGGCACGTGCTCGCGGACGACGCGGGCGTGCGAGTCCTTCGCCAGCGCCTCCACGCGCTTCATGGACTCCAGCGTCTGCTCGCGGTTGAAGTTGTACACCGGCACCAGGCGCCGCTCGCGCGACTGGCGCAGGGGCCACAGGTCGCCGGTCAGCAGGACGGCGCCGGAGCTCGTGGTCTTCACCAGCAGCACGGTATGGCCGGGCGTGTGCCCGGGAGCCTGGTGGATGGTGACGGTGCCGTCTCCGAACACGTCGTAGGCGGCGTCGCCTTCGATGCGCACGGTCTTCGCCCGCTCCAGGGCGCTGTAGTGAGGAACCTCACCGCGCCGCACGGCCTGCTCGGAGAAGGCCCCGTCGCGTTCTTCCGCGTCCACGATCCACGTCGAGCCCGCGAACAGGTTGGCGTTGCCCGCGTGGTCGAAGTGCAGGTGGGAGAACGACACGAACTCGATGTCGGCCGGTGCGAGCCCCAGCTCACCCAGCGAGGCCGTGAGCTTCTTCTTCACCTCGAAGTGCACGGGCTGGCCCTCCGGACGCAGGCCGCCCGGCAGGTCCGCGATGCTTTCGGAGAGGCCGCTGTCCCAGAGCAGATCCCCCTTCGGATGACGGATCAGGTAGCACGGGATGACGCCTTCGCTGGCCACGCCCTTCATCGAGCCGTCGTCCGCCATCATGCCTGAGTCACCGAGCTGCACCCGGCCGCAATCCATGGCGTAGAGCCGCACACCGGGCGCGGCAGGGGACGTGCGCGAAGCGGTGTTCGTGCTGGCGCAGGCGGTGAGCGCGAGACACACGGACCACAGGCGAAGGGTCTTCAGGGGACGGCTCCAGGGAGAAGCGGGGAGGCAACTACCGCGTCGGCTCTTCTTCCATGAGGAAGTCGCCAATGGTCTTCCACATCGCCTCGAACTGGGGGCGGCGGAAGCCGGAGCCGGAGATGAGCCAGTCCACGTGCGGGGGCTGGTGCGCCGGCTGGTCGAAGTGGCCAATGGCATCCAGGTGGTCCGCGCGCACCGCCGCCAGCACGCGGCCGTACACCTGCGAGCGCGTGGGCACGATGCCGTCACACGCGGTGGGGCCGGGCATCGCGCCGTAGGCCTGCACCAGCGCCGCTGTCTGCGCGGGCGTGTGCAGGGGCAGTTGCGTGAGCGGCATCCGCTGCGTCTGGCCGTACACGAACGCGTAGATGGTGTGCGTCAGCTGCGCGTACGGGTCCAGGCCCGCGGCCAGCCGCGTACGCAGGGACGGCGGCCGGGCCTGCGTCACCACGGAGCCGTAGCGCACGCCGGGCCGGTCATGCGTGCCGCCGTTGAACAGGTCGATGCCCTCCGGCGTGAGCTGGGGGATGAGCGACGTGTCGCGCCCCACGTCCCACAGGAACTTCGTCACCGCGTCGCGCCGCTCGCTGGAGAAGTCCCCCAGCAGCTGGTCGAAGAGCTGATCCAGCAGCGTGGCCTTCCACCCCAGCTGATCATCCGCCCGCGCCATCAGGTGCCCGAAGCGGAACACCACGCTCAGGGGCAGCCGGCCGAAGCGCAGCACGTACATGGTGAACAGCGACAGGAGCTTCAGCAGCTGCTGGCCGAAGAGGCCCAGGAAGAACGTGGCCAGCGGCGTACCCGCGTGCGGCGCGGACAGCGTCACCACCGTGCGCACGCGGCGCGCGAAGGGCTCCAGCTCCAGGGCGTCCGACACCTGCGCGCCGGGGCTGACGAACAGGCGGGCATCCAGGCCGCCGGTGGAGTGGCCCACCAGGTGGATGGGGCCGTCGTCCCCGGAGGCCGTCTCGCTCACGGCCTTGAGCAGGTCCGCGGTGCGCTGGCGGATGGATGCAGTGGGGTGCGAGACGATCGTCACCACCTCCGCGTCGACTCCCCGGCGGGCGAGGTCCTTCTTGAGGAACTCGTACGCGTGGCCGAAGTAGAGGAGCTCGCCCAGGTTGGTGAACCCGAAGAAGCCGGGGACGAGGTAGACGTGGTGCTTCACGGACATGGGCCCGCCAGCATACCCCACGCTCCCCGGATGGGCTTGGAATACCCGGCGTCTCAAGCGGTTGACGCGCGCCCGGCCGCATTGACAAAACCGGCTGCCCGTTTCCCCTCCCCACGAAGGAAGACTCCCCGTGTACCGCAGACTGTTCGCGCTTGGCCTGCTGTCGTCCCTCCCCGCCGCGGCGGAAGAGGGCATGTGGACCTACGACGCCTTTCCCGCCGCCCAGGTGAAGAAGGCCTACGGCTTCGAGCCCACCCAGGCGTGGCTGGACAAGGTCCGCCTGGGCTCCGTGCGGCTCGCCGGTGGTTGCTCCGCGAGCTTCGTGTCGCCGGACGGCCTGGTGATGACGAACCACCACTGCGTGCGCAGCTGCATCGAGGAGCTGACGACCGCGAAGGACGACCTGCTGGCGAAGGGCTTCCAGGCGAAGACGGCGAAGGAGGAGCGGCGCTGTCCCAAGATTGAAGCCAACCAGCTGGTGGAGATGACGGACGTCACCGAGCGGATGAACACGGCGACGAAGAGCCTCTCCGGCGCGGCCTTCAACACCGCGCTCAAGAAGGAGATGGCCGCGGTGGAGGCCGCGTGCACCATCGGCGCGGACGTGCGCTGCGACGTGGTGACGCTCTATAACGGCGGCAAATACCAGCTCTACAAGTACCGCCGCTTCCAGGACGTGCGGCTCGTGTTCGCGCCGGAGTTCTCCATGGCGGCGTTTGGCGGGGACGCGGACAACTTCAACTTCCCGCGCTACGGCTACGACGTGTCCTTCGTGCGCGTGTGGCAGGACGACGCGCCCGCGAAGAGTCCGGACTACCTGCCGTGGGCGAAGGAGGGCGCGAAGGAGGGCGACCTCGTCTTCGTCTCCGGCCACCCGGGCGGCACGGAGCGCAAGAGCACGGTGGCGGAGCTGGAGTTCCAGCGCGACGTGGCGCTGCCCCAGACGCTGCTCCAGCTGTCGGAGATGCGCGGCGCGCTGCGCGAGTTCACCAGCGCGTCGCCGGAGCGCTACCGCGTGGCGCGCTCCAGCCTGCGCGGCGTGGAGAACGGGCTCAAGGCGCTGAAGGGCCGGCAGGAGACGCTGGCGGACCCCGTGGTCCTCGCGCGCAAGCGGCAGGAGGAGGCGGAGCTGAAGAAGCGCATCGACGCGAACCCCCAGGCCAGGGCTCTGACGCAGGGCATGTGGGACGAGACGGCGCAGGCGCTGGACCTGTGGCGCCGGATGATGAACGACTACCGGATGAAGGGCGCGGGGGACGCGTTCCGCTCCGACCTCTTCTCCTACGCGCAGGCGCTGGTGCGAGCGGCGGAGGAGCTGCCCAAGGCCAACGGGGAGCGCCTGCGCGAGTACACCGACGGCCAGCTCCCGGCGCTGAAGCAGCGGCTGTTGCGTGAAGCGCCCATCCCGGCGGAGCTGGAGGCGCTGACGCTGACGTTCGGCTTCAACAAGCTGCGCGAGACGCTGGGCGCGGATGATCCGTTCGTGCGCATGGTGCTGGAGAAGGAGGCGCCGGCGGACCTGGCGAAGGCGCTGGTGCGTGGCTCGAAGCTGGGCGACGTGAAGGTGCGCAAGGCGCTGCTGGACGGCGGCAAGGCGGCGGTGGACGCGTCGAAGGATCCGATGATCATCCTGGCGCGCAAGGTGGACGCGGAGACGCGCGCGTCGCGCAAGCGCTACGAGGACACGGTGGAGGCGGTGCTCAAGCGCAACGGCGAGCGGCTGGCGAAGGCCTACTTGCTGGTGAACGGCACGGCGGGCGCGCCGGACGCGACCTTCACGCTGCGGCTCAACTACGGGCAGGTGAAGGGCTGGGACGACAACGGCAAGGCCGTGCCCGCGCTGACCACGTTCGGCGGCGCGTACGGGCGTGACACGGGCAAGGAGCCCTTCAAGCTGCCGGCGCCGTGGGTGAAGGCGAAGGGGAAGGTGCCGGACGCGACGCCGCTGGACATGGCGACGACCAACGACATCATCGGCGGCAACTCCGGTTCGCCGGTGGTGAACCGTGACGGGCAGGTGGTGGGGCTCATCTTCGACGGCAACCTGCCGTCGCTGGGCGGCCGTTACCTCTACGTGCCGGAGACGAACCGCGCGGTAGCCGTGCACGGCGACGGCATCCTCGCCGCGCTGGAGCACGTCTACGGCGCCGCGCGCGTGGTCAACGAGCTGAAGGGCGCGCAGGCGGCGTCCGCGGCTCCGGCTCGCTGAGGCTCGAAGGCCCGAGGTGGAGGGGCGTCCTTCGTCCCTTCGCCTCCGGCCGGGCTCAGTGGTGGCAGAAGGGCGACAGCAGTCCTTCCGCCTTCAGCGTGCCGTGGACGGCAGCAGCGAGCGCGCCATCTGCCGGACCTTTTCATCCGAGTGGATCATCGCCCGTGGACCTGCCGCGGTCGTGCCGTGACGACGGGTTCCATCAGTCCTTCCGCCTCCAGCGCGGCGCGCACGGAGGGGATGTGGCCGCGGTGGTCCTTGAAGCGCCGGAGGAACAGCTGCACCCATTGCGTCGGCGGCTCCTGCTGTTCCCTGGCGCGGACGTTGTTGCCCCTGGCATCCAGCTTCAGGGTGTCCAGGAAGGGAAGGATGTCATGCGCGCCCAGCAGCGGCCGGTGCGGCGGAAGGCCCCTGCTCCAGGACTCCGGGTTGCGCGGCGAGGATGCCCAGGCGCGACGCTCGCGCAGGAAGCGATTGAAGGTGCGGTGGCCGTCGGGCTCCATCAGGAGCGCTCGCAGCAGCTGGGCCAGCTCGCCGCGATCCATCCGGTGCCCCTTGCGGTTCATCTCCCAGCGCACCCATTGCAGAGGGCGCCACGCGTCGAGGACGGGGTCCCGGAACGCTTTCGCGTACTCCACGTGGCCCAGCGCGTGCTCGCCGATGACGCCCTGGGGCAGCAGGCGCCGCACGTGGCTCAGGCGATCCTCCCGGCGCACCTCGCGCGTGCGAGCGGTGGCCCAGCGGATGAACGGGTTCACCTTGTCGCCGCCGCGCCGCCACCTCACTTCCAAGCGGATCTCCGGCCGCTCCCACGGCGCGAAGGGAGGCAGGTCGTGCTCCATGTCCCCGAACCGCATCCACGTCGCCAGCTCCTGGCGGGCCTCCTTGCGGGCCGAGCGGTGGATGTGCCTGCGCGCCGCGCGCGCGGCCTCCCGGTTCTTCGACGGCAGCAGCGAACGCGCCATCTGCCGGACCTTCTCGTCTGAGTGGATCATGGCCCGCGGGCCCTCCGTGGCGGTGCGCGGACGTGGCGCGCACCCATCACCTGACGCGCACTGGACGTCTCCCACCGCGACGCGTCGGGTGCCGGACAGCCGCGACCCAGAACCCGTGAGGTGCTTGGTGCGCCGCGTCAGGAACGCACTACGTTGGGGGTGCGGATCTGTGTCCGCCTCTGACTTCGCGCGGTTGCGTTCCCCGGAACACAGCCGTCCGGGCGCCTTCCCGGGGTGGTTGGGAGCTGGCGCCTGTCGTGCGGTAGCATCTCGGTCGTCACACGCCGGGGGGAGGGAGGATGCACGATGGTGGTAGAGGCCCCGGAGCCCCGGACGATGTCGGCCATCATGTTCACGGACATGGAGGCCCCCGCAGGTCAACGCTGGCGGGATGAGTCGCTACAACAAGCGCTGCACGAGGAGCACGGCCAGCTCGTACGGGGGCTGCTCGCGCGCCACGGTGGCCGCGAGGTGAAGCGGATGGAGGAGGGCGGCTTCCTCCTGGAGTTCGAGTCGGGTCTGCCCGCGGTGTCGTTCGCGCTGGAGTGGCGCGCCGCCGTGGACGCGCGCAACCGCGCCGTGCCCACCGAACAGCGGATGTCCGTCCGCGCGGGCGCGCACCTGGGCATGGTGGTGCACCGCGACGGCGACATCTTCGGCGAGGGCGTCAACCTGGCGGCCCGCATCGAGTCCCTGGCGCGCCCGGGCACCGTCTACGTCAGCGAGACCGTGGCCGCGCAGCTGGAGGGCCGGCTGAAGGCGCCGCCCGTGCGCCTGGGCCGCAACGAACTGAAGAACATCCGGCTGCCGGTGGCGGTGTTCCGCATCGACTCGCCGGCGGAGGCCCGGAACGAGCGCGCGCTCATGTCGCGCGTGCGTTCACTGCTGGGCCGTAAACGGGTGCCCGCGGACAGTTGAGGCTGACGGCCTGTCGCGCGGCGGTAAGGTGCCGCGCCATGTCCGAGCTCACCCTGGTCGTTGGTTCCAAGAACTTCTCCTCCTGGTCGCTTCGCCCCTACCTGGCCCTGGCCCACACCGGCCAGCCGTTCCGGGAGGTGCTGGTGCCGCTGGACACGCCGGAGACGGCGGCGCTCATCGCCATGCACTCGCCCAGCGGCCGGGTACCGGTGCTCAAGCACGGCGACACGGTGGTGTGGGATTCGCTGTCCATCTGCGAGTACCTGGCGGAGGCCTTCCCCGCCGCGAAGCTGTGGCCCGCGGACAGCGCGACGCGCGCGATGGCGCGCTCGGTGACGTCGGAGATGCACTCGGGCTTCCAGGCCCTGCGCACGCACCTGCCCATGGACATCAGCGCGCGCAAGACGGTGCCGGGGCTGGACGCGCCGGGCGTGCACGCGGACATCGCGCGCGTCCAGGGCCTGTGGGCGGGCTGCCGCGAGCGCTACGGCAAGGGCGGGCCCTTCCTCTTCGGCGCCTTCTCCATCGCGGACGCGTTCTTCGCGCCCGTCATCACCCGCTTCGTCACCTACGGCGTCCCGTTCCGCCCGGAGAACGTGGCGTACCGCGACGCGGTGCTGGGCCTGCCCGCGATGCTCAAGTGGACGGAGGCCGCCCTGGGCGAGCCGCCGCTCGCGCGCTACCGGTAGGAGCCTACAGGGCGCGGAGTTCCCCCAGGCGCTTGTGCATCGTCCGCCGCAGGAAGTCCGTGCGGAGCGCGTCGAAGCCGATTTCCTCCAGACGCTCCAGCCAGGGCTCCGCGCTGGCGCACAATTTGTCGAGCATGACGCTGACGGCCTTCGCATTCACGCCGTAGCGCTCACCAAAAGCGATGAAGTGGGCGCGCCGGAGGTTGTCGTCGCGCCCTTCGAACTTCAGGGCCATGCGCTGATCGCCGTAGGGCAGGGTGGTGAGCAGGTCGTAGGCAGGCGACAGGCGGAAGCCGCCGTCGGGCCCATCCGCCAGAATGCTCACGTTCTTGGCGTGCAGGTCCCCGTTCCCGATGAGATAGCTGAACGCGAGAAGCAGAAGGAAGCGCGCGAGTTCAGGGACGGGCGCGACGCAGTTGTCGCGCAGGCCCTCAGCGATGGCAGCGCATGTGAGGCGGTACTTGTCGTTGGTGTAGCGATCCAGGAACTGGCAGGCATCCTCCTGATGTACGCGCCGCAGGCGTTTCTCCACCTTCATCCAGCTGCGATCAAAGCGCTCGACGAGCAGCCCGTCGTTTCCATCGCGGTCATGGATGAGCTTTGTGGTGGCGACGCGCAAGCCGCACTGCTTCGCCATGCCCATGAAGAAGTGCTCGTTGCGCACGAGCTCAGGCTTTCCCCGCGGGTTGAGCTTCACGATGTAGTCCCGCTGTCCCGACGAGGAGACCGGGAAGGAGATGGTGGACGCGGAGATCTTCTCCTGAACGCCTGGGATCGTCGGCTCGGTGCTTGCCACCCCCATGGGCGGGAGGCTTTGGGCAAAGAGTTCGGAGAAGAGAACGGACTCGGGCTTCCATTTCGCTCTTCGAGACGCTGTTTGGGGAAAGGGTTGTCCAGGAGGAATGACGGAAAGATCCCCAACAGTATCGACCCCCGACGCCACCAGCAGACTGAGAAGGTCGTCCTCAGATGTCTTGGTATGTTCAACGAGAACCCGTAGGCGCAGTCCTTCAGGAAGGAGCCCTGCGAAATAGGTGTGCAGGTTGGTGCCTAGAGTTTCGGTGCGGCGCCTTGAGTAGGGCAGGTGAACGGCGATGCCTCTGGGCATACCTTTGTGTTGCTCAAAGAAGTCCGCCGTGTACTCGAAGTTGGAACCGTGAGTTGTTCGAGTAATAGAGCCAACGTGGGTGGATTCTCGCCATACCTCTGCGACCGCAACATCAGTCGGGCGAATCATGAAGTTTGCTCACTCGCCTGCAGGCGTTGCTGAAGCGGCTCAATCGCCAACTGGAGTCCCAGCACATTGAGGACGTCCAGAAGCTTGTCCAAGCGCAGGGTTGCCTTCCTGCCGCTCTCAATGTCGTAGATGAAAACAGGCCCACACCCAGCTAGGACGCTGAGGTCTTGTTGGGTCAGTCCAAGCTTTATGCGTTGGGTCTTGACCGTTTGTGCAAGGGCGCGGATCCAAGTGGCTTTAAGTTGATCCATGGACCATTTGCTCCTGGAGTCCATCCGGTCGAATGGATTTCGAGCCAGTACGCATAACGTGACCGCCCAACATGTCAATATCCATCCGATCGAATGGATTTCGGGCCAGTACGCATAACGTAACCGCCCAACATGTCAACATCCATTCGATCGAATGGATTTCAGGCTTGGTCGCGCTGGTCGCTCACAGCCCCAGCGACTTCAGCTGCGAGTCGAACGTGGGCGCGTCCGTGAAGACGTGCCCGCGCAGTCCCAGCGCCCGGGCCGCGTCCACGAACTCCGGCAGGTCGTCGAAGAAGGCGGCCTCCTCGGGCGCGCAGCCCGCCTTCTCCAGCGCGAGCCGGTAGATGGCCGGCTCCGGCTTCACGTGCCCCACCTCGCAGCTCATCACCCGCGCGTCGAAGCGTTGGAGCAGCGGCAGCAGGGGCTTCAAGTAGGCCACGTGCAGCGCGTTGGTGTTGGACACCAGCACCAGCTTCACCCGCCCGATGAGCCCCTCCACGCGCGGCAGCACCGCGTCGTGCACCGTGAAGTGGCTGCTCCACAGGGGCGCGAACTCCTCCATGGGCAGGTCCACGCCCAGCGCGCCGCACACGTCCTGGCGGATGCCCTCCGCGTCCAGCAGGCCCCGGTTCGCCGCCGTCCACCCCGCGCCGGTGAGCCGCCGCGCGGCCTCCCGCGGCTCCAGCCCCGCCCGCGCCGCGAGCCTCGCGAAGAGCAGCGCGTTGTCGTGGAACACCAGCACGTTGCCCAGGTCCAGCAGCACGGCCTTCACGGTGGGGACGGCGGACACAGGTGGCTCCCGTCTCAGATGCGGTAGGCGCGCGCGACGCCTTCCATCTGGCCCGCGACTTCCTGCAGCCGCTTCGCGGCGCCGGTGGTGGACCTCAGGCTGGTCTGCGTCTCCGTCATCATGGAGGACAGGTCCGTGACCGCGCTGAAGATCTGCGCGATGCCCGCGTTCTGCTGGTTCACCGCCCCGGCGATCTGCCGCGCCGCCGCGGCGTTGTCCTGGACGATGGTGGCCAGCTCCTTCAGGTGCTCGCCGCTGGTGCGCACCTGCTCCAGGCCCTCCGCGACGCTGGAGTGGCTCTGCTCGGTCATCTTCGCCGTGGAGATGATGGCGTGGCCCAGGTCCCCCAGGATGTCGCGCACCTTCTCCGTGGCCTGGATGGACTGATCCGCCAGGTTGCGGATTTCGCGCGCCACCACGCTGAAGCCCTTGCCGTGCTCGCCGGAGCGCACCGCTTCAATGGCCGCGTTGAGCGCGAGCATGTTGGACTGGTCCGCCAGGTCCTTCACCGTCTGGGTGATGCCGCCAATCTGCTGCGTTCGCTCGTTGAGCTGCACGATGCGCATGGCCATCTCCCCGGACTGCTCGTGCAGCCCCTGGAAGCCGCCCAGGCTGTCGCGGATGGCGACCTCGCCCGCCCGGCCCACCTCCTCCGCGCGCGACGCCACGCCCAGCACCGTCTCCGCCTTCTCCGCGGCCAGCAGCGACGTCTGCTTGATCTCCTGCGCCGTCACCTGCGTCTCCTGGAGCGCGGCGGCCTGCCGGGCCACGTTGCGCTCCTGGACCTCGGAGGCG
The DNA here is from genome assembly GCF_003611695.1 of Corallococcus carmarthensis. Classification (GTDB taxonomy): domain Bacteria; phylum Myxococcota; class Myxococcia; order Myxococcales; family Myxococcaceae; genus Corallococcus; species Corallococcus carmarthensis. Next base: position 1,765 of record NZ_RAWE01000061.1, on the reverse strand, counting down.
AGGTTCAACTCCGCCACGGTCTCACTGAGGACGTGGGTGGCCTCCTGGAGGCTGGTGGCCGTCTCGCGCAGGTTCTTCATCATCTGCCCGAAGGCCTGCGTCAGCTCGCCCACCTCGTCCCGCCCCGCCTTCACCTCCATCACCTGGGTGAGGTCGCCTTCCTTCACGACGCGGCGGACCACTTCACTGAGCGCGCGCAGCGGCCGGGTGATGCCCCGCGCCAGCACCCAGGAGCCCAGGCCCACCGTCGCCACGAAGAGGGCGGCCAGCCCCAGCACCAGCCGGCGCATCTCGTTGAGGGGCCCATAGGCCTCCTCGGGGTCCAGCTGGGCGATGAACTTCCAGCCGTCTCCCACGTCGCGCACGTCCGAGCCGTTCACCGCGACCACGGCCACGCGGCCCGTGTCGTCGTGCGCGCCCTTGCGCGTGTCGAACAGCGTCCGGCCATCCGCGCCCTGCAGCTCCAGGGAGAAGCTGTCGTGGCCACGGTGCTGGGCCCGGGCGAGCGCGGGCTTCACCAGCTCCCCCACCTGACCCCAGTCGAACGCGGCGAGCAGCACGCCCAGCCGCTGGTTGTGCTCGTCCATCACCGGCACCGCCAGGGGCAGCACGTGCACGCCGTAGATGGGGTCTTCCACCTCCACGCCCTCGGCGGTGGTGCTGCCGGCCTGCGCCTGGCGGAACCACGCCGCCTGACGCACCGCCTCCGCTCCACCGGCGTACGCCTCGCGCAGCTTGGGTGTGCTGGCGGAGACCGCCACGCCGTCGTCGCTGAAGAGCACGATGCCGTTGAGGGTGAGGTAGCGCCGCTGCAGGAGCGAAAGCATCGCGTCGCTCGCGGCGGGGTCCTTCGTGCGCAGCGCCTGGCGCAGGACCGGGTCCTCCGCCCAGCTGTGCGCGCTCGCCTCGCGCTCCGCCAGGGTGGACTCCAGCAGGTCCTTGAACCCTTCCGCCTCCATCCGCAGCGAGGCGTCCAGCTGCGACTCCGTCTGCTGACGCATCAGCTTGTCCTGCAAGCCGGTCAGCACCAGCAGCGGCACGCAGGACACCAGGGTCATGTACAGCAGCAGCCGCCCACGCAGCGTCAGGGACGGCAGGATGAAAGAAGGCATGGCACGCCGGCGCGAAGAAGAGGGACCCGGATTCCTATACCAGAACCCGGGCCCTGAACCGCTTGGACGACTGGCCGCCTACAACACGGGCACCCGGTCAGGCAGGTCCCGCGCGGGCAGGTTGGAGTAGTCCGCGTCCAGGTCCAGCCGCACCCGCTGCCTCACGCGCGTGCTGAGCAGCCCCCGGAGCATGCCCAGGAACGCCGGGGGTGCCGCGATGACCAGCTGGTCGAACGCGTGCGAGTCCACGCCCCTGTCCAGGCGCCCGGACAGCTCCCGCGCGAAGCGCTCGTGCTCCAGCTCCCGCCGGCCGTTCGGGTCGTTCTCCGACACCGGGCCGTGCAGGGTGCCTGCGTTGGGGTTGTCCGCCTGATTGAACAGCTCGACGGGCTTGGTCCGGCTCTCGTCATGCTGGAACTGCTCGATGAGGTCCCACTTCTCCGCCTTCGCATCCGTGGCGAAGAGCCGGGCGCGACTCGCGTTGGCCACCAGGATCCAGAGCCTCTTGTCCGCCATCTTCACGCCTCCTTGTGTCTTGAGGGATGCGGACCCCCACAGGCCCCGGCAAGCTTCCCCCAGCGAGCCGACTCCCCGCCGCGCGGAGGCCAGACAGCCCGCCCTCCGCCCCCTTTCCCTCGGGAACACTCTGCGTG
>NZ_RAWE01000060.1 GCF_003611695.1 Corallococcus carmarthensis | reverse complement strand
GCCTGGGGCGGCGAGGGCTTCGGGGTGGGCGCCGGCTCCACGCGCTGCGCGGACAGGCCGTGCGCGGCCTGCTCCAGCTGCGGCAGCAGCGCCTCCAGCGGCGAGCCGGCCAGCTCGTGGCGCGCCGCCAACCGGCGGCCCGCGTCGTCCAGCGCGTCCACCGTGGCGAAGCACAGCTCGAAGAGGTCCGGCGTGGCCGAGCGCCCGTGGATGAGCGGCTCCAGCACCTCCTCCATGCGGTGGCAGGCGTTCTCCACCATGCTGGCGCTGGCCGCGCGCGACGCGCCCTTCACGCTGTGCAGCGTGCGCAGCAGGCCGGGGATGAGCTCCTTCGCGCGCGCCGGGGCCTGCTCCAGCGCGAGCAGGTCCCGGTTGAGGGACACGACGTGCCCCTCCAGCTCCTCCAGGAACGAGTCCAGCAGTGCCTGCGCCAGCCTGTCGCGATCCATGGGTTAGCGCCCGAACTCCCCGAGCAGCCCCTTCAACTTCTGGCCCATGGCGTTGATGTCCTGCATCGCGCGCTCCGTCTGCCGCGACGAGATGAGGCCCTGCTGCGTGGCCTGGTTCACGTCGTGCATCGCCTGGCGGATCTGCCCGATGCCGGTGGCCTGCTGGTTGGCGGACGCGGCGATCTGAGCGGCCGTGAGCGACGCCTGCGTGAGCAGGTCCGCCAGCTGCTGGATGGTGGTGCCGGCTTCCGTGACGACGCGGGTGGCGGTGGACACGCTCTTGGTGCCCTCCTCCGTGGTCATCACCGCGCCGTGGGTGGCCTTTTGAATCTGGCCCAGGATCTGGCGCACCTGCGCGGTGGCCTTCTTGGACTGATCCGCCAGGGCCTTCACCTCGGAGGCGACGACGGCGAAGCCGCGGCCGTGCTCGCCCGCGCGGCTCGCCTCGATGGAGGCGTTGAGCGCGAGCATGTGCGTCTGCTCGGAGATGTCATTGACGGTGGTGATGATGTCGCCAATGGCCTGGGCCTGCTCGGCCAGGGCGAGGATGCGCGACGCGATGGACTCCACCTGGTCGCGCACGGCGCCCATGGAGGACACGGCCTCTTCCACGGCGCGGCGGCCGGAGCGGCCCACCTCTTCGGAGTGCCGGGCGGACTCGCTCACCGCGCGGGCGCGGCCGGCGGCCTCTTCGGACGTCTTGGTGATCTCCTCGATGGTGCTCACCGTCTCCGTGACGGCGGTGCCCTGCTCCTGGGCGCCGGCCACCTGTTCGGTGGTGCTGGCGAGGATTTCGGAGGACGCGCCGGCCAGCTGGTTGACGAACTCCGCCACGGTCTTGAGCGTGTGCTCGCGCTGCTCGGACTGCTTCGCCAGCTGCACCTCCGCCTGCTGGCGGCGCTCCGCCATGGCGTTGAAGGCGCCCGCCAGGTCGGCCATCTCGTCCTTGCCGCGCACGTCGATGCGGTGGGCGAGCTCGCCCCTGCCCAACTGCTCCGCGCCGTAGGTGAGCTTGCGCAGGGGGCCGGTGATGCCCCGGGTGATGACGAAGCTGCCCACGGCCACGATGGCCAGGCCCAGCAGCGTGCCCAGCGCCAGCACCCAGACGCTGCGCTGCGCGGCCTGGACGGCGGCGTCGGAGTATTGCTTCCAGCGCTCGTCCTCGGTGTCGCGCATCTCGTAGATGATCTCCCGGATGGTATCCATGTCCTTCTGGCCGCGGTTGGTCCGCACCACGGCCACGGCCGCGTCGAAGCCCTGTTCGCGGCGCAGGCGGATGGTCTCCGACAGCTCGTCCAGCTTGGCGGAGATGAGCGGCTCCAGCTTGTTCATGCGGGCGCGCTGATCCGGGTACTTCGACAGCGCGGCGCGCAGGTTGTCCAGGTCCGCGCGCAGCTCGGTGAGGGCGGCCTGGTATGGCCGCAGGTAGACCTCCTCGCCGGTCAGCACATAGCCGCGCTGGCCCGTCTCCGCGTCCACGAGCAGCGCGCGCACCTCGCGCAGGAGCTTGTAGTTGTTGTGCGACTCCAGCAGGCCTTCGGTGGTGACGGTGAGCTGCTGGGCGCCCTGGAAGGCCACGCCGGCGATGACCAGCAGGACCAGCAGGGACAGCCCGAAGCCCAGCGCGATGCGATTCCCGATGCTCATGCGACTCCTTCTTCGGACAACTCGAACACGAGACGCTCGTCGCCGAGGAGGGCCTCTCCCTCCAGGACGAGCGTGCCGTCGGGGCTGACGCCGGACACCAGCGCGCCCGCTTCCTCTTCCAGGGAGGGGGGCGCGGGCAACAGCTCCGTGCCCGTCAGCACCGCCACCTCCGTGACCTCATCCGTGCGCAGGCCCAGCTCCGCGCGGGCCGTGCCCACCACCAGCACGGGGCCGGTGCCCTGCGACGCGGGCCGGCCGAACAGCGGCGCCAGCTCCACCACGGGCAGCACCTCGCCGCGCAGCAGCGTCAGGCCGCGCAAGAGCGGCGGCGCGCCCGGCAGCGGGGTCAGCTCCGGCGCGCGCATGACCTCCAGGATGAAGCGCGACTCCAGCGCGTACATCTGGCCCGCGGCCTTGAAGCGCACCACTTCGCGCTGACTGCCGGGCAGCACGGGGATTTCCGGCGGGCGGGCCAGGGACAGGGCGCGCGCGTCGAGCGCGGCGCGGGCCGCTTCGTCCGTGAAGGCCTCGCGCGCTTCGGTGGCGCGCTCCAGCACTTCCAGCCGGGCCCGGGCCTTGTCCCAGTCGATGATTCCTTCGCGCTTCGGCATCAGCTTGCGTCTCCGCCTTCAGTCCGCTCCAGGCGCCGCCACTCCGCGCGGGCCACGTCCGCCAGCGCTCCGGCCCGTTCTCCTTCCGCCAGGGGCACCAGCGCCTCTGGCGGAAGCTTCCGGCACAGCCCTTCCGCTTCGCGGTAGGCCCGGGCGGCGGCGGCGGCCTGTTCCTGCCGGCGCAGCACGTGGCCCAGGAGCAGGTGACCCACCGCGAGCCCCGGCTCCAGGTAGAGCGCCTGCCGGGCGGATTTCTCCGCGTCGGCCAGCCGCGCCTGTCCCAGGAGCAGCAGGGCCTCCAGATACCGCAGACCGGCGACCAGTGGGTGACGAACAGCCGCCTCTCCGCAGGCGAATGCCGCCGCGCGGGGCTCCAGGTTGGCCAGTGCACGAACCGCGGCCAGGGCGCCTTCCGGGTCGGCCGATTGAGCCCCCGCCCGCCGTGCGGCCTCGCGCCAGTCGCCCCGGGCCAGCGCCTGCCGCACGGCCTCCAGCGCTTCCACGCTGAGCGTGAAGCGGGTCCGGGTCCCGGACGTGGATGCGTCGCCGGCGCGAGCGCCGGGAGCCCCCGAAGCGGAGGTGCCGCCGGAGGGCAGTGGCCCGGATGCGGGAGTGCCCACCGGGGTGAGCCCGGCTCCCCACGCGGCGGAGACCGCGGGGACGGAGCTCTCGGTCCCCATCGGTCCGGGATGGCCACGCCCGAACGCCGGGAGCATCCCCGGTGCCGGGGTTCCCATGTCCGGCGCGGGTGCCCGGGGGACGGCCCCCGTGGCGGACGGCCAGCCTCCTGGAGACGCGGGGGCGCGAGGCTCGGACACCGCGGGAGACGCACTGGCGGCGGTGAAGGGCGTGCCATCCGCGCGCAGCGGCGGCAGGGGCTGGAGCGGAACGAAGTGCCCGGCGTGCGAACCGGCCAGGGGCTTGCGGTACAGCACGCCCCACTCCGTGAGGACGGGCTCGAACGGGGCGTAGTCCCCCAGCGGTGGATCCGACGGACCGGTGAACAGGTACCCGCCGTCATCCAGCGAAGCGTGGAGTCTGCGCGCCACGCCTTCGATGGTGGCGCGGTTGAAGTAGATGAGGACGTTGCGGCAGAAGATGACGTCCAGCTGCCAGATGCCGCTCTCCGCCGAAGGCCACGTCTCCAGCGCCAGGTTGAGGTAGCCCAACTGCACGCGGCGCTTCACGTCCTGGGACAGCTGGTAGAAGCGGCCCTCCTGCTTGAGGTGGGGCCGCATGCGGTCCGCGGAAGGGCCGCGCAGGGACCAGTCCGTGTAGCGGGCCTGGTGGGCGCGGCTGAGCGCCGTGCGCGACACGTCCGTCGCGCGCACCGACATGCGCTCTTCCCAGCCCTCGGCCATCAGCAGCGCGGCGATGGAGTAGGGCTCCTCTCCGGAGGAGCACGCCGCGCTCCACGCGCGCACCAGGTGCTCCTGTCCCCGGCGCTCGCGCAGCTCCGGCAGCACCACGCGGCGCAGGTGGTCGAAGTGCTCGTGGGTGCGGAAGAAGTACGTCTCCCCGATGGTCAGCTCGGTGAGCAGGTCATCGAAGAGGGCGTTGTTCAGCCCCACCTCGCGCAGGTAGCGCGTGACGTCGTCCTGGTTCGCGCGGGACATGGCGCGCTGGATGCCCTCCAGCGCGGCGGCCAGACAGCTGGGCGCGGCGAGTCCCGCGCGCTCCTCCACCAGGGCGAGCACTTCCTTGAAGCCTGGGGGAAGGACACCACCTATCAAGCAGGCTCCGGAAGGGCTCCGAGCGCGGTGTCGAGTTGCAGGGCTTCCGCTTCGGAGAGGAAGGAGCGCAGGTCGTGCACGAGCACCAGCCCGTCCGGAAGCTTCGCGGCTCCGGCCACGTATCCCACGCCCGGCAGCTCCCGGGGTGACGGGTCCCACTCCCCGGGGGTGACGACGTGCAGCCCTTCGGCCCGGTCCACGCGCAGCCCCACCCGCCGGCCACCGGCGGAGGCGACGATGAAGTGGTCCATGGGGGACATGGCGCGAGCGGGGTGGCGGAAGCGGCGGCGCAGGTCCAGCACGGGCAGGAGCTCGCCGCGCAGGTTGAGCAGGCCCTCCACCACGTCAGGTGCCTGGGGCAGGGGCGTGAGGCGCGCGGCGCGTACCAGCTCGCGCACGTCCTCCACGGGCAGGCCATAGCGCTGCCGCTCCAGGGTGAACAGCAGGACTTCCTGTGGGTGGGCCTCCGAGGGGGGATTCATGGATGCGCGTCGCAGGCTACAGGAGGCAAGACACCCTGGGGATTCAGGATGTGGACCCGTCTTCCAGGAAACGATCCATGGCGAATGGAGCGCTCCCACCAGGAGCCAACGCTCGGCGGAACGCCAGGAGTCCCGGTAGGAAACGCTTTTTCGCCCGGGCCGTCCTCAAGGGACAGTCGCCAGCCGGCATGGGGCCGGGCATCGTGAGGCACATGGTTCAGCACGTCATCGTCGTGGGCGCGGGCCCGGGAGGCCTGACGGCCGCCATCAACCTCGCGGGGCAGGGCTTCCGGGTCACCGTGGTGGAGAAGGACGCGGTGCCCGGCGGGCGGATGAAGGGGCTCACGCTGGGACAGGACGGCGAGTACGCGGTGGACACGGGCCCGTCCATCCTCCAGCTGCCCGGCATCCTGAAGCAGATCTTCTGGCGCGCGGGGAAGCAGCTGCGGGACTACGTGACGCTGGTACCGGTGGACCCGAACACGCGCGTGCACTTCTGGGACGGCACGCACCTGGACACGCGGCGCGACCTGGAGCGGATGGGCCAGGACCTGGAGAAGTTCGGCGCGGGCAAGGGCCGGGCGATGCAGGAGTGGATGGAGGATGGGCGGAAGAAGTACGCGCTCGCGTACGAGAAGTTCATCTGCACCAACGCGGGCAGCCTGGACTACTACGCGCCCTGGCGCCTGGCGCCCACGCTGCGCTTCAAGCCGTGGCAGACGCTCTACAAGCAGCTGGATTCGTTCTTCCACGACGACCGGATGACGTACGCGCTGGCGTACCCGTCGAAGTACCTGGGGCTGCACCCGACGACATGCTCATCGGTGTTCAGCGTGATTCCGTTCATCGAGCTGAACTTCGGCGTGTGGCACGTGCAGGGAGGCTTCCGGGAGCTGGCGCGCGGGATGAAGAAGTGCGCCGAGGACCTGGGCGCGACGTTCCGCATGGGCACGGCGGTGGAGCGCGTGCGCACGGAGGCCGGGCGCGCGGTGGGCGTGAAGCTCGCGAACGGCGAGGTGTTGGACGCGGACGCGGTGGTGGTGAACGCGGACCTCGCGTACGCGGCGCAGAAGCTGCTGGCGCCGGAGGTGCGCGAGGGCAGCCGGCTGACGGACGCGGCGCTGGAGCGGGCGAAGTATTCGTGCAGCACGTTCATGGCGTACTACGGCCTGGACACGACGTACGCGGACCTGCCGCACCACCTCATCTACCTGTCGGAGAGCGCCCGGCGCACGGACCGGGACGCGCTGGAGGACCGCTCGGTGGACGTGGACGACCCGCCCTTCTACGTGTGCAACCCCGGCGTGACGGACGGCTCGGGTGCGCCGAAGGGGCACTCCACGCTGTACGTGCTGGTGCCCACGCCCAACACGGCGCGTCCGGTGGACTGGGCGAAGACGGAGGCCACGCTGCGCGAGCGCATCCCGAAGATGCTGGAGAAGGTGGGCATCAAGGGGCTGCGCGAGCACGTGAAGGCGGAGCGCTACTTCACGGCGGAGACGTGGCGGGACGACTTCAACGTGTTCCGGGGCGCGGTGTTCAACCTGTCGCACACCTGGCTTCAGTTGGGCCCCCTGAGGCCGCGAGTGAAGAACGCGCAGGTGGAGGGGCTGTACTTCGTGGGCGGTGGGACGCACCCGGGCAGCGGGCTCTTGACCATCATGGAGAGTGCGAACATCGCGGCGGACTACCTCACGCGCGAGGCGGGCAAGGGTCCGCTGAAGGGCTGGCCGTACGTGCCGCCCATGGAGGACGACGCAGAACAGGCGCCGCCCCGGCCGCGAATGGCCCGGAGCGGCTGAGGGACGCGCGTCAGACAGCGCCGGGGCGGCAGCTCACCTCCACGAGGATGCCGCCCGGGGCACGGCAGTAGACGAGGGTGCCCCGGTTGTTGCGGATGACGTCGGACACCTCCAGGCCGTCGGCCTTCACGCGCTCATGGAAGGCGAGCACGGGGGCTTCGGAGTCCTGGAGGAAGCCGACGTGGAAGTCCTCGGGGAAGACGTCGGAGTCGCGCTTGCGGCGCTGGATGACGAGCACGAAGCCATCCGTCCCGCCGAGGATGGCGATGGCGGGCGAGTCATGGTTCTTCGCGTGCGACGTGAAGCCGAAGTAGCGCGTGAAGAAGCGGGCGGTGGCCTGGACGTCGGGGACCTGCAGATCAAGATGGTTCAGCTTCATGGTGGGCCTCGCGAAGACACACGTGTGCCTTCGAAGGGCCGGGGGTCCTGAATCCCGAAGGAGACGGACAAGTGCTTCCACCATGGAAGTGACCGGGGCTCACCGAACCGGTCCGCCGTTTTTCGACCGGTGGGGAGGCTAACGGCAGACAGGGGCGCGGTGCAAGCACAGACCCCGTCAATGACAGACGTACCGCTACGACACGTACCGTTCCGCCAGCTCCGACACCTGCCCCGTCGCCTGGGCCACCGCGGTCGCCGCTTCCTGCGTGGTGCCCAACTGCCGCAGCGTCGCGGCCATCAGCTCGTCCATCTCGCTCACCGCGCCGAACAGCTGATCCACGCCCGCGTGCTGCTGCGCCACGGCTTCGGCGATCTGCCGCACCGCCGACGCGGACTCGTGCGTCAGCTTGATCAACTCGCGCAGCCGCTCGCCGCTCTTGCGCAGCGGCACCAGCGCCGCCGCCACGCCCTGCGAGCTCTTGTCCGCGGTGACCACCGCATCACCCGTGGCGGCCTCCATGCCCTCCAGCAGCCCGCGCACCTGCCCCGTCGCCTTGATGGACTGGTCCGCCAGCTCGCGCATCTGCCGCGCCACCACCGCGAAGCCCCGGCCCTGCTCGCCCGCGCGGCTCGCCTCGATGGCCGCGTTGATGGCCAGCATGTGCGACTGATCCGCCAGCGACTTCACCACCTCCGACACCCGGCCCACCTCGCGGGCGCGCGTGCCCAGGTCCACCACCTGCTGGTTCAAGCCGTGCGTCAGGCCCCGGATGTCCGCGAGCCCCTGCTCCGTGCCCGCCAGCGACTCCTCGCCCAGCCTGCCCATCGCCGCGGCGCGCTCCGCCACCTGCAGGACGCTCCCCGCGCGGCTCGCCGCCAGCTTCGACATCTGCTGGATTTCCTGCGCCGTCGTACGCGCCTGGTGGATGGCGGACGCCTGCCGCGACAGCGTGCGGTTCTGCTGGTCGCTCGCCTCCGTCAGCCGGTTGCCCGCCTGCGCCAGGTGCCCCGCCGACGAGCTCAGCGCCCGGGGCAACTCCTGCAACTGCTCGTAGAGCAGCCACGTGCGCGCGGACAAATCACCCAGCTCGTCCGTGGACACCCACTGCGGCGGCGCCGCGCGGCCCTCCACCAGCGCGTCCAGCGACGCTCCCACCGCCTTCGCGCCCTGCGCCAACCGGCGCGCCGCCCACGCCGCCGTGAAGATGGCCCCCAGCGCTGCGAACCCGCCCAGGAACGCCACCGGCAGCGTCAGGTCTCGCTGCAAGGGCTGGATGCGCGAGCGCACCCGCGCCGCGCCCCGGTACTCGCCCGACAGCTCCAGGTCGTCCGCCAGCGACGACAGGTTCTTCTCCAGGCGCAGCTGCAACGTGGCGATGCTCGTGATGCACGTGATGAGCAGCGCGGAGACGACGATGGCCGGCAGGAACCAGCTCTGCCGGGGCAGGAACAGGCCCTCTCCGGCGGGGCGCTCGTGCGGCGCCCGGCGGAACGCCTCCAGCGTCACCGCGGCCAGCGCCTTCTCGTAGAGCATGTACATGATGGGCGCGCTGAAGAGGCCCGCGCTCATCGCCACCGCCACGCCCACCAGGATGACGCGCGGCGGCCGGTCCAGCGCCAGACCAATGGCGCCGTTGAAGAAGATGCCGCCCAGGAACCAGCCCGACTGCGCCTCCACGAACGTGAGCACGCCCGGCAACCGCAACAGCCGCCCGAGCCGCTCCGCGGGGCTCGCCTTCGCCTCCAGCGCGTACCGCAGCAGCGCCCCCACCGCGCCAATGGGCACCACCAGCGCCAGCCCGCCAATGACGATGGGCGTGACGACGCCCAGCACGAACCCCGCGCTGCTCGCGTCCACGTCCAACAGCTGCATGTCGACGTAGATGGCCGGCGCCACCGCCACCGTGACGACCAGGGTGCGCAGCAAGAGCAGCTTGAAGAGCAGCGCCTGGGTCGAGTGGGGCGAAGGCTGGTTCATCGGAGACGGATCCGGGGGATTGCTCAAGCCTGAGGGGGAAGTGGGGATGCGTCAATGCAACGTCTGCGTCTTGTGACGAAGACTCCCGGGTCTCCGTGGATAACGGGGACGCAGCGGGTAGGGCGGGCAGGGCGCGTGTCGTTTCCGCGCGCGCCGCCGAATGTCCATTGCATGACATTCCAGGCTGTCATGATCAGCCCCGGCCCAAGCAGAGCGGCCGTGCGGACGGGCCACCGCCGCCTGCCGCGCGCCTGCGACGTGCGCACGTTGTCCTCCACAACGATTCACATCGACGTCAGGAGGACGCCATGGGCGAGTGGACTGACAAGGCCAAGGGGAAGGTGAAGGAAACCGTGGGCGTTGCGACGGGCGACCGTTCGCTGGAAGCCGAAGGCAAGGCGGACACGCTCAAGGGCAAGGTCAAGGGCGTGATCGAGGACGTGAAGCACGCCATCAAGGACAAGAAGGAAGAGCGCGAGGAAGTGCGTCGCGGCGACGATCCCTCTCAGCGCTAGCGGCACCGCATCGCCTTGAAACCGTTCGGGCCGCGGAAGCCTCTGCTTCCCGCGGCCCGAGCTGTCTTCAGCGGCGCGTGCTCACTGCCGCATCTTTTCGCAGGGACACGCCACTTCGAGGAAGGTGGTGGACTTGCCGCTGACCATCACCCACAGGCAGCGCAACACACAGGCTGTTCCGAACTCCCGGTAGATGAGTCCCAGGTTGGCAACCACCTCACGTCCGGTGATGACCCCGCGCATGTCCCGCTCCCTTGCTTCCTGCCGTCCGACCCGCCGCCCATGGCCCTGTGAGGGGCCGTGCAGAGGTCTTTGCAAAGGGCTGGCCGAGCCTCGAAAAGCGCTCCCGTTCCCCAAGGTCCAGCGCTGAACGTCTCAAATCCTTGGAACGACGACCCTGAACGCCCGCCTGCCCCGGAGTCGTTGAACGAAGCGGTGCGGCGCCCTGAAAACGTTACAGCGTGAGGGCGTCGGCCGGAGGATGGGCAGCCTGCTCGCATGCCCTGGTCGCGGCGTCCTGCCGGGCCACACCGCTCGCGTGCTCCGCTGCCTGGCTGCGGACGAGGCGTCCCCGCAGGACGAGTGGCACATCCACCGACCGGGCTGAATGTATGTCAATGAGGGCCCGCGTGAGGCGGCAAGCCCGTGATGCCGTGCGTGGGATGTCTCAAGCCCGGGTTGCGTGAGCCGCCGTGCCGCCACGCCCTGGAGAGCCGCACGGTGCGTCCAAAGCGGTGAGGTGGAAGGAAGGGAGTCGAGATGAGACCGATCGTGTCTTCCAGAAAGAGCCTGCCCCTGCTTCCCGACGGGGTCTTCCGTGCCCAGCGGGGACTGCGTCGGGTGGCGGTGGGGTTGGACTTCTCCCTGCAGTCCGAGTTCGCGCTGGCCCGCGCGCTGCGGCTTCCGCTCGCGCACGGCGCGGCCTTCAGCGTCCTGCATGTCAGCCCATCGCTGGACGGCCACGACGGGCCGGACGGGACGGTGGCGGGTGAGCGGTGCCTGCGCCGGTCGGTGACGTCCGCCGCGAAGCGCCTGCGCCAGCGTCCGGACGTGGACGTGCGCGAGGAGCTGCGCACCGGTGACGCGCCGCACGTGGCGGCGGAGCTGGCGAAGGACCAGGGCGTGGAGGTGCTGGTCGTGGGCCGGCCCCAACCGGCCTATCCGGTGACGCCGCTGCCTGAGAGCTCCATGGTGATGCGGCTGGTGCGGGAGGTGGACGCGTCCGTGCTGGTGGTGGTGCCGCACCCGGGCCGCGTCTACCACCGGCCCCTCGTCGCGGTGAACTTCTCGCGCGAGTCCCGCCGTGCGCTGGAGCTGACGATGCGCCTGTGTCCGGCCTCGACCCCCATCGAGGTGCTGCACGTGGTGGACCTGGGCGAGGAGGAGGCGGCCCTGCGCCGCCAGGACGCCCCCATGGCGCAGCAGCTGCGGCTGCGGCAGGAGCGCGAGGACGCGGCGCGCAAGGCGCTCGGGCGCTTCCTGGCGCCGTACCGGGAGACGGGCCGCGTGTTGGAGAGCCGCCTGCGCTTCGGGCACCCTCGCGAGTGCATCCTCGCGGAGGCCCTGGAGCGTGAGTCGGACCTGCTGACGCTGGGCATGTCCTCCGCGAATCCACCGTCCGAGCTGACCGAGGGCGTGCTGCGGCACTCGCACTGCGACGTGCTGATTTCCCGGCACGTCGCCCCGCCCGCCGCCCTGCCAGACGGCGACGGCGTCCCGGCTTCCTGAAAGCAGGGAAGTCCAGCGCGGCGGGCGCCGGGGCGTTATGAGGGGCGGCACCTTGGCACCTCCCACGCCGTCGACACCGCCTTCGCTCCGGGCCCGTCTGAAGAACGCGGGCGTCCTCTTCAAGCAGCTGCCGGGCACCTTCCGCCTCTTCTGGCGGGCGAGCCCCCGGAGCGCGGTGGTGCTGGGCGTGCTCACGCTGGTGGCGGCGGTGCTGCCGGCGAGCATCGCGTGGGTGGGCAAGCTCATCGTGGACACGGTGGTGGCCGCGGCGAAGGGGGATGCCGCGGCGCACTCGCGCGTGCTGGGGCTCGTCGCCACGGAGTTCGCGCTGATGGTGGCCTCCGCGGTGGTGGACCGGGGGCTCACGCTCACGAAGGACCTCTTGCGCGCGCACCTGGGCAACCTGCTCAACGAGCGCATCCTCCAGAAGGCGCTGGAGCTGGAGCTGCAGCACTTCGAGGACTCGGAGACCTACGACAAGATGCAGAACGCGCGGCGCGAGGCCAACGCCCGCCCGCTGTCGCTGGTGATGCAGGCGTTCAGCATCGTGCGCAACGTCATCACCCTGTCCACCTACGCGGTGCTGCTGGTGGCGCTGTCGCCGTGGAGCGTGGCGGTGCTGCTGCTCGCGTCCGTCCCCGCGTTCATCGCGGAGGCGCGCCTGGCGGCGGAGGGCTTCCGGCTGTACTCGTGGCGCGCGCCGGAGGGCCGCAAGCTCAACTACCTGGAGTGGATCCTCACGCGCGACAGCACCGTGAAGGAGGTGAAGCTCTTCGGGTTGGGGCCGCTGGTGCTGGGCCGCTACCGCACGCTGTTCCAGAAGTTCTTCGCGGAGGACCGGGCGCTCGCGCGCAAGCGGATGGTGTGGGGCCTGGGGCTGGGCCTCCTGTCGCTGGCGGCCTTCTACGGCTGCTACCTCTTCGTGGCCAGCCGCGCGGCGGCCGGCGGCATCTCCGTGGGCGACATGGTGCTGTACCTGGCCGTGTTCCGGCAGGGGCAGGCCGCGTTCCAGGGCATCCTCTCCAGCGTGGGCTCCATGTACGAGGACGCGCTCTTCATGAGCAACCTCTTCGCCTACCTGGACATCCCCACCGTGGCGAGCGCGCCCCGGGCACTGCCCGCCAGCTCACCGCCGCGCGGAAGCAACAACGCCATCGAGCTGCGCGACGTGTCCTTCCGCTACGCGGGCAAGGACGCATGGGCGCTGCGCAACGTGTCGCTCACGCTCAAGCCCGGCCAGAAGCTGGCGCTGGTGGGGGAGAACGGCGCGGGGAAGAGCACGCTGGTGAAGCTGCTCCTGCGCATGTACGAGCCCACGGAGGGGACCATCCTCTACGGCGGCGTGGACACGGCCCGGATGGACGCGGACGACCTGCGCGGCCGCTTCGGGGCGGTGTTCCAGGACTTCGTGCGCTACCAGTTCAGTGTGTCGGAGAACATCGGCCTGGGGCATGTGCCCGCGCTGGAGGACCGGCCGCGCATCGAACGGGCGGCGGAGCAGGGCGGGGCCAACTCCGTCATCGCGGCGCTGCCGGGCCAGTACGACACGATGCTGGGCGGCTGGTTCGAGAAGGGCCAGGAGCTGTCCAGCGGCCAGTGGCAGAAGCTGGCGGTGTCGCGCGCCTTCATGCGCGACGACGCGGAGGTGCTCATCCTGGACGAGCCCACGGCGAGCATCGACGCGGAGGCCGAGCACGCCCTCTTCGAGCGCTTCCAGGCGCTGGCCGCGGACCGCATCGCCATCGTGATTTCGCACCGCTTCTCCACGGTGCGCATGGCGGATCAGATCGCCGTGCTCCACAACGGGACGGTGCAGGAGCTGGGCAGCCACGACGAGCTGATGGCGCTCGACGGGCGGTACGCGCACCTGTTCCGGCTGCAGGCGCGCGGCTACCGGGACTGAGGCTTCAAGGCCCGGCCGGTCAGGCCTGGGCCTTGGCGCCGCCGGGCAGGTGGTCGCGGATGACGCCCAGGAAGTACGGCTTGCCGTAGTACTGGCTCATCTTCCCCAGGAGCTTCCCGTTGCGGAACAGGAGGAAGGTGGGGATGCCGAACAGGCCGAAGCGGGTGGCCAGGGCCTCGTGCTCGTAGGCGTTGACCTTGACGACGCGCATGGGGGCGCCGTCCAGCTCCTGGAGGAGCTCGGGTTCGGCGGCCGCGTAGATGTCGCAGTTCGGGCAGCCGGGGCCCCAGAAGTCCACCACCACCAGCTCGTCGCGGGGTTCCATGACGAGCGAGTCGAAGGTCTCGGTCGTCGCCTCGATGCTTACGGGATGCGCCATGGCGCCCTTCCTAACGCCCGGGGAGGCGGGCTTCCATCCGGGCTGCCAGCCCCCGGGGCAGGCGGCCGGGGGGGATGGAGGGGGCGGCCGTGTCAGGTTCTCCAGATATGTCTACAGGCGTCGGGTGGACGAAACCCGACATGCACACTGCTCACGGGGGCCCAGGCGCCGTAAGGTGCAGGCCTCGGTGGCTGTCGATGTCGTGGAGGGGTCATGCACGAGTGGTTGGAGGCACTGCGCAAGTCGGCGAAGGCGACCTCGGAGGGTGTGCAGTCGGAGGAGGTCCGCCGCGCGGAGACGGAGTGCGGCGTCCCGTTCCCCGAGGATCTGGCGGACCTGTACCAGGCGCTCAACGGCGGTGAGTTCCAGGGCGAGGTTCGGCTGTACCCGCTGCGTGGCGGTGAGGGTGCGCCCAGCGTCCTGGAGAAGAGCCGGTTGATGGTGGTGGGCCTGCCCGCCGCGGGCGTGTGGCGCTTCGGGTTGAAGGGGGCGCACCGGCACCTGTTCGTCGCGCGCAAGTCCGCGATGGAGGAGCAGGGGGACGGCGGCGGGCCGCTGCCCGGCTGGGTGGACGCGCTGGACGGGGACGACTGGGTCTTCGGCACCTGGGACGGCGAGAAGAAGGAGATGCGGCTGTACCGCGCGCTCAAGGACATGCTCGAGGTGCTGGTTCCGCCGGTGGAAGAGGTGGAGAGCTTCGGGGAGCGGACCTTCGCGCGCGCCATGAACGCCGTGCTCCAGGGCGCGCTGTCCGGCGCCGCGGCGCAGGCGGAGGACGACGAGGGGGCTCCCGTCGGCCGTGGCCGCGACTACTCGAGCGACCTGGCCGCCCTGGCCCGTGAAGCGGGCGAGGAGGACGAGGAGGCGGAGGTGTCCGGCGAGGAGGAACTGGAGGAGGAGCTGGCCGAGGACACCGGCGAGGAGGAGGCCGAAGGCGACGAGCAGGGAGAGCTGTTCGAGAAGCCCGAGCCGAAGCGCCCCGCCGCGAAGAAGGCCCGCGGCGAGGAGGCCACCCCGGTCGCCAGGGAGACGCCGCCCGAGCCCGCCCGGAAGAGCCCGCGGAAGGGTGCCGCGAAGAAGGCTGCTGCCCCCGAAGCGGAAGCGCCGAGCGAAGCCGGCCCCACAGGGGCGGGAGCGCGCAAGGCGGCTGGCAAGAAGACCGCCGCGAAGAAGGCCGCGCCTCCGCGTGGAGCCGCGAAGAAGGCCGCGCCTCCGCGTGGCGCTGCGAAGAAGGCCGTGGGCAAGGCCACCGCGAAGAAGGCCGCGCCCGCGCGTGGAGCCGCGAAGAAGGCCACGGGCAAGGCCGCCGCGAAGAAGGGGGCCGCTCAAAAGCGTGGCGCTGCCGTCGCGAAGAAGGGTGCCGCCCAGAAGCGTGGCGCCACCACAGCGAAGAAGAGCGCTGCCGCGAAGAAGGGTGCTGTCCAGAAGCGTGGGGCCACCACGAAGAAGGCCGCCACGAAGAAGGCCCCGGCCAAGGCCGCCGCGAAGAAGGCCCCGGCCCGCAAGTCCGCGGCGAAGAAGCCCTCGCGCCGCCGGTCCTGAGCCGCACGGGGCACGGGAGGGGACCTCCTCGGGGGCCCACCTGAAAACAAAGGGCGCGTCCCACGCACGGGGACGCGCCCTGTTTGACGCCGCGCCAGGCTCTCGGACCCGGCTACCCCTCGGGCAGCAGGTCCGGCGACTGCGCGCGCGGGCCGGGCTCATCGGGCTGCGCGGTCAGCTCGCGGTCCTCTTCCTCCTCGTCTCCCCGGCCGAAGCGCTGGATCTGATCCGGCAGGATGTCCCGCGCATCCGCCTCTTCTTCCATCGGGGGCGACAGGGCCAGGTCCTGGTCCGTGATGTTGATCTCGTCCTCTCCGGTGTCCGGGTTCCGGTGGCGCAGCGAGGTGGACTCGCCCACGTCCTCATCTCCGAGCTTGTTGAACCGCATGGGGTCTCCTCGACAGGGACGGTTGAGAAAGCTTCCGTGTCCCTACGAAAATGTGCCCCCCGGATGGGAGCGGCAATGGACTCCGCCCGCCTGCCTGCCGGGCCCGCCCCTGTCAGCGGGGAGCCGTCGGTGGCTGGCTGTCAGGGCTGCCGGGCTTCACCTCCAGCAGCACCATGGCCAGGGCCAGCACCCGGGAGAGCGTCTCGCGCACCGTGTAGCGCCAGGGGGTCGCCCGTCCCTCGTCCGCCGCCACGCCCCACGCGTCGATGCCCACCGAGTTGGCGATGAAGAGCGCCCGCGACAGGTGGAAGCGCTGCGTGACGAGCACCGCCCGGTTCGCGCCGAACACCGAGTGGGCCCTCAGGCAGCTGTCGTAGGTGGACAGCCCCGCCTCGTCGCCCAGCACCGCTTCCTCCGGCACGCCGCGCTCCAGCAGGTAGCGCCGCATGGCCCGCGTCTCGTTGTGGAAGGGCGCCGAGTTGTCCCCACTCACCAGCAGCGACCGCACCTTGCCCTGCCGCCACAGCGCGATGGCCGTGTCCAGCCGCTGCGCCAGCACCGGCGACGGCACCGCGCCCGGCGCCAGCCCCGCCCCGAACACCAGGGCCATGGGGGCCTCTGGAGCGCCCGCCAGCGGCACGATGCGGCCCTGGTAGCGCAGGCGCACGAAGTGGGACAGGCCCAGCAGCACGGCCACGGCCAGCCCGAGCAGCCCCAGGCCCCTGCGCACCCACACCCTGGTCGTGCCGCCAACCTTCATGGACCCCGCGCAACAGTCGGAAGGGGCCATTCTCTTCCGGCGCCCCCTGCTGGGGAAAGCGCCACGGTGGGCCCGGAGCCCGGAACTGTTCACGCCCGCCCGGCCCCCGGACGGCTGTGGAGATGGGCCGGGGCCGGGCCCGCTCCGGGCACCCCGCCGTTGACCGGCCCCCGCCCCGCCTATATAGGGGGCCCGCCGTCCCTCAAGGCCAGCCCGGGCTGTCACGGGGCGCGCGCCGCACGTCGTCCCAGAGGAGTTTCCGGTCCATGGCGTCCCTTCGCGACATCCGCAAGCGCATCCGCTCGGTGAAGAACACGCGGCAGATCACCAAGGCCATGAAGATGGTCTCCGCCGCGAAGCTCCGGAAGGCGCAGGACGCCATCCTCGCCGCCCGTCCGTACGCGCAGACGCTGGAGCAGATCATCTCCGAGCTGGCCGTGCGCTCCGCGGACCAGGAGCTGGCGCACCCGCTGCTCGCCACCCGCCCCATCCGCCGCGTGGAGCTGCTGCTCCTCACGTCCGACCGCGGCCTCGCCGGCGGCTTCAACTCCAACGTCATCCGCCGCGCCAACCGCTACCTGTACGAGAACAGCAACCTCCAGGTGCGCGTCTCCACGGTGGGCCGCAAGGGCAACGACTTCTTCCGCAACCGCGGCCACTCCATCCGCAAGGACTTCGCTGGCCTGTACGCGACGCTGAACTACCGCTCCGCCGCCAACGTCGCGGAAGAGCTGGCCGCCGCCTTCCTCAACGACGAGGTCGACGCGGTCTACGTCGTCTACAACGAGTTCGTCTCCGCCATCACCCAGAACGTCGTCGTGTCGCAGCTGCTCCCGCTGCAGCCCGCCACGGCCAAGGCCGCCGCCACGCCCACCCCGGAGACCGTGGCCGCCGCGCCCGCCCTGGTGGACTTCAAGTACGAGCCGTCCCGCCAGGCCGTGCTGGACCGGCTGGTGCCCCAGGCGGTCAACATCAAGCTGTACCGGGCGCTGCTGGAGAGCGTGGCCAGCGAGCAGGGCGCGCGCATGAGCGCCATGGAGAACGCCACCAACAACGCCACGGACATGATCTCCAGCTACACCCTGCTCTACAACCGCACCCGCCAGGCGGTCATCACCAAGGAGCTCATGGAGATCGTCTCCGGCGCCGAGGCCCTCAAGTAGTCCGCCTCCCGGCCGGCCGTTCCCGAGGCTCCAGACACAGCAGGGCCCGTTGCTTCGCGCTCACACGAGCGCCGGGGCGCGGGCCCTTCGTCGTTCCAGGGCCCCCTACCGGGCAGGCGCCCCAGAGGGAACCGCAAGGGACTGGCGCCCGGGACACCACTCCGCTAAGCGGGACTTACGTGCGCGGACCCGGGAGGCTTGACCCTGCCGGGCACCCCCCGGTAAAGGGGGCCCGCCCACACCCCTCTTCGGGGTTCGATTTCCTGACGGGCGGCGGCGCCCCGGCCGCTCGCCACACGAGACAAGGCAGAGGAGTCCCATGAGCGCTCAAGTCCCGACGACTGGCAAGATCACGCAGGTTCTCGGCCCCGTGGTCGACGTGGAGTTCCCGCCCGGCGGGCTCCCTGAGGTGTACGCCGCCCTCAAGCTGACCAACCCCAACCTGGGCGCTGAGAAGGACAACCTCACCATCGAGGTGGCGCAGCACCTGGGCGAGAACACCGTGCGCTGCATCGCCATGGACTCCACGGAGGGCCTGGGCCGCGGGATGCCGGTGCGCAGCACGGGCGCCCCCATCCAGGTGCCGGTGGGCAAGGCCACCCTGGGCCGCATCATGAACGTCACCGGCGAGCCGGTGGACGAGATGGGCCCCGTGAACGCCACCGAGTACTGGCCCATCCACCGCGCGCCCCCGCCGTTCACGGAGCAGGACGTGCGCGTGCAGATGTTCGAGACCGGCATCAAGGTCATCGACCTGCTCGCCCCCTACACCCGTGGCGGCAAGATCGGCCTGTTCGGCGGCGCCGGCGTGGGCAAGACGGTGCTCCTCCAGGAGCTCATCCGCAACGTGGCCGTGGAGCGCGGCGGCTTCTCCGTGTTCGCCGGCGTCGGTGAGCGCACCCGTGAAGGCAACGACCTGTACCACGAGATGCAGGAGACCAAGGTCATCCAGACCGACAACCTGGAGAAGAGCCAGGCGGTCCTCGTGTACGGCCAGATGAACGAGCCGCCCGGCGCCCGCGCCCGCGTGGCCCTGTCCGCGCTGACCATGGCGGAGTACTTCCGCGACGTGGAGGGCCGTGACGTGCTCCTCTTCGTGGACAACATCTTCCGCTTCACCCAGGCCGGCTCGGAAGTGTCCGCCCTCCTGGGCCGCATCCCCAGCGCGGTGGGTTACCAGCCCACGCTCGCCACGGAGATGGGCGGCCTGCAGGAGCGCATCACCTCCACCACCAAGGGCTCCATCACCTCCGTGCAGGCCATCTACGTGCCCGCGGACGACCTGACGGACCCCGCGCCCGCCACCGCGTTCGCCCACCTGGACGCGACCACGGTGCTCAACCGCTCCATCGCGGAGCTCGCCATCTTCCCCGCCGTGGACCCGCTGGACTCCACCAGCCGCATCCTGTCCGCGGACGTGCTGGGCGCCGAGCACTACGCCGTGGCCCGCCGCATCCAGGGCATCCTGCAGCGCTACAAGGAGCTCCAGGACATCATCGCCATCCTCGGCATGGACGAGCTGTCCGAAGAGGACAAGCTGTCCGTGGCGCGCGCCCGCAAGATCCAGCGCTTCCTGTCCCAGCCGTTCTTCGTGGCCAAGGTCTTCACCGGCCTGGACGGCCGCTACGTGGCGCTGAAGGACACCATCCGCAGCTTCAAGGAGATCGCGGAAGGCAAGCACGACGACCTGCCGGAGTCCGCCTTCTACATGGTGGGCGCCATCGAAGAGGCGCAGGAGAAGGCCCGCAAGCTGGCGGCGGCGTAAGCCCATGCGCCTGACCGTCGCGCTCGCCCTGCTGCTGTGTGGTGCCGCGCCTTCCGCCCTGGCGGAGGAGCGCGGCAGCCGGGCACGGGTGAGCGCGAACGGGCTCTACAGCGTCCGCACCGTGGACGTGGGCGTGGGGAAGTGCCGGCTGGAGATGCTCAAGGAGAGCGGGCCCCTCTGGTCGGCGGACGTGTGCGTGGGGACGGTGGACGACCTGTACTTCGCCTCCAATGACGGGGAGAAGGTCTGGGTGCTCTACCCGCTGGTGGAGAAGGGCAAGCCGCTCCCCGGCAAGAAGAAGACGAAGGGCAGCAACCTGGCGTGGGCGCGGGTGATGGTGGCGGCCCAGTTCGACCGCACCGGGCAGAAGCTCCAGGAGCGGCGGCTGACGGAGCTGATGACGACGAAGCAGCTCCTGGAAGTGCGGCAGTTGGCCCACCACCTCAAGTGGCTGGAGGGCACGCTGGGCATTCCGGGCAAGGGCCCCCGCCTGACGGACGCCGGGGTGTTGGAGTTCGAGCCGGTGGGCGTGCAGACCCAGCGGCTGACTTTCTGATGCGGTAGTGCGGTAGCACGAGGACCTTCATGGCCAAGCTGACTGTCGAGATCGTCACCCCCGAGAAGCGCATCCTGTCCGTGCAGGCCGACGAGGCCATCGTGCCGGGCGGAGAGGGCCTGTTCGGCGTGCGTCCCGGCCACACGCCGTTCCTGTCGCTGGTGGAGCCGGGCACGCTCACCCTCATCGAGGCGGGCCGCCAGGACCGCTACTTCGTGGCCGGCGGCTTCGTGGAGGTGAGCAACGACAAGGTGCTGGTGCTGGCGGACGCCGCCGAGCACGTCACCGGCATCGACGTCGCGGGTGCCCGCCGCCGCATGGACGAGGCCCAGGCGCGCCTCAAGGACCTGAACACCGCGGACGCGCGCTACGCGCTGGAGCAGGCCGCGGTGCGCCGCGAGGCCGCGCGCATCCGCGCCTCCGAGACCCGCTGACGTCTCCTTTCGCGCGTCCTTCCCGGGCGCGCGTGAAGCACCGGAAGGGTGGAGTTCCGAAGCCCCGCGGCACGGGGGCCGGCGCTCCACCCTTTTCGCGTTCCAGGGCCCGGACGGCGCATGATGCGGCGCTGTCATGAGCGCTCCTGAGTCCCCCGTCCTGGAACTGTTCCACCGCATCGCGGATCCGCCGTCCGCCACCGCGCGCCGCTTCGTCACGGACCACGCGCTGGAGGACCGCGTGCGCTTCCGCAACCTCACCTACGCGGAGGTGGAGAAGGACTGGCTGGAGCGCGGCGGCCACACGTCCCCCGCGCTGTGGGACGGCGCGCGGCTGTACCAGGGCGCGGAGGCGGTGGTGGCGCGGCTGCTCGCGGTGGTCAACCTGGGCCGCGACGATTCGTGATCAGCGCGTGCGCCGCGTGCGCGGTGCGTGGACGGAGTGAAGTCGCTGACGTCAAGGTGAACACCTGAGCCCGTGGGCAGTGCACGCGCACGGCGCCTTGCGCACCCACGCGCGGCCACCCGTGCGTCCCTTTCGGTCCATGCGCAGCATTCGAAGTTGGACATGGACGCGTGCTCGCGCGCTTCATCGGGCCCGCCTGCTTGCTGAAACGCGGCGGGATGCGATAGCTACCGCGCCCCCGGTTGCGCCGTGGTCACGGCGAAGGAGGCAGACAGTGGCGACGCGCGCGGTGCAATCCAGCGGGACCTTTCCTGTCCGGCGCTCCACCGCACACGCTTCGTGCACGTCAAGGCCCCATGATCGATCCGCCGTCGCGTCGCGCGCCCTCGCTGCGTTCATCTCGGTGCTCGTCCTTGGCTGAGGCTCGGGTAATCTCCGCTCCTTCGATGCCGCTGACTCCCGCAGACCGCCAGGACAGGTTCCACGCGGCATTTCTCGGGCTCGCCATCGGGGATGCGCTCGGCTTTCCGCTGAGGGGCATTCCCCCGGCGAGCCTGGCGCGGCTGCCCGGGCTGGCGGAGGACTTCGCGCCCCGGCCGCGCGGCAAGTTCGCCAAGGGCCAGTTCAGCGACGACACGCAGCTCCTGCTCGCGGCCGCGGAGAGCGTCATCCGCGAGGGCAAGGTGGACGGCCGCAGCGCGGCGCTGCACCTGGCGTGGCTGTGGCAGGAGGGCATCATCCTGCAGCCGCCGCGCAGCCTCTCCGAAGCGCTGCAGCGGCTGGTGGGCGGCACGCCGTGGATGAGCGCGGGCGCGCCCCTGGGCACGAAGTGCCCGTCGGTGCTCAGCCGCGCGCTGGTGGTGGGCCTCTTCGAAAGCGGTCAGCGCGCGCGCCTGCCGCACGACGCGGGCGTGCTCACCGTCATCACGCACAAGGACCCCGTCTGCGCCGCCGCCGCGGCCGCGTTCGCGCAGGCGGTGGCGCTGGGCATGGAGCAGGAGGCCCTCACGCCCGCGGCCTTCTGCGAGGCCCTGGCGCTGTCCGCCGCCGTGCACGACAAGAACCTGGCGGAGGAGATCCGCCACCTGCCGCGCCTGCTCACCTGGGACACCCAGCGCGCGCTCAACCAGCTGCGCAAGGTGGGCGTGCCCCCCAGCGAACTGAAGGGCGTGGACGGCCTGCCGTGCCACGTGGTGCCGGTGCTGCTCACGTCGCTGTACGCGACGCTGAAGGTGCCGCACGACTTCCGCGAGGCCGTCGTCCTCACGCTGCGCTGTGGCGGCGAGGCGGACGTGGCCGCCGCGCTCACGGGTGCCCTGCTGGGCGCGCACCTGGGCACCCGCGCCATCCCGGCCCGCCTGCGCAAGCAGGTGCTGTACGCGGAGAACCTGCTGGACACCGCGGACCGCCTGTTCCGGGCCCGCCAGGTGCGCGAGACGCTGGCCACCGCGATCGCCCACCAGAAGTCCCGCCGCTAGGCATGGACCCCTGGCCTCCCCACGGGGCCGGGGTACCAGGCAGGCAGACGGACGCGGATGGGGTGTGCGGCGGGACTTCTCCCACACACCCTTCCTGACCACCTTCAGGAACAGACCGGGGACAGCCGGGACGCCAGGCAGGCGTCCGTCGGTGATGCCCTGGAAGTCATCCTGTCGGAGGCACGGTCGTGGACCTCGAATCAGAACGCCTGGAGCGCACCCAGCTGGAGACGCTCTCCACCCCGGAACTCATCCGGCACGCACTGTCGGAGACCCGCCTGCTGGTGAAGGCGGAGGTGATGCACGCCAAGAAGGAGCTGAAGCAGGAGCTGCAGGCGGCCAGGCTGGCGGGCATCTTCCTGGGCGCGGGGGCCGTCCTCGCCCTCACCTCGCTGGCGGTGCTCTTCGTCGCGCTGGGCCTGGCGCTGCCCCTGGGGGCCGCGGTGGGCGTGCTCATCGTGGGCGCGGTGCTGCTGGCCGTGGCCGGCCTCCTCCTGTTCCTGGGTACCAAGCGGATTCCCAAGAAGCCGCTGGTCCACACGCAGGAACGCTTGAAGACGGACCTTCAGCTGACCCGGGAGACGCTGCAATGAGCCAGGCACCCGAGACCGGAGCGCACGTCGACCACGCCATCACCAAGCGCATGGGCGACCGTGAGCAGGTGGAGCAGACCGCGGACCGCATCCGCGACGAGCTGCTCCTCACCCTGGAGGAGCTGGACCGCCGGCGCACCCGCGCCACGGACGTGCGCTACCACGTCAATCAGAACAAGGACCTGCTCGTCACCGTGGGCGCGGCCGCCCTGGTGGCGGTGGGCCTGGGCGTGGGCATCGCCATCTACCGCGCCCGCCACCACGACGAGCGCGTGCGCCGCCAGCGCCGGCAGGCCCTGGAGCGCGCCTGGGCGCACCCGGACCGCGTGGCCACCAGCATCGAGGACAAGCCGCTGGGCGCGGAACTGGGCCGCAAGGTGGTGATGATCTTCGTCACCTCGCTCGCCACCGCCGTGGCCCGCAACTCCATCAAGACCCTGGTCCCCTCGCGGGCCATCACCAAGCTGCCTGTGGAGAATAATAAGAAATCCTGAATGCGCAAAAAGCTCGCATAAAGCAGACTGATGTCCATGACGGACCTGCTCTTTGCGCGCGCGCAGATGGGACTGTCGCTCGCGTTCCACATCGTGTTCGCGGCGGCTGGCGTGGCGTTGCCCGTGCTGATGGTGCTGAGCGACCTGAAGCACCGGCGCACGGGTGACGCCGACTATCGCACGCTCAGCGCGAAGCTGGCCAAGGGCACGGCCATCCTCTTCGCGGTGGGCGCGGTGAGCGGGACGGTGCTCTCGTTCGAGCTGGGCCTGCTGTGGCCGGAGTTCATGGGCCGCTACGGGGAAGTGATTGGCCTGCCCTTCAGCCTGGAGGGCGTGGCCTTCTTCACCGAGGCCATCTTCCTGGGCATCTACCTGTACGGCCGCGAGCGCGTGTCGCCGGGCCTGCACCTGTTCAGCGGCGTGATGGTGGCGGTGAGCGGCGCGGCGAGCGCGTTCTTCGTCACGCTGGTGAACACCTTCATGAACAACCCGTCCGGCTTCACGCCCACGCCGGAGGGGCCCACGGACGTGCAGCCGCTGGTGGCGATGTTCAGCCCCGGCTGGCAGTACCAGACGGCGCACGTGCTGCTGTCCTGCTATCAGGCCAGCGCGTTCGCCATGGCGGGCATCCACGCCTTCATCCTGCTGAGGCACCCGGGCGCCGCGTTCCACAAGAAGGCGCTGTCCATCGCGCTGCCGCTCGCGTGCATCACCGCGCTCGCGCAGCCGCTGGTGGGGGACCTGTCCGCGAAGCACGTGGCGAAGGCGCAGCCGGTGAAGCTGGCCGCGATGGAGGCGCACTTCGACACGGAGGCGGGCGCGCCCCTGCGGGTGGGCGGATGGCCAGACGTGGAGAAGCGCACGGTGTCGGGTTCCATCGACCTGCCGAAGGGGCTCTCCATCCTGGCGTTCGCGGATCCGGACGCGGTGGTGAAGGGGCTGAACGAATTCCCGCGCGACGTCTGGCCGCCGGTGGCCAAGGTCCACATGGCCTTCCAGGTGATGGTGGGCACGGGCAGCCTGATGGCGCTGCTCGCGCTGGCGACGCTGTGGCGCCGGTGGCGGGGCCGCGAGTGGCCGCACGGCAAGGGGATGATGCGCGCGTGGCTGCTGTCGGGGCCGCTGGGGCTGGTGGCGCTGGAGGCGGGGTGGCTCGTCACGGAGTGGGGCCGGCAGCCCTGGATCGTCCGGGGCGTGATGCGCACGGGCGAGGCGGTGACGCCGGTGCCGCACCTGGCCGCGCCGTTCTTCACCTTCACGGCGGTGTACCTGTTCCTCGGGGTGACGGTGCTCTTCGTGCTCTGGCGGCAGGTGGCGGGCACGCTGCCGAAGGGCCCTGGCGCGGTCGTGGAAGCCGAGGTGGCCCATGTCCACTGAGACGACGGTGCTGGGGCTCGCGGTGGCGGGCACGTTCGTGCTGTACGCGCTGCTGGGCGGAGCGGACTTCGGCGGCGGCGTGTGGGACCTGCTGGCGCGAGGGCCTCGCAAGGCGGAGCAGCGCGCGCTCATCGCCCACGCCATTGGCCCGGTGTGGGAGGTGAACCACGTCTGGCTCATCGTCGGGCTGGTGTTGCTGTTCAGCGGCTTCCCGCGCGCCTTCGCGGCGCTGAGCGTGGCGCTGCACGTGCCCCTGACGCTGCTGGTGCTGGGCATCGTGTTCCGGGGCACGGCGTTCACCTTCCGCGCCTACGACACGCGCGGCGACGCGGTGGAGCGCCGCTGGGGCGTGGTGTTCAGCGTCGCGAGCGTGGTGGCGCCGCTGCTCTTGGGCATGTGCGTGGGGGCGGTGGCCAGCGACGCCATCCGCATGCAGGGGCACGCGGTGGTGAGCGGCTTCTTCGCGTCGTGGCTGTCGCCCTTCGCGCTGTCGGTGGGCGCGCTGACGCTGGGGCTGTTCGTGTTCCTGGCGGCCGTGTACCTCACGCATGAGGCGCGGACTCCCGAACTGGCGGAGGACTTCCGGCGCCGGGCGCTGGTGACGGGCGGGCTGCTGTTCCCGCTGGCCCTGGCCGTCCTGTTGCTGTCGCGCGAGGGCGCGCCGCGCGTGTGGACGGGCCTGTCGCAATCTTCGTTCGCGCTGGCACTGCACGTGGGCACCGCGGTGGCGGCGGTGACGGCGTTCGCGCTCTTGTGGAAGCGCCGCTTCCGGGCCGCGCGAGTGGCGGCGGCCACGCAGGGCGGACTCATTGTTCTGGGGTGGGCGGTGTCGCAGGCGCCGTACCTGGTCTACCCGCACCTGACGCTCCAGAGCGCCGCGGCGCAGCCGGTGGTGCAGCGGCTGCTGCTGGTGGCGCTGGGGGTGGGGTTGGTGACGGTGGTGCCGTCGCTGGTGCTGCTGTTCCGCGTCTTCGGGCCCCGGGGCCAGGCGCCCCAGGTTCCCCAAGCTCCGGAGCAGCCTACGACTTGAGCACGGGGAACAGGGGCGGGTGCACGACGCGGGGCTTCTCGTCGCCCCGCGCCACCAGCACGCGGGCCCCTTCAAGCAGGTCCTCCGCGTCCAGGGCCTCCACCACGGTGCGCGCGGCCGTGTCGGGGTCCATCACGCGGCAGTGCACGCGCATGACGCCCGCTTCCGTCTCGCCGCCCTCCACCTCGCCGTTGCCCGTCCAGCCGAGCGCGTCCGTGAGGGCCTCCTCCACGGCGTTGCGCTGCTCGAAGTCATGGCCGGTGCCCTTGCCCTGCACGGCGTACTCGACGAGCAGCACGGCCATGGCGTCCGGTTCGGGCTCGTCGTAGCCGGCGTCCACCAGGGACTCGGCCTCCATGGCGATGACCATGTCGGGGTCCTCGTCCGGGGGGACGGGGACGACCTTCTGCTCGCCTCCGTCACCCACGGTGCCCCAGTGCACGGTGACGACGCCCTCGTGCTCCCACGCCTCCCAGTAGCGCAGGGTGTCGCCGTCCTTCTTGTAGAGCTTCAGCAATGCGTTGGCCTCATTCGCGCGGACTCTATGCCGCAACGCGGTTCAGAACGCACGGCCCTGTCCGCCGTCCACGGGGAGCGTGGCGCCGGTGACCCACTTCGCCCGCTCCGAGCACAGGAAGGCGACCACGTCCGCCACCTCCTCGGCCGTGCCGAAGCGGCCCCAGGGGATCTGCTCGCGCACCACCTTGGCCACCGCCTCCGGGTCGTGCTGCTGGCGCCGGTCCCAGCTGCCGCCGGGGAAGAAGATGGCGCCCGGGGCCACGGCGTTGACGCGGACGCGGTGGGATGCCAGGTCCACGGCCATCTCCTTGGTGAGCGCGATGAGGCCCGCCTTGGCGGCGCTGTAGGGCGCGCTGGTGGCGTACTCGCGGCCGAAGATGGAGCTCATGTTCACGATGCTGCCGCCGCCGCGCTGGCGCATCACGGTCACCGCGCGCTGGCTGCACCACACGGCGGTCATCAGGTTGCGCTGGATGACGTCATTCCACTGCTGGGTGCTGGCCGCGTCGAAGGCGCCCGCGCCGCCGCTGCCGCCCACGTTGTTCACCAGGATGTCCAGCGAACCGAAGGCGCGCACCGCGGAGTCCACCGCCGAGTACGCACCCTCCTGGGTGGCCACGTCCGCGACCACCGTGGCCACCTGGGCGCCCTCGGAGCGCAGCTCCTTCGCCAGGGCCTCCAGCGGCTCCAGGTGGCGCGCGCATATGGACACCCGGGCCCCCTCGCGCGACAGCACCATGGCGATGGCCTTCCCGATGCCCCGGCTGCTGCCGGTGACGAGCGCCGTCTTCCCCGTGATTCCGAGTTCCATGCCGCCCCTTCTACCGCCGGCCCGGGCCGGGTGGGGACGGGATTCACCGGGGCGTTCAAAGGCGTTCGAAGACGTCCAGCCGGTAGGTGCCCTCCATCTCGCCGCGCAGGTGGCGCAGGTGCTTGGGGGTGAGCTGGCGGAAGGCGTCGTGGACCTCGTGGCCATTGAGGCGCATGTCGCGCGTCTGGCCGGTCCAGTGCACGAGGACCAGGTGCCCGCCGGGCTCCAGGTGCTCGAGGATGCGCTGCTGCGCGAGGGACAGCTCGTGGAGGCTCCAGGACGTGGCGCGCTCGCACACGAGGGTGAGGTCGAAGGTCTGTTCGGGGTAGCTCTCCAGCACGCTCATCCGCTGGAAGCGCACGTGTGGCAGGTGGCGGCAGCGGTGGATGGCGCGGGCCTGGGCGGACCTTGAATCCTCCAGGGAGAGCAGGGCGTCACAGCGGGCCTGGAGCTTCTCCGTGAGCAGGCCGATGGCGCCGCCAATCTCCAGGGCGGAGCGGTAACGCGCGCGCGGGAGCGAGGCCATCGTGACGTCGTCTCGGCTGCGCACACAGCCCAGCGCGTCGGAGTGCCACGGATCCTCGGCTTCGGGTGGCGGCGGAGGAGGGGTCAGCAGGAGGGCGGATGACGGCTTCATCGGGAGGGCTCCTGGGGGAACACGAACCCTCAGGATGGGAACCTCCCAAGCCCGCCACATCCTGGCCGCCCGGGGCCGTGAAGGTGTCGGCCCTGGGGCAGTCGGAGCGTCGGGAGGTGATCAGCCGCCGTGCCAGTAGTCCGGCTGACAGGACCACGGGAGCTTCTCGCCGCGCCGGTCGCAGTGGAAGCCTTCGGCGCAGGGGTTGGGTTCGTTCGGGTCGCAGGCCTGGAGGCAGTGAAAGCCATCGCAGACCTGGCCTTCGCCACACGTCGGGTCCGTGGCGGAGCAGCGGTGGACGCATTCCGCCCAGACCTTCCCGGGGAAGTCCGATTGCGAGAACACCTGGCATTTGCGGCCATCGGGACAGGGGGTGTCCAGGCAGTTAGGGCCGTAGATGGATGCGCAGATGGAGGTGCCTTCCTCGAACGGGATGCAGTGCTCTCCCTGGGTACAGCCGCGCCTCTCACACGTGGGGAGGCACGAGGGTTTCGGCTTCACGTCCGCGCAGAAGAAGCCTTCGGAACATGCTCCGGGTTGGCCGGGGGTGCAGGAGCGGGCGCAGTAGCCATCCCTCCCCATGCACTCGAACTCCGCCCTGCATGCGGAGGTGGCATCGAAAGCGGTCTCCAAGCAGGGCTCTCCCTCCTGGCGAATGCCCACGAGCGCGCAGAGTCTGACCAGTGCTCCTGCGCTGGGGACGGCCAGTGTCGTGCATCGTTGCCCTTCGGGGCACTGGCTGTCGGTCGTGCAGGCGCTGTCCGTGCAATAGCGCCGGAAGCGGACGTCGCGGTAACAGACGAGAGGGGCCTCACAGTCGGTCTGCTTCGAACAGACGTGCTGGTAGGTCACCCGCCGCATCCGCTCGTCGTAGGTCAGCATGGGGACCAGGCCCGCTGGCTCCGGCATGGGGGCGGCACCGGCTTCCCGCACCTGCTGGAGGACGAAGAGTGCGGGAGTCAGGAGTATGAGGCAGGCCACCAGGCTCAGGGACACGTGCCAGGGCCGCGTCATGGTCCACCACACAGCTCGATGCACTCTTCGCTCGGCTCGGTGTCATCGGGACAAAGGCGCTTGTAGTCGCGCGCGCTGCAACGCGACTCCGGCATCTGCTCCAGCGCATCCTGGTGCGCCGCCCGGTCCAGCTTGCCGCCCGGACGGTGCGCGTCCGGACATGCCGCCAGCCCGCCCAGGACGCACAGCCACAGCCCCACCGCGTGTGCTCGGCCCATGACGGTCCAGGCTAGCCGTGGCCTGGAACCGTCAGGCATTGCCCCGGCGGGCAATGCATTGTCACCCGGCCTGGAAGCGGGCCTCCGCCGGGCGCGCGCCACCCGTGCGCTTCACGCCGTGGTCTCCGTTCGCGGACAAGTGCTGCAACAGCTTGAACACCGTCTCCGCCTCGTCCGCCGCGCCGATGTCCTGCGCCAGTTGATCCGCCGAGCGCGCCTCTGCCTTCGCGGACTTCAGCTTCGCCAGCAGCTTGCCCTGCAACTCCAGCACGCGGCCCGCGGCCTTCTTGCCCGCCTCCACGCCCGGCTGGTGATAGGCATTGATGTTCACGAGGCTCGCGTAGAGGCCCACCGCGCGCTCGTGCAAGGCCACCAGCGCCCCCACCGTGCGCGCGCTCACGTCCGGCACGGTGAGCGTCATCGACTCGCGGCCCTTCTCGAACAGCGCCCGGCGCGTGCCCAGGAGGAACCCCAGCAGGTAGTCGCCGCTGGTGTTGTCGCCCTCCACCGCCAGGGACTTCCCGTCGCGGTCCTTCAGCACCTCCACGAAGGTGACGAAGAAGTTGTTCACGCCCTCGCGCAGCTGCTGCACGTACGCGTGCTGATCCGTGGAGCCCTTGTTGCCGTAGACGGCGATGCCCTGGTTCACCACCTTGCCGTCCAGCGACAGCTCCTTGCCCAGCGACTCCATCACCAGCTGCTGGAGGTACTTGGACATCAGCATCAGCCGGTCCTTGTACGGCAGGATGACCATGTCCTTCTGGCCCTTGCCACCGCCCGCGTGGAACCACATCAGCGCGAGCAGCGCCGCCGGGTTCGCCGCCACGTCATGCACGCGCGTCGCCGCGTCCATGTCCTTCGCGCCCGCGAGGAAGCCCTCCACGTCCAGCCCCTGCAACTGCGCCGGCAAGAGCCCCACCGCCGACATCACCGACGTGCGGCCACCAACCCAGTCCCACATGGGGAAGGTGCGCAGCCACTTGTGGCCCTTGGCGTAGGTGTCCAGCTCGCTGCCGTCGCCCGTCACCGCCACCGCGTGCGCGCCGAAGTCCAGGCCGCGCTGCCGCCAGGCGGCCTCCGCCTCCAGCATGCCGTTGCGCGTCTCCTTGGTGCCGCCGGACTTGCTGATGACCACGGCGAGCGTCTCCGCCAGCCGCTCGCCCAGGCCGTTCAGCACCCGGTCCATCCCGTCCGGGTCCGTGTTGTCCAGGAAGTGCACCTGCATCGCGTCCCGGCCGCTGCCCAGCGCGTCCGCGACCAGCTGCGGACCCAGCGCGGAGCCACCAATGCCCACGATGAGGACCTGCGTGAACTTCGCCGCCTTCGCGGGCTTCACCTTGCCCGCGTGCACGTCCTTCGCGAACGCGGCCACCTGGGCCTGCATGCTGGTGACGGCCGTCTTCAGCTCCGCCTCTGGCGCCAGCTCCGGGGCGCGCAGCCAGTAGTGGCCCACGCGGCGCTTCTCATCCGGGTTGGCGATGGCGCCCTTCTCCAGCGCGTCCATGGCCTGGAACGCCGCGTCCATGCGCGAGCGCATCCCGTCCAGGAAGTCCGCGCCGAAGTTCATGCGGGAGATGTCCAGCGTGAGCCCCACCGAGGGGACGACGCACAGGTGCCGCTGGTACCGCTCCCACAACTCGCGCTCCGTCATGACCCGACTCCCTTGCAAGGGGCGCCGACCTCATGCGCGGCGCCCGCCAGAACCGTCGCGGCGCACCGTAGCAAGGCCCGCACGGCGCGGTCGCAACGATGTCGCGCGCCGCGTTGCCTGGACGTCGGTTCCCACCCCCGGCTGTCCTCCACCCGGAAGGGGCGGGCCTCACGGGGCCGGGTGCGCGGCCTCCATGGGCGGCGGGCCTTCCGGCGGCAGCGCCCCCTTGGGCTTCGGCTTCCACGCGGGGTTGCGGAAGATGTAGCCCAGCCGCTGGCTCAAAGGTCCCGGGCGGGCCGCGTCCCTGGCGATGGCGGCGAACTCGTGGAACGCGATGCGCACCGGGTTGTGCGTGGTGAGGTTCTTCGTCAGCCCGTAGATGGGGCGCTCGGTCTCCGGGACGAACGTGCCGAAGAGCCGGTCCCAGATGATGAGGATGCCCGCGTAGTTGATGTCGATGTAGGCCGCGTTGGAGGCGTGGTGCGCGCGGTGGTGCGAGGGCGTGTTGAACAGCCACTCCACGGGGCGCGGCAGCCTGTTGATGGCCTCCGTGTGGATCCAGTACTGGTACAGCAGGCTCACCGCCTGCTGCGTGACGATCATCTCCGGGGAGAAGCCCAGGAGCGCCAGCGGCGCCCAGAACACCCAGCCCGTCATCGGCGTCCACGTCTGCCGCAGCGCCGTGGACAGGTTGTAGTGCTGGCTGGAGTGGTGCACCACGTGTGACGCCCAGAAGAAGCGGCTCTCGTGGTGGACGCGGTGGAAGGCGTAGTAGCAGAGGTCTTCCACGAAGAAGAGCAGCACCCAGGCCACCAGCCCGTGGCCCATGCGCAGCGGCGTCAGGTGGTAGAGCGCCGCGTAGCCCGCGAACGCCACGCCCTTCCAGAACACGCTCACCGCCACGTTGCCCAGGCCCATGGAGAGGCTGGCGAACGTGTCCTTCCACGTGTGGCCCTTGATGGTTTCGCCGCGCTCCTGCCGCAGCTTCTTCACCCAGAAGGCCTCGGCGATGACGGTGATGACGAACACCGGGATGGCCGGGGTGATGAGGTCGGGGATGTGCGACATGTCCATGGCGGACCTCCTGCGAATCAGTTCCTGGGTGCGAAGGCGACGCGCATGAAGCGCGCCAGGGTGTCCAGCATGCGGCGGTGCGCGGGGTCTTCCGGACGGGCCGAGCCGCCCACCGCCGCGCCCTGCACCGCGTCCAGCGCCAGCTCCACCACGTCGTCGAAATCCGCGTGCGTGGCGGCCACGTCCGGGAACAGCTCGCGCGCCACGCGGTGCAGGTTCTGGCGGTGCGGGCCGTCCACCGCCGCCAGCGCCTTCTGCAATTCCGGCACGGTGCGCGCCGCGACGTACAGCTCGATGGCGGCCTGCAACTCCGGCCGCTGGTAGGCGGCCCACAGCATGTCCACCGCCGCCCCCACCCGGTCCTTGCCGGACGGGCGCGCGCCCACGCCCGCGAGGAAGTCCTGGATGATGCGCGGGAAGAGGTGCTCCACCGCCACCGCGAGCAGCTCCTCCTTCGTTTCGAAGTGCGTGAAGAGCGCCCCCTGCGACACCCCCGCCCGCTTCGCCACCTCCACCGTCGTCAGCCGCGCGTAGCCCTGCTCCACCAGCGCCTCGATGGTCGCGTCCAGCAGCTTGCGGCGCGTCGTTTCACGGCGCTCCGCCTGCGTGCGGCGCACCGGGACCGCGGCCTTCCTGGGGGCGGACTTCGGGGACATGCGGGGAGGATAATCGGTCACTTAAAAAGTGACCAGTCACTTTGTTGAGGGGGCATCCTGGCTGTCCGGAAGCCGCCGGCTGATCCCGCCGTGGAGGCCGTTCCAGGCCTGCCCGGAGGGCTGACGAGCAGACGGGCGTCTGTCTTTGCCTCCGCTCAGGTGGCAGGGATTGGAGCGGATAGGCTTTAGAGGCGCAAGGCCCGCCAACTGGACAGGCGAGGAGACAGGCGCTCCTGTGCTTCAGGGCCGTTTCTCCTCTGGAGTGTGGTCAAGGGTCGCCCCCTTGAGACAGGGCGGGGCGTGGCTCGCCTGCTAGTGATCCGTTCGGGACTGAGCGAAAATCCCTGGGAAATAGCGCAAGCCCTTGCACCGGTTGTCCGCCCGCCCCGATATGAACATCTCCGCTCTTCTCGTCGGCTCCCTCCTTGCTTCGGCTCCTGCTGTCCCTCCTCCCGCTCAGGCGGCTGCGAACATGCCTGAGGTGGGCGTACCGTTCGCTTGTGGTCGCATCTACACGGTGAGCCAGGGTCATGAGACGGGCAGCCACCAGCACAACGACACGTTCGCGTGGGACTTCCGGATGCCGGAAGGCACGCCCATCGTGGCGTCCCATGACGGCGTCGTGCGCATGGCGCGTGGCGACAGCCGTCAGGGTGGCTGCGGCGAGCAGTTCGCGCCGCTGGCCAACTACGTCGTCATCTCGCACGGCGACGGGCTGGAGACGCAGTACCTGCACTTCAGCGCCGTGGTGGTGAAGGCCGGTGAGCGCGTGAAGGAAGGCCAGCTCATCGGCTTCTCCGGCGCGACGGGCTGGGCGTGCGGCGCGCACCTGCACTTCAAGGTCGCCAAGGAGCAGGGCTCCGGCTGGAACAACCCCTCCGTGCCCGCGCGCATCGTGGGCTATGGGGACCCGGTGCGTGACACGCTGGTGTCGGCGCCGCTGTGCAAGGACCCCGCGCAGCCGATGATGGCCTCCAATGGCGGCGTCCACATGCCGGGCCAGGCCGTGATGTCCATGTCACCCGACAGCGCGAATCCGCTCCAGGATGCGTCGCGCGGCCTGCCGCCCGGTGCCAAGGCCATCATCGACGGCCTCTCCCAGCCTCCTGCCCAGGGCGGCGAGGGCCTCGACAAAACGGCTCCGGCCCGCGCGCCCCGCATGGCGAGCGGCTCCGACGAGACTCGCTGACGCGAGCAGCGCTCCGGCGCCCGCGAGCAGCCCGAAGAAGGCCCCCGCGTTGAGGAAGTACTCCAACGGCAACAGGGGGCCTTCGACGTAGCCTCGCACCACGCGGTAGCCCACGTGCCCCAGGAGCGCGAGCAGGGGCAGGTTGATGAGCGGCAACACCAGCCACCGGGCCGTGCGCCACCAGCGGGCCACGGCCTCCGCGACGGCGGTGGACGCCGTGTAGCGCCAGGCGCCCGCCCGGGCCACGCGCAGCTCCGCCAGCATCGCCTCCACGTCCGGCACGCCCAGGGTCTCCGCCTCCAGGCCCTGCGTGCGCGCCACGCTGCGCGCCTCCGCCAGGGCGGTGCGCGCGGCGGACTCCGCCAGGAAGTCGTCCTCGAAGGGCTCCACCACGGCCACCTCCGCGGCGCGGGCGCGGGTGCGGTCCCTCACCGCGTCCACCACGGTGGAGGCCGCCGCCACCGCCAGCCCCGCGGGCAGGCTGCGGCGGGCCACCAGCGCGCCGGCGCCCATGCCGGACGCCCCCCACAAGGACAGCCGCAGTCCCCACGCGGCGGGGCCCCAGAAGCGGCCCGCGGCCTGCCGGCGCACCTCCGACGCCAGGTGCCCGTGGGCCAGGGACAGCCGCGCGTCGAAGTCGCCCTGGAGCGCCTCCGCCGCGCGAGCGAGCCCCGCGTCCAGCGCGGTGCGCGTCTTCGCCAGCAGCGCGTCCGTGTCGTTGAGCGCCGTCTGGACGGTGGAGGCGAGCTCCTCCAGTGCTCCCAGGGCGTTGGTGTGGCGCACGCGCGCGGCGACGGCCTGGGTGGCCAGTCCGCGCAGGTGGAAGAGGAGCGGGCCGAACTCGCCGGAGACGTCCTGACCGTCCTTCGCGGCGCGCGCGCTGATGGCGAAGACGGGGACGTCCTCGGCGGCCAGGCCGTAATGTTGGGTGGCGACGCGGCGGATTTGAGACTTCAGCGCGTCGCGCGAG
This sequence comes from Corallococcus carmarthensis, assembly GCF_003611695.1. Classification (GTDB taxonomy): domain Bacteria; phylum Myxococcota; class Myxococcia; order Myxococcales; family Myxococcaceae; genus Corallococcus; species Corallococcus carmarthensis. The sequence continues at coordinate 12,441 of NZ_RAWE01000060.1, read as the reverse complement.
TCGGCGGACAGCTCGTCGGCGAAGTTGAGGATGAAGACGAGCGCGCGGCGGCGGGCGAACTCGGTGAGGAACTCCACCTGGGTGGCCTCCGCGACGCTGCCCCGGTGCATGACGACGAGCGCGACGTCCGCCTTGTCCAGCGCGGCGCGCGCGACGTCCCGGTGCTGCGTGGCCACGCTGTTCAGGTCCGGCGTGTCGATGAAGACCTGGCCGCTCCACAGCCCCTGCGGGCCGGGCGTGTAGCGCACGACGCGCGCGCCGGTGCGGGCCAACTCGTCCGTGGGCGTGCCTTCCGGCGCGAAGAGGGTGGAGACGGTGCTGGTGGGGCGGTCCACGCCTTCGCGGGACAGGGCCTGTCCGGAGAGGGCGTTGAGCAGGGTGGACTTGCCCGCGCCGGTGGCGCCCACGAGCGCGACGACGAGCGGCGCGTCCTTCCGGGCCACGCCTCGCGCGTAGTCCTCCAGCAGCCGCTCCAGGCGCGGGCCATGCGGCTGGAGCGCGGGCAGCGACAGGGCGTCGGTGAGCAGCGGGCGGAGGGCTTCGGGGTCGGGAAGGCGGGTGTCGTCCACGGAAGGGCCAGCGTGGCGTGCTGGACGCGCGCTGGCTACGAAGATGCGCGGCGACGGTGCGCCAGCGTGCAATCGCCTTCAGCTCGCGACGGCTTCGGCGGCTGGCGGGAGCTGGCCCAAATCCCCGACGGTCTTCCAGAGCCAGGCGTTCACGTCGAAGCGCGGGTCACCCAGCTTGCGTCCCAGGTCGATGCCATCCCAGGCCAGGTGCTGATCCTCCGGAGGGCTCAGGTCGCTGAGCATGCCCATCAGCTTGCCAAACTGCTCCCCGGGGCTGGTGTCGTTGGTGGCGCCGAACATCGCGTAGAAGGCCAGGTGGTGGGTCTGGTCCTCTTCCTGCTCGCGGTCGCTGATGGGACGACTCGCGCGAAAGCCGGTGGGCGGAAGCGGGTGCGGGTGGTTGAGGTTCCAGCGCTGCTCCCGCTCCAACGTCAGGCCATCCAATCCGGAGTCCGTGCCCGCGAACAGCAGGCCCAGGTCGCGTCCAGCCTCCGCGCCATGGATGCGCGTATTGGGGCCGTCACCGGCGGTGAGCAGCCACCGGACGCGCTGGGCCGCGCGGGAGAACAGCTCCAGCGCCAGCCGTCCTTCGCGGCGCTCCTCCTCGGCGCGCTCGCGGAGGAGGTCGCGCCGCAGGTGGGCGTGCTGCCGGAAGAACTCGCGCACCGCCGCCACCCTGCGCGCCGCGACGGCGGTCAGCCAGTGTCCCCGGGCATCCAGGAAGGCCACGGCCTCCGCTTGAATCTGGCTGTCGGAAAGCGGCGGCGGAGGGGCAGGACGGTGCGCCATGGGCGTTCTCCGGAAAGGGACGGATGGGAATGTCGGAACGCTTCAGGAGGCCGGGAGTGGGGACTCCCCCACGCCTGTCTGCCATTGCGCATCGCGGCCGGCGACCGTGCTCCCGTGCGCGGTCTCCTGGCACGGAAGTCGGATGAAGACGCGAAGGCTCCCGGGGGGAATCCGGCGCCATGGTACGGTGCGCACCGACATGACCTTGCTTATGCCTATCAGGTTGCTACGTCTGGGATTGCCGTTGCTGGTTTCTTCATGGCTGTCCGCATGTGTGAGTCTTCCGGTCACGCCCATGTCGATGGCCAAGGACGAAATGGCCGAAAAGGCGAAGTTCCTCTGCCTCCACGGGATGGTTCCCTTCACCACGCTCTCCCGGTTCCCCGAAGGCGGTCGCCCCGAGGACTACGTCCGGGCCGAAGACGTGGCATACCTGCGGGCGCACCCCGAAGTGGATGAGGGGTTGGCAAAGAGATTCGACGCGGAGTTCCCCCCTGGACCGGTCCAGTGCGAGGTCACGTCGACGCATGTGGCTGGCGACAGCGCCATCGTGCTCCTTCGCCGGACGCACCTTGAGAAAGGGGTGTCCCAGGATACCGGTGTGCCTTTCTTCGGCACACCCGCGGGGTGGCGCCACTCCGCCTTCGTCCCGGAGATGACGGAGATCGGGTTTCGAGCCGCGCAACAGAACATCGAACTGCTTCGAAGCGGAGTGACACCCCCGAAGAAGGTGTCGGGTCCCGGCTTCCCGTACACGCATGCGGCCGAGAAGGTCCAAGCACAGGGGCTCCTGTACATGATGTGCCTCGTGACCCGGCAGGGGACGGCCGGCAACTGCGAGATCATCAAGGCCATGCCCTATGGCTTGACCGAGGAGGCGGTGGCGGCCGTCCGTGCCAGCCGCTTCCAACCCGCGATGCTCGATGGGCAGCCCGTGGATGCGATGCTTCCCATCATGTACCTCTTCCGGCCTCCTTCGCGCTGACGACCATGCTTGGACTGTCATTCCGTGAGCTGTGTCTGTCGTTGTGTCTGCTGCTCCCGTGGCTGGGAACCGGCTGCGCCTCGCTCTCCCGGGGCTTTCGGGGGCCGGGGGAAATCACCGACAAGGCGCGGCGGCTGTGCCAGCACAACCTGTTGGCCTGGCCCGACCTGGGCCGCTTCCCGGCGGACATGTCTCCCCAGGACTACGTCCGGCCCGAGGACCTGGCCTGGCTCCAGGCGCATCCGGAGGTGCCGCCTCCCGTCACGCCGCCGCCGGCTCAGCCTGGACTCTGCGAGGTCCTGTCCCCATCCGTCCATGGCGACTTCGCCACCGTGTCCGTGAAGCTCCGGCCCTCGCCGGAGGCGGAGGCGGACGCGCCCCCTGGCGACATCCTGGTGGCCTTCCAGGAGACGCCCGCGGGCTGGCGGCTCGTCTACTGGCTGCCGGAGGAGGCGGCGCTGCCGGCCCAGGCGAGCGGCGCGAACATCCCCCTCTTCTCCGAGGCCCTGCACCGCCCCTTGAAGCTGTCGGGCGCCGACCTTGCCTACACGCGGGAGGCCCTGGAGAAGGGCGTCCAGGGGATGATGGCCATCCGCTGCGTCATCACCCGCCAGGGGAGCCTCACCCACTGCCACACCCTGAAGCCACTGCCGTTCATGGTCCAGCCCGCCCTCGAGGCGCTCTGGGGCAGCCGCTACGCCCCCGCGAAGCTCGACGGCGCGTTCGTGGACGTGCGGTACACGTTCTACTTCAACCTCCGCGTTGGCCGGCTCCCACCCCGCTGAAACGACACGACGCCGGACGCGAGGGGCACGGTGGCCCCTCCCGCCCGGCGTCTGGGTTTGCAGCCGGCTGTTGCCTTACAGCGAGTTGACGAACTTCAGCAGCGCGTTGCGGTCCGCGGCGCTGAGGTTCACGAAGGCCTGCTTGGAGGCCTCGCCCTCGCCACCGTGCCAGAGGATGGCCTCGGTGACGTTGCGCGCGCGGCCGTCGTGCAGGTACGCCTCACCGCCGGACACGCCCGCCGTCAGGCCAATGCCCCAGAGCGGAGCCGTGCGCCACTCGGCGCCGGACGCCTGGCCTTCCGGCAGGTTGTCCGCCAGCCCCGCGCCCATGTCGTGCAGGAGCAGGTCCGTGTACGGACGGATGGTCTGGCTGCGGAACTCGTTCATCGCGGCGTACTGGCTGGTGGTCAGCGTGGGCGCGTGGCACTTCGCGCAGCCCGCGTTGGTGAACACCGTCTCACCCTGCAACGCCGTCGCGTCCGCGTAGTCGCGGCGGGCCGGGACGCCCAGGAGGGCGATGTAGCGGGTCAGCTTGTCCAGGTCGCTGTCGGCCAGCTCCGCGCTCGTGCCCGCGCAGCCCTGCTGCGACGAGCCGCAGTCCTGCGTCTTGAACACGTTGGACGTCACGCCCATGTCGCTGTTGAGCGCCTCGGCCACCTGGTGCTTCACGCGCGCCGAGGCCGCCTTCCAGCCGAAGCGGCCCATGCGGGTGACGCCCGTCTCCGGGTCCTTCACCGTCTGCATGCGCCCGGAGATGCCGTCGCCGTTCGCGTCGTTGGGGTCCGCGATGCCCGCGATCTGCGACTCCGGCACCGCCTCCAGCAGGCCCATGCCAATCAGCTGCGGCGTGATGCGCGGCGAGAAGTTCGTCGGCGTCACGTTGAGGAAGCTGTAGTTGGGCTTGCGCAGGCTGTACGCCGTACCGCCGTTCAGCGTGCCGCTCGCCGTCGTCGTCCAGCTGCCGATGCGCACGTCCGCCTCCGGCGTGCCGGTGACCGCGCGCGGCTGCAGGCGGAAGCCCAGCGCGGGGTCCACCGTCACGGTGCTGCCGTTCACCTTGCCCACCTTCACCACGTAGTTGTCCAACGTGGTGTTCGTGGTGGTGGGCGGCAGGCCGCGGCCGTTCTGCTTGTGGCAGGAGACACAGGACACGTTGACGTAGTTGTTGCCCAGCTTGTTCGCCTGCGCGGTGAGGACCGGGTTGTCCGGCTCGGAGTGGCTGCCGTCGCGGAAGTTCGTGTGGTGCAGGCGGCGGCCTTCCACGAAGGTCTGCGCGTTCACCGGCGCCAGGTTCGTGGGCATCTGCAGGAAGCGGTTGTCCGGCTCGTTGGAGAACGGCGTGTGCAGCGTTCCCATGCCGCCCGCCCAGGCCTTCTGCGGCAGGGGGAAGGAGTCGCGGATGCCGCCCTGGCCCTCGAAGGGCACGATGCCGCCCTGGCCCACGATGTAGAGCATGCCCGTGGAGTAGTAGTTGAAGCGGCCTTCCACCGGCGCCTGGAGGAACACGCCAATCTCCAACTCCATCCGGTCACCCACGCGGATGGCGCGGCCTTCCTTGGCGTTGAAGTTCACCGACGACGTGTACTTGTAGTCGTTCACCTTCACGAAGTCCGCGTTGTGGAAGTACTCGGCCACCGTGTTGAGGCCACGGAAGAACGCGCGGAAGTCCGGCGAGTCGTACGGATAGATGGTGTAGAGGTTCACCGTGATGTTGGTGCCGCCCTTGGCGACCTCGTCCACGATTTCAATCCAGTGGGTGCGCTTCTCGAAGTACAGCTTCAGGTAGTGGTCGTACGCCTGGTACATGTCCTCGCGCATGTGGCGGTCGCGAACGCGGTCGCCCACGCGGGTGATGATGGCCGTGGAGGTGGTCTCCACCGTGGCCGGCTCCAGCGCGGTGGCGCTGGTGAACAGCGGCACCACGGGGCCCGCGTCGCCGTTGGGCGGAGGACCCGCGTCGGGAGTGCCCGTGCCCGCGTCGGGGGTTCCGGTGCCCGCGTCGGTGCCGCCGCCCGTGCCGGTATGCGTGTAGCGCGTCCAGGCCGTGTCACGCGCACAGGCGCAGGACACGTCCCAGTACGTGAAGAAATAGTCGATGTAGTTGCCGTTGCTCAGGCCCGTGACGGTGTACTGGTTGCGGCCGCCCGTCACCGTCATGCGGATGTTCTGCTGCAGGCCGTCGTTGAGCTTGTAGTGGATGTCCGCCCAGTCCGTCGTGTCGACGTAGAAGAGGGCGGAGGAGCCAGAGGGGGTAACGCCATACGTGGCGGCTTCTGCGGATTGCACCGCCAGACAACTGACGGCCAGGAATGCGAGTGCGATTCCCGTGAGTCTGCTTCGGCTCATGGTTGCGAACTCCTGTGGGGGTGGATGGGGCGTGGGACGGCGAGCGCTGCGAAGGGGACTTCGTAGCTTGTCCGAAGAAAGTCGGAACGGCCGGAAGCCGCAAGGTGGGATGACGGAGAATTCGACTTAGGCGTGATAAATGATAAATAAGCGAAATTGATATCATCCCTGACGCGCCGTGTTGTCAGGGATTGACGCATTGTGTTGCGCAAGGGCCCTGGAGGGGCTTCCGTGAGAGGGGCGGCGGGGGATGGGGCAGCGCGGCGTGGCTGGGTAGACTGCCGGGCCATGCGCTTCCAGCCACCATGGGGTGGAGCCTTCCGGCTCGACACCTTCTTCCACCGCACCCCGGACGCCCTCCCCGAGGAGACGACGGCCTCCATCCGTTCGGCCATCCTGGGCTCGTCGCTCCTGGGGGAGTCGAACCTGTCCGGGCAGTTCTCCGGGACGTACGGCTTCTCACTGACGTTCCGCCGGGATGCGCTGCCGGACGTGCACCGGCGCTTCCCGGCCTTCGCGCCGTACCTGGCGAAGACGCTGCTGCCGGAGTGCAACGCCTTCCTGCTCAACCCGCTGCTGGTGGGGCAGGGCCGGAGCGTCGCGGCACACATCGACCGGAGTCTTGAATTCTACGGCCCGAGTATCGGCTGCCCGGTGGCGGTGAGCGTGCTCTATGTCCAGGTTCCGAAGGAACTCCGGGGCGGGGCGCTGCGGCTGTACCACCGGGGAGGTCAGGTGGCGGAGCTCAAGCCCCAGCAGAACGCGCTGGTGATGTTCCGGGGTGACCTGCTGCATGAGGTGGAGGCCATCACCTCCGGTGGGCAGGCGCTGGAGGACTCGCGGATCAGCCTGGTGGTGGAGCAGTACCGCGCGCCGGAGGAGCTGCTGGCGAACGTGCCCCGCTTCGAACTGCGCACGCGCTCGGGGGCCCGGGCGTGAGCGACCTGAAGCTGGAGTGGAAGCTGCCCGCGCCGCCGGACGCGGTGTTCCCCGCCTTCGGGCAGCCCGCGCTCATCCGCCGTTGGTTCGGCGCGCCGCCGGGTTGCCACCGCACGCACGCGCCGGATCCAGGCGCGCTGGGCCAGCCCTACCGGGTGGGCTTGAGGGACGCGGCGGGTCGTGCGTTCTCGCAGGTGGGCTGCATCGTGGAGGTGGAGCCGGGGCGGTTCCTGGCGCTGGAGATGGACTGGGAGGGCGGGCCCATGCCGGCGGGGCGCACCCGGGCGGAGCTGACCTTCCACGCCACTGAAGAGGGTACGCGGCTGGAATTGCGCCAGGGGCCGTTCGCGGACGACGCGGCCCGTGACGCGCACCGCGACTACTGGGAGGCGTGCCTGGGGCGGCTCACGCGCGTGGTGGCGGGGGAGGCGGTGCCCTGCTTCGAGGAGTTCTGGGAGGAGTCGCGCGGCTACGTGGGGCCGCTGGCGGTGGCGGCCTACGCGGTGCTGGCGGGGCTGCGCGAGGCGGGCGCGCCGAAGGAGGCGGTGGCCCAGGTGGAGGACGTGCTCTACACGCACCTGTCGCGGCTGCGCGAGGACACCGCGGACGTGCTGGGCGCGGTGCTCCAGTCGCGGGTGGAGGGCGGCGCGAGCTGAGGCGGCCGCCCTCCCCTGGCGCTCAGGAGGCCAGGGCCCGCGGCGGAGGGGGGTGCGCATCCTCCGACGGGTTATGGGCCTCCGCGTCCTTCGCCTTCGCGATGCGTTCGTCCAGCTCCGCGGTGAGGTGCTCGAAGACCTCCTTGTTGAGCGTGCCCTGCTGGTAGGCGCTGAAGAGGGCGTCCTTCTCCACGATGAGGACGCGGCGGATGGCCTCCTGCTGCTCCTCGTCCTGGAAGCGGTTGGACTGCTGCTTGAGCGTGGTGAGCTCCTGCTCCACCGCTTGGGCCTTCTGCTGGTAGTCGCGCTCCAGGGGTTCCAGCACGTCCACCGGAATCTCCCGGCCGCGGCGCATGGCCTCCAGCGACGCGAGCGCCGCGTGGATGGCGCCCAGCCGGCCCCGGGCCAGCTCGTACTGCTCCTGGTAGACGTCCTTGAGTCCGGTGATGCCCAGCGCCTTGAGCACCGGCGCCATGGTGAGCCCCTGGAAGATGATGGACAGCACCACCACGCCGAACGTCATGTTCACCAGCAGCTCGCGGTGGGCGAAGTCGTCCGGGAGGCCCAGCACCAGCACCATGGACACCGCGCCGCGCAGGCCGCTCCAGGTGAGCACCGCGCTCCACTTCCACGGCAGCTTCTCCGGCGTGAACCGCAGCAGGCCGGACACGCCATAGACGACCACCGCGCGGCCCAGCAGCACCGCCGCGTACGCCAGCAGGATGGGCAGCCACGACGCGAGCAGCGACGACAGCTGCACCTCCAGGCCGATGAGCAGGAACACCACCGAGTTGAGCGCGAACGCCAGGTACTCCCAGAAGCTCTCCACCGCGATGCGCACCGTGGGGCCCATGCCCTCCTGGGCCGCCCAGTTGCCGCACACCATGCCGGCCACCACCGTGGCGATGACGCCCGAGTAGTGGAAGTGCTCCGCCACCACGAAGGACCCGTACGCGGCGATGACCGTGCAGGTGATCTCCACCATGGCGTCCTCCACGCGCAGGATGACCTTGCCCACCGCGAAGCCCACCGCCGCGCCAATGACGCCGCCCATGCCGGCGACCCTGATGAAGTCCATCACAGCGCTGCCCGCGGTGAACTCCTGGCCTCCGGCCACGCCCACCACCAGCGTGAACAGCACCACGGAGGTGCCGTCGTTGAGCAGGCTCTCGCCCTCCACCAGGATGGCCAGCCGCTTGGGCGCGCCCAGCGCCTTGAACAGGCCCACCACCGCGATGGGGTCCGTGGACACGATGAGCGACGCGAACACCATCGCGTGGATGAGGCCGAAGCCCTCCAGCGCGTTCATCCCGCGCATGGCCGGGGACAGCAGCAGCGCCGTGAGCGCCATGGACGCCACCACGCCCGGAATCGCCATGGAGGTGATGGCCAGCTTGTTCTTCCAGAACTTGCGGAAGTCCACGTGGAAGGCCGCCTCGAACAGCAGGCCCGGCAGGATGACCGCGAACAGCAGCTCCTTCGTCAGGTGCGGCGGTTCAAAGGCATGCACGATGCCCAGGCCCAGGCCCGCCAATACCAACGCCACCGTGTACGGAAACTTGAAGTAGCGCGCCGCGATCGCCACCGCCGTCGCGATGGAGAAGAGCAGCACGAAGGCCAGCTCGAAGTGCATGAATCCCCAACCCCGTTTGTGCTCAAAAAGGGCGCGAGGATGCCATGCGCGCGGGGAGGTTGAGGACCCCCTTTCGAGGAGAAATGAGAGGGGGCGGGCGACCGTGGCATTTTGCCAGACTGGTTTCTCAAGTCTGGAGATGGATCCGCGTCAGGGGATGGGCGGCGTGCCCGAGTCGCCGGGCGCTTCCGTGTCGGAGAGGTTCACCTGGAGCGTGTACCGGGAGCGCAGGTCGCCGGGCATGACGAAGTCCTGATCCAGGGCCTTGGAGGCCTGGACCCAGATGACCCACCTGCCCGCGGACGACGCGGGGGTCGTGCTGCGCAGGTCGGTGGCGGCGGCGGGGTCCAAGGCTGTCTGGCGCGCGGGGATGCCCCCTTCCGGCGTGAGGAGGAGATAGGAGAAGCGGAAGGGCAGCTCCGGTGAGAACGCCTCCGTCGTCAGGTGGAGGGAGATGCGCTTCGTGGAGGCGGGCACGTCGAACCGGAAGCAGTCCACGTCCCCCTCGGTGGCGAGGACGCCCGTGGTGGTGCCGCTCGCGCCGTCCGCCGTCGCGGTCAGGGGGATGGCGGTGGCGGAGGGGGAGAGGTTGTTGGGTTCGTGGCCATCCGGGTCGGGGATCAGCTCCGCCTGGACGGTGTACGGCGACTGCGTGTCGAAGGCGCTCGTGTCATCCCGCAGTGTCAGGAGCCGGAAGGCCGCCTCCCCCGCGTAGGGAATCAGCAGCTCCAGGGTGGAGGGCGCCTTCGCCGGGTCGTGGCGGTCGACGCGCGAGGTCGGGCGGTAGGGCGTGAAGGGGACGTAGGCCCCCAGCCACAGGCTCACGGGCGTCTGGGGCACGGTGTAGCCCGCGCGCAGCCGCACGATGGATGGCGCGGTCACGGGAGCGACGGCCTCCACGCGGTACCAGTCGGAGTCGAAGGTGGCGCCCAGCCAGGCCTGGCGCGGCGTGTTGTCCAGCGGGAGCGCGCACTCGGGTAGGGTGAGCGCTTCCTCGCGGCTGTTGCACGCGTCGGTGATTTCCCTGGGGCCCGCGTCGCCCGTGCCCGCGTCCTGCGTCCCTGCGTCCTGTGTCCCCGCGTCGGGCGGCGTGGGCTCTGGATCCGAGCAGGCGGTGAGCCATCCCGTGAGAAGCAGCAGCCGTCCGCCCGTGCGCCATCGTGGAATCAATCGCATGAATCCTCCCGTGCCCCCTGGATACGCGGTGGCTCTCCGTTCCTGGTTCCCGGGCCTCCGCACTGTGGGGCGGTGGACGGCCGGGCTTCAGGCGGGCGGGTGGGGCGGACCGGATGCATTGTGACGCCTCCGGACGGCGGCTAGAAGCGAGGGATGGACCTCTTCCTGATGTCGCCCCCGGGCCGGGGCTGGGCGCTGCGAGGCCGCTCGAACTTCCGCAGCCGTGAAGCCGCTCCGGCGGATGCGCGCGGCGCGCGGCGGGAGTGGCTGACGCTGGCCCGGCACATCGAGTCGCGAGGCGGCACGGTGGTGGCGTTGCCCTCGCCGTCGGACGCGCTGACGGGCATGCCCTACGCGGCCGAGTGCGGCCAGGTGGTGGCGCGCGAGGGCCAGGCGCCCCTGTTCCTCCTGCCCAAGATGATGAGCGCGCATCGCTTCACGGAGCGCGACCACTGGACGCCGCTGGCCCGGCGCCTGGGCCTGGAGGTCGTGGATCCGGGCGTGGGCATCTGGGAAGCGCACGGCGACGTGGCGACGTTCGACGGCGTGACGCTGCTGTTCTGGGGCGGGCGCACCACGCTCGACGGGCTGGAGGCGGCCCAGAAGTACTTCCCCGGCGAGGTGCTGCGCCTGCAGGTGCGCGAGCCCGCGTTCCACGGGAACATGGCGGTGCTGCCCCTGCCGGCGGTGGACCGGCTGGTGGTGTGCCCGGACGTGATGGCGCCGGAGTCGGTGGCGCTCCTGGAGCAGCGCTTCGGCGCGAACCGGTTGTTGCGGGTGACGGAGGCGGACATCCGCCGCTATGCGACGAATGGTCTGCCTTTGGGAAAGGACCTGCTCGCGCCCACGGTGATGCCCGCGCACATCGTGGAGACGTTCGAGCGCCTGGGCATGCGCGTGGTGCCCATGCCGATGCCGGAGCTGACGGAGAAGGGCGGCGGTTCGTCGCGCTGCCTCGTGTCGCGCGCGCCGGTGGACGCCTCGCGCGTTTCGCTTCCGCCGGAGTACCGGTTGGACGTCGTGGCGAAGGACATCGAAGCCGATGGCGGGTGAGCTCGCGCCGTTGGCCCAGGCGTTCTTCGCCTCCGCGCCGGAGCTGTCGTTGCAGGCGCTGGGCTCCGGCGTGCATGTCCCGTCGCTGGACCTGGCGCCGTACGGCATCCCGGTGACGCACCTGCTGGCCGAGCACAACGCGGAGCTCGCGCGGCAATACCTCACGCTCAACCAGCTCGCGTTCGGCGGCATCGGCGTGCCGCGTTGGGTGCTGTCGGACCTGTACCTGTTGCCCGGCGCGATTGGACTGTTGCGCTGTCCCGCGCGGCTGTTGAAGGCGCCCGCGCGTGAGCGGCTGCTGCTGGCGGACGAGGAGTCGGCCATTGGCGCGGCCTGCTACGTGGCGCCGTCGCTGACGCCGGGCCTGTTCGTGGGCGTGTCGCTGTTCAGCTTCCTGCCGGGGCGGGGCGCGTCCGCGTGGGTGAAGCTGCTCACGCTGGGCATGGTGCGCGCGAAGCGGCTGCGCGGCGTCACCCAGTGGGACAACCCCGCCGTGCGCGTGCACTCGCGGCTGGGGCCCATGCGGCTGGTGGGGCGCGTCCCCGGCGGACACGACTACGACGAGCGCACCTTCGTCTACGAGACGGACCTGCGCGACGAGGCCCGCGTGGCCCAGGCGATGCTCCGGGGCGACGCGCCCGCGCCCGCCACGCGCATCCCCGTCACCGACCTGGTGTCATTGGGCGCGCTGCTGGACCGCGCGGAGGCGGGGGCACGGTTGGAGCTGGTGCCTCCCGGCCAGGACGCGGGCCACGTGCTGGTGCGCGAGCTGCCCCCGGGCTGAAGACTCAGGGCGCGGGGGCGTGCGGGAACTCGTCGTCCTGTTCCAGGGCCTTGCGCAGGGCGCTGGCGCCGTCCTTGAGGATGGGCGCGCCGTGCGCGAAGCAGACGGTCTGGATGGGCAGGTGGTCCAGGATGCGCTGGATGCTGGAGCGCGTGCGCAGCGGTTCGTCCTGATACTCGCCGGGGACGAAGGTGGGCGTGCGCCGGCCTTCGTGTGACAGCAGGTCGGAGATGAAGACCACCGCGTGCGGGCTCTTCTGCAGCCAGAGCGTGTACATGGCCTCCGTGGGCCCCGGCGTCTGGAAGGTGTTGAGGCCGCCCGGCAGCGTGGTGCCGTTCACGTATTCGAAGTCCGGTTTCTCCTCCAGGCCCTGCGCGCCCTCCGGCGCCCAGACGGGCACGCCGAACGCCTTGCGCAGACGCCACGCGGAGCGCTGGTGGTTGCCCGCGGTGAGCACGATGGCGTTGATGTCACCCAGCTTGCGCAGGACCTTCTCGTCGATGGGCAGCGGGTCGATGAGGGTGACGGTGCCATCGTCATCCACCACCGCGTAGGCGTCACTGCGGCCACCGCCGAGCCGGTCGTCGGAGACGGTCCAGTGGTGCACGCCAGGGACGATTTCGTCCGTCTTCTTCGCCTGGGCCTTGGGCTCGCTCATGCCGACAAAGCTAGGCACCTGTCCCTGGATGACAGGGGGCCCGCTCCGCTGCCCGCCTGCCCCTCCAG
>NZ_RAWE01000005.1 GCF_003611695.1 Corallococcus carmarthensis | reverse complement strand
CGCCACACCCGGGGGGGCAGGTGCCGCGTCCGGGCCTCCCTGCTCCCGTTCCAGCTTGCGGTAGATGGTGCGCGCGGCGATGCCCAGCAGGCGGGCGGCGAGCGTCTTGTCCCCCCGGGTGTGGCGCAGGGTCTCGTGGATGACGCGCCTTTCAATCTCCTCCATGGGCGTCCCGATGGGGATGACCAGCTGCCCGGCGGAGCCCAGCGGGCCCTTGCGCACGGACTCCGGCAGGTCGCTGGCCTCCAGCACGTCCGTGCGGGCCAGCACCACGGCGCGCTCCACGGCGTGCTCCAGTTCGCGCACGTTGCCGGGCCACGCGTAGTTCTCCAGCACGTTGAGGGCGTCCGGAGAGAAGCCGCGCAGCACCTTGCCGTTCTTCGCGGAGAAGCGGCGCAGGAACGCCTCCGCCAGGAGCGGGATGTCCTCGCGGCGCGACGCGAGCGCGGGCACGCGGATCTCCACCACGTGCAGGCGGTAGTAGAGGTCCTCGCGGAAGCGCCCTTCGGCGACCTCCTTCTGCAGGTCCTTGTTGGTGGCGGCGACGAGCCGCACGTCCACCTTCACCGTCTGCGTGCCGCCCAGCCGCTCCAGCTCTCCCTCCTGGAGTACGCGCAAGAGCTTCACCTGCGCGGAGAGGGGCATCTCGCCCACCTCGTCCAGGAAGAGGGTGCCGCCGTGGGCGCGCTCGAAGCGGCCCTCGCGCCGGGTGACGGCGCCGGTGTACGCGCCGCGCTCCACGCCGAAGAGCTCCGCCTCCAGGATGCTCTCCGGGATGGCGCCGCAGTTGACGGCGATGAAGGCCTGCTTCGCTCGCGCGGAGTGCTCATGCAGCGCGCGGGCGGCCAGCTCCTTGCCGGTGCCGGATTCGCCCAGCAAGAGCACCGTGGCGGTGGAGGGCGCCGCCTGGCGGATGGTGTCCAGCATGGCGCGGAAGGCGGGGGACTGGCCCACCATGGCGCGGCCGCCGGCGGGGTTGATCTCCGCGAGCTTCGCCTTGAGGGAGGTGTTCTCCTGGACGAGCGCTTGCTTCTCCAGCGCCTTCTGCACGGCCTTCACCAGGGCGTGGCGCTTGAGGGGCTTGGTGATGAAGTCGTAGGCGCCGTCCTTCATGGCGGCCACGGCCGTCTCCACCGTGCCGTAGGCGGTCATCAGCACCACCTCCACGTCCGGGCGGATGGCGCGGCTGGCCTTGAGCAGCTCCTGACCGTCCATGCCGGGCATCATCAGGTCGGTGACCATGACGCTGACCTCGGGGCGCCGGAGCATCTCCAGCGCCTCCGTGCCCTGCGCGGCGGACAACGTGGCGAAGCCTTCCCGCTGGAAGATGCGGGCGACGGAATCAAGGTTGGCGCGGTCGTCGTCGACGACCAGGACCGTGGGAGATGTCATGGGAGTACGGGGCCTCTCTCAACACAGCCCTGCAATCCCCATTCCCTTCAGGCCTGCTCCTCGTCCGGTTCCATGGGGCCGCCGCCCATGCGGCCAATGTCCTCGCGGCGCACCTTGTCCACGTTGAAGCGCCGGGCGCTGGACAGCATGCGGCCCACGGTGGCGTCGAAGGTAGGGGGCGGGCCGTCCTTGCGGAAGCGCAGGAAGTTGAGCCGGGCGACGACGAAGTTCTTGAGGTAGGGGCTCTGGAGGCCGCGCTCCTTGAGGGCGGCGACGATGGCGACCACCGCGTCATCCAGCTCCAGGAGCTGGTCCGCCTGGGCGTCGCGCACGGCCAGGGCCTGGGGCAGCGGCACGTCCTGGAAGCCGTCCACCACCTTGACGAAGGGGTGGTAGGCGCCCGCGGAGAAGCGGGGGCGCTTCTCGTAGGCGGCGCCCAGGGTGAGGAAGGACGGCTCCTCGAAGAGGTGGGCGAAGGCGGACTCCTTGCCCGGGCGGTTCGCGCCCAGCAGGCCCCTCGCCATGCGGATGACCTCCAGCGAGCGCTCCTTCAGGTTGTGGGCCTTCTCCGTGTTGAGGGCGAGGATTTGGTAGGCCACGTCCTCGTCCGGCAGCAGCAGCGCGACGATGGACTTCGCGCCCAGCATGCGGCTGGCGTTGAGGCGGTGGTTGCCGTTGGGCGTCCAGTAGCGGCCCTCCACGCGCACGGCGATGACGGGGTCGAGGAACCGGTCCAACCGCTCCATCGCGGTGGCGAGCCGCTTGACGTGGGGCTCGGACAGGTCGCGCTGGTAGGGCGTGGGCTCCACCTTGTCGATGGGGAGCACCGCGAAGACGACGGGGTGGCCGCCCAGCGGGTCGCGGTAGACGGAGAGCACCTCGCCGCCGTCCTCGCGCACCGCCTGGAGCAGGGCGTCCGGGAAGGCCACGGCCTCGCTCGCCACTTCGCCGGCGGTGAGGCCCCGCGACTTCGGTTCGGCCTTCTTGCGGCGCGGCTTGCGCGGCGTGGCCGATTTCGACTTCGCGGGGGCGGACTTGCGGGCGGACTTCGCGGCCATGCGGACGGACCTCGTGCCGTAAAGGAAGGAGGCCCGCCAGCGTAGGCGACCGCGTGGCGCCTGCTACACGCCCGACACGGTGAGCTGCCGGAAGCGGACAGTGGGCGCGCCCACGCTGCCGCCGCGGAACTGGAGGTCGCTGCCCACCGCGTCCACATCCTTCAGCATCTGGAGGAGGTGGCCCGCGACGGTGACTTCCTGCACCGGGTGCGTCAGCTCACCGTTTTCAATCCAAAGGCCGTTGGCCCCGCAGGACATGTCCCCGGACACCGGATCCGCGCCGTGGCCCAGGAGGGCGGTGACGTAGAGGCCCTGGGGCACCTCCCGGATGAGCTCCTCCGGCGTCTTCGTGCCCTTCTCCAGGTAGAGGTTGGTGGTGCCGATGCCCGGCAGCGCGCTGTAGCCGCGCGACGCGTTGCCCGTGGTGCGCGCCTTCGCCTTGCGCGCGGTGAAGGCGTCGTAGAGGAAGCCGGACAGCACGCCCTGATCCAGGATGGGCGTGCGGCGGGTGGGAACGCCCTCACCGT
Organism: Corallococcus carmarthensis; assembly: GCF_003611695.1. Taxonomy (GTDB): domain Bacteria; phylum Myxococcota; class Myxococcia; order Myxococcales; family Myxococcaceae; genus Corallococcus; species Corallococcus carmarthensis. The sequence continues at coordinate 128,429 of NZ_RAWE01000005.1, read as the reverse complement.
CGAAGGGCGCGGTGGCCAGGCCCCGGGGCAGCAGGCCGTCATCCACCAGCGAGACATGCTTGCCCGCGAGCCGCTTGCCCACGTGGGGCGCGAGCACGCTGGACTGCTGGTAGACGGCGTTGCCGTTGGCGGCCTGGGACAGGTTGCCCACGAAGCTCGCGGCCACCAGCGGGTCGAACACCACCGGCACCTGCTGCGTCTTCACCGGCTTCGCGCCCAGCATGCGCACGGCGCGCTTGGTGGCCTCTCGGCCGATGGACTCCGGCGACTCCAGGTCGTCCAGGAAGCGCTTGTAGTCCAGCCAGTACCCCGTCTGGAGCTGCCCGTCCTGCGACGCCACCGGCACCGCGACCAGGTACACGTACGTGCCGGAGTAGCCACCCGTCGCGCCCTCACTGGACGCCAGGTACACCTCCGCCACGAAGTCGCCCGCGGACACGGAGTCGAACGTGGCCACGCGCGTGTCCTGGGCCCGGCCCGCGCGCTCCGCTTCCAGCGCGGCGTTGATCTTCCAGTCCCCGGGCAGGTTCGCGACCTTGGGGTCGAAGAGGAGTCCGGTGTCGCCGCGCTTGCCCAGGTCCTTCGCCGTGGGCAGGCCGTTCAGCTTGCTGGGCGCGGCGGCCTCCGCCAGCTGCACGGCCAGGTCCACCACGCGCTCCAGGCCCGCGGTCGTGAAGTCGGACGTGTACGCGAAGCCCAGCCGGTCCTTCACGATGACCCGCACGCCCACGCCCTTGCTGGTGGCCTCCGTGAGGTCCTCAATCTGCCCTTCGCGGACGCGCACGCTGCTCTGGCGGCCCACCTCCAGGTACGCCTCCGCCTGCTTCGCGCCCTTCTTCACGGCGCGCTGGACGATCTTCTTCGCGAGCTGTTCGTAGTTCACGGGTGTCCTCAGCCGACCTTCGTTCCGCCCACGGTGACGTTGTCGATGCGCACGGTGGGCAGGCCCACCCCCACGGGCAGCATCTGCCCGTCCTTCACGCAGATGCCCATGCCGGGGTCCGGCATCGGGTCGCAGCCCACGCGGCTGATGTTCTTCAGCGCCTCCGGCCCCACGCCAATGAGGATGGCGTTCTTCACCGGGCGGCCCAGCTTGCCGTCTTCAATCTGGTAGGCCTCGCTGACCTCGAAGACGAAGTTGCCGTTGCTGATGTCCACCTGTCCTCCGCCGAAGGTGGCGCAGTACAGCCCGCGCTTCACCTCCTTGAGGATGTCCTCCGGCGCGTGGTCTCCGGGCGCCAGGAAGGTGTTCGTCATGCGCGGCAGGGGCAGGCTCTTGAACGAGTCGCGCCGGCCGCTGCCCGTGGAGCGCTGGTTCATCAGCTTCGCGTTGAGCTGATCATAGAGGTAGCCCTTGAGGACGCCGTTCTCGATGAGGACCTTGCGCTCGCCCGGCACGCCTTCGTCGTCGATGTTGATGGAGCCGCGCGCGCTGGACACCGTGCCGTCGTCGATGACCGTCACCAGGTCGGAGGCCACCTTCTCCCCCAGCTTGCCCGCGAACAGCGACGTGCCCTTGCGGATGAAGTCCGCCTCCAGCCCGTGGCCCACCGCCTCGTGCAGCAGGATGCCGCTCCAGCCCGGCGCCAGCACCACCGTCTGCGGCCCCGCCACGCAGTCCACCGCGCCCAGCGTGGCGACGGCCTGGCGCGCGGCCTCCTCCGCCACGGACTCCGGCGTCACGCCGTCCCAGTAGCTGAAGGACACCCGGCCCCCGCTGCCGTACATGCCGGTGCGCCGCTCGCCGCTCTTCCCCAGCGCCACCACGTGCACGCTCAGGCGGGACTGGTCCTGCGTGTCCTCGCTGAAGCGGCCGGTGGTGTTGGCCACCGCGATGCGCCGCGTCTGATCCACGTAGGACGCGTTCACCTGCTGGATGCGCGAGTCGAAGGCGCGGGCGGCCTTGTCCGCGCGGGTGAGGAGCGCCGTCTTGCGCGCCACCGCCACGTCCTCCAGCGGCTGGGCCACGCGGTAGTGGCTGGGCACCGGCACGCGCTTGACGGGGTAGGCGCGCTCTGAGCCTCCGCCCTGCGCAATCATGGCCGCGGTGCGCGCGGCGCGGACGAGCGCGGCGTCCTCCCAGTCGTCGGAGTAGGCGTAGCCCACCTTGGCCCCGGCGATGACCCGCACGCCCACGCCCTGCACCAGGCCCACCTGCGCGCTGCGGATGCGCTGCTCCTCCAGCACCACGGCGGTGGTGGACGTGCGCTCCACGTACACCTCCGCGAAGTCCGCGCCCCGGCCCATGGCTTCCGCCAGCAGACGTTCCAACAGACCCGGGGGCAGGAGCGGGGAGGCGGCCGCCTGCCGTGCCGCAGGAGGGGCGAGCTGGGCGGGACGGGCGCGCCGGGAGGACGCGAGGACTCGGGGCATGGAGGGGCTCGTGGCTCTGGAGGAAGCGGAAATGGAGGAAACCTACATCGGAGACGGGATGGCGTGCGGGCCAACGAACCGGAATGAGCCCGTCTTCCCTGAAAGGAACGGTCGGAGCGCATTCCCACCGTGCGGTGGGCGCTCTAAGATGTTGGCCGCTTCAACCTGGACCCACCCATGCCTCCTCGCCGTCCATCACCGTCATCGCGTTCAGGCACCGGCCGTTCGGCCGGGGGCGCGACGGCGGATCGCCGACCCAAAGCTCCCGGAGGGGGCGGCTCGCGCCGCGTCTCCGCCGTGCCGGACGAGGACTGGTCCGCGCCCGAGTCGGGCGAGGACAGCCAGGACGGGGGAGACCCGGAGCTGTATGGCGACGCGGAGCCCGTGCGCTCGCGCACCGGCGAGACGCGGGTGGCCTCCATCGACGACGTGCGTCCGGAGGCGGAGGAGCCCGCCGAGGAGGAGGACAACTCCGAGACGACGCGCGCCGGCCCGCCGGTGCTGATGCTGGTGCTGGACGGCCCGGACAAGGGGCGCAAGAAGCGCTTCAAGGGCGTGCGCATGGTGGTGGGGCGCAGCAAGGACTGCGACTTCGCCCTGGGCGACCAGACCGTGTCCCGCCGCCACCTGGAGCTGGTGTACGGCGAGAGTGGCGTGGTGATGCGCGACCTGGGCGGCATCTCCGGCACCCAGGTGAACGACCAGAAGGTCGACGAGTGCATCCTGAAGCACGGGGATGAAATCTCCGTGGGCAAGACGCGCCTGCGCTTCGTGGACGAAGGCGAGCTCATCAAGGAGATGCGCGCCAAGGCCGATTCCGGCGAGGCGGATGAGAAGAAGGAAGAAAAGAAGGAGGAGAAGAAGGACCCGCGCCTGGATGAGAAGACCAACGCGAACTACAAGCTCGCGGACCTGATGCGCGACGAGAAGGCGCGCAAGACGGGCGTGCCCCGTCCCCGTCCGGTGCGCTCGTCGGCGCGCGAGGGCTTCAAGCCGACCTTCAAGATGAAGGTGGGCGCGGCCGTGGGTGGCCTGGTGCTGCTGATGCTGATCGCGGGCCTGGCCATGTCCGGCGGGAACAAGCCGCCGCCCAAGCCGCCGGTGGACCCCAACCAGGCGCGCGCCCAGGAGCTGATGCAGCGCGCGCGCGACAAAGTGCGTGACGGCGAATACCCGGACGCGGTGCGCTTCGCCCAGGAGGCGGAGAAGCTGCGCGTGGGCATCGACGTGGACGGCGTGGCCAAGGCGGCGCAGCAGCTGCAGGACATCGTGGACTCCTTCGCGGCGGTCCGCGGGCTGATGGCGGAGAACCGCTACCCGGACGCGCGCGCGAAGCTGACCGCCACGCCGCAGGGCACGGCGCGCACGGACGACGAGCGCAAGAAGCTGGAGGAGGAGCTCGAATCCAAGGAGGCGGCGTACACGCTCAGCCTCGTCGAGGCGGCGCTGACGGAGCGCCGTCCGGACGACGCGCGCACCCTCATCGCGGAGCTGCCTCCGAGCACGCGCTCCCTCTACGAGGAGAAGCTCAAGGACCTGGAGGCGCAGCTGGCCAAGGAGGCGCAGCAGGCCGCGCGGCAGGCCGGCGTCCGGCAGGCGGTGGCGGCGGAGAACGCCAAGCAGCGCCGCGCGGAGTTCGTGGCGGAGGCCTTCCAGGACGTGGAGCGCCGCTTCAACGGCGGGGACTTCCAGCGCGCGACGCTGGAGGTGGACCGGGTGATGGACAAGTACCGCGCGGAGGCGGACATCCAGGCCCGCGCGCGCAACCTGAAGAAGCTCATCCCCCAGTTCCGCGCCGCCTTCGAGGAGGGCCAGAAGAAGTACGAGAACAACTCGCTGGAGGCGTCCGTGAAGCCGCTGCGCCGCGCGGCGGACGTGTACCGGCAGATCGGCTTCGCGGGCTCGCTGGGCGACACGCTCGACAACGAGCTGGCCTCCGCGTCGGTGGCGGCCGGTCAGGCGGCCTTCAAGCGCAAGGAGTTCCCGCTGGCGGGCCGCAGCTTCCGCGAGGCGCTGCGCCTCAACCCGGGTGACTCGCGCGCCCGCGACGGCCTGGACGAGCTGCAGAAGAAGGTGGAGGAGCTGTACCTGTCGGCGTACATCTCGCGCGACCGCGACCCCGCCCTGGCGACCGAGCAGTTCAAGATCGTCATCGAGGCGTCCGCGGAGGGCGCGGACGTGAAGCGCAAGGCGGAGATGGCGCTGAGCGAGCTGCAGAAGGCCGGCGGTTCGTAGCTCGAAGCGCGAAGCCGGGGGCCGCCGCTCGTGGAATGGGAGCGGGCGGCCTCCTCATGGATTCTTGTCACACCTGTCGTCGTGAGCGGTCTGGAGACACCGGATGAACGAGTCGTCGTTGCGTGAGCTGGGCATGGACCTGTTCGAGGAGCGCCAGTTCGAGCGCGCCCTCGCCGTCTTCGCGGAGGCCGTTCGCCGCGTGCCCGCGGACCACCGCTCGCGCATGCTGGCGTCCCGGTGTCTGGCGGAGCTGGGCGAGCGCGAGCGCGCCGTCACCGCGTACCACGCGTGCGCGGAAGGGCTCCTGCGCCGCGACTATCTCTTGAGCGCCATGGCCGCGTGCAAGCTGGCCCTGGAGCTGTCTCCGAACGAGCGGCGCCTGAAGGAGACGCTCTTCCGCGTGCACTCGCGCGCCGCGCGCAGCGCCCCGGGCCGCGCCGCCGTGCCGCCGCCGCTGCCGCCGGAGCACCTGTACGACGGCAAGGTGGACACGGACCTGATGGGCCTGGTGGGCGAGGAGCTGTCCAACCGCGCCATCGAAGTGCTGGCCGCGCCGGACACCGGCGGCAACGCGGATCCGCAGAGCCGTCCGCCCCTGCCGCTGTTCGCGGACCTGGACCGGGACGCGTTCCTGGACCTGGTGGGGCGCATGGTGTGGCGCACCATCAAGCCGGAGGAGGTCATCAGCCGCGAGGGCGAGCCGGATGATCACCTGCACGTGATCGTCGCCGGCAAGGCGGAGGTGACGCGCAGGACGGACGGCGAGGACCGCACCCTGGGCTTCCTGGGCGGCGGCTCCATCTTCGGAGAGCTGGCGCTGCTCACGGGCGCGCCGCCCACCGCGACGGTGACGGCGGTGTCGGACTCGGAGGTTTTCGAAATCCGCCGCGAGCACCTCAACGCGGTGGCCAAGAGCCACCCGGCGGTGCCGCAGCTGCTGGCGGACTTCGCGCAGCAGCGCATGATGCGCAACCTGATGGCGAACTCGCCCCTGTTCCAGCAGCTGCCGGAGTCGGAGCGGGGCGCGTTCTTCCAGCGCTTCACCTTCCGCGCGCTCCAGCCCGGAGAGAAGGTCCTGGTGGAGGGCGAGTACTCCCAGGGCCTCTTCCTGGTGCTGGCCGGCGAAATGACGGTGCAGAAGGAGGACCCGGCGGGCGGCATGGTGACGCTGGGCGTGCTGCGCGAGGGCGACGTGGCGGGGGAGATTTCACTCCTCACGGGCCTGAGGGCCACGGCCACGGTGTCGGTGACGCGCAAGACGGCGGCGGGGTGGCTGAAGCGCGAGGCCTTCCAGGAGCTGGTGCGGTCCTTCCCCAACATCCGCACGTACCTGGAGCAGCTGTCCGACCGGCGCCTGAAGCAGATTGGCGAAGCGCTGCGTCCGCTGGAGATCATCGACGCGGACGACATGATGCTGGAGCCGGAGACCGGGGCCGCCTGAGATGGTGCTGACTCGAGCCCGGGTGCTGAGTGGCATGGCGGCGGTGGTCGCCGCGGCGTTGGTCCTCTTCCTCTGGCCGCGCGAGGAGCCGGGCGTGAAGGACGCCGTCACCCGGCGCATCATCGCGATGACGCGCTCGGCGGAGGAGAAGGACGTCGGCGAGGTGATGGAGGGCGTCTCCGAGCGCTTCAAGACGACGGACGGCTGGAGCAAGCAGGACGTGCACCGCATCCTGGCCGCGCAGGTGCTGCGGGGCCAGTGGGTCCGCATCTTCACCACCGACATCGACGTGCACGAGGTGTCGCCCACGCAGGCCGACTTCCAGGCGCGCTTCATCTTCGGCCGCTCGCAGGCGGACAAGCTGGAGGACCTGGCGAAGGACAGCGTCCTCAACGCCTACGCCATCGAGGGCACCTTCGAAAAGGAGTCCGATGGCGACTGGCGTGTGGTGAAGGCGAAGCAGCGCCGGTTGGATCCGTCGGAGCTGCTCTAGCCGTTACCGGAGCCTGCTAGGGCTGCTGGAAGAGCGGCCCCGCCTCGTTGAGCCAGGCCTTGGCCATGGCGGGCTGGCCATTGGTCTCCAGTTGCTTCTTGATGTCATTGGCGCGCGTGGCCAACTGGTCCACGGGCGTGCCCTGCGCCCGGGCACGCACGAGCGCGAAGTAGTGCTGCTGGCATCCGGCGGCGAACTCACCCTGCGCGAAGAGCAGCTCGCCCAGCGCCGCGTACGCCTCCGGCATGCTGCCCGCGCCCGTCTCCGGGGCCACCGCGGAGAGCAGCGTCCGCGCGCCGTCGAAGTCCTTGCGAGCGAGCAGCAGCGCGCCCTTGGCGTACTGCGCCCGCGCCAGCCCCACGCCGCGCGCCGCGAGCGCCTTGTCGTAGGAAGCGAGCGCGTCGTCCTGACGGCCGGCCGCCTCCATCACGCCGCCGCGCGTGAGCCAGTACCGGTCGTCCCGGTCCAGCGCGGGCACCGACTTGCCGTCCGCCGTCTGCGTCTTCACCTCGCGGAAGGTCTTCTCGTAGGCGTCCAGCATGGCCAGCGCGCCCGCGCCGTCGCCCTGGGCCTGGAGCAGCCGCGCGCCCTCCAGCGTCAAGAGCGGCGCGGTGGGCCGCTTCGCCACGGCCGCCTCGAAGGCCTGGCGGGCCTCCGGGGCGCGCTTCACCGCGAGCGCACGGCCCCGGGTGAAGAGGGCGTAGTGTTCGTCCGGCCAGGCCTTGAGCGCCGCGTCCACGTGCGTGAGCGCTTCGTCCGGAGCGCCCTTCGCCAGCGCGGCCTCCGCCTGGGCCACCGCCACGCGGGCCTGGATCGCCGGCGTCAGGTCCTTGCCGCGCGAGCGCACCTCGTCCAGCGTCGCCGTCACGCCGTCCGGGGGCCGCCCCGCGTACAGCTGCGCCAGGGCGGACGTCACCCGCGCCAGCAGGTGGTCCGGGTTCGCGGCGGTGGCGCGCGCGAAGGCCTCCACCGCCTGCGGAAACAGCCCCTCGTCGAGCAGCGCTTCGCCGTACGCCGTGGAGAAGCGCGGATCCTTCCAGGCCCCGTCCGCCGCGCGGGCGAACGCCTGGCGGGCCTCGGAGAGCCGGCCCTCTTTCTGAAGCAGCCGGGCCTGCGCCAGCGTCAGCCGGGGGCTGTTGGCGCCCTGGGCCTTCAACTCCTCCAGCAGCTTCTGCGCCTCCGCCGTCTGGCCCGAGCCCACGAGCTGCAGGGCCCGGGCGCCGTAGCGCTCACCGGAGCGCGAGCCCAGCGCCTCCGCGCGCTCCAGTTCCTCGCGCGCCTTCGCGTCCGCGCCGGGTTTGTGATGGGTGAGCCACAGCTCCGTCTGGAGGTCCGCGGCCAGCGCCCGCGCGTCGCGCGAGTCCGGCGCGAGCACGAAGAGGGCCTCCAGGTTCTGCTGCGCCATGGCCAGGTCGCTGGGGTTGCCCTTCAGCACCGCGGAGCGCGCCGTGCGCAGGTGGGCGTCCATCTCCTGGCGCACCTGGCCGCGGTGGACGAACCACGCGACGGCGGCCGCGAGCAGCACGGCGACGACGCCAATCTGGGCAAGGGCGCTGCCCAGCCCCTCGCGACGCTTCCAGTCACCGCGGCCCGACGTTTCCATGGGGGTGGCCTCACGCGCAAAGATTGAAGATTTTCAGACAGTTATGCGAAGTAGGACGGGCATGGACAGATAGGTCCGGCCCCCCGGGGTGTCAACGGGTGGGGCAGCACGCACGCGGGGGCGGCACGCCCCGGAGGCACGCCATGGCCGTGTACACGACACTTCCTCCCGAGGCCTTCACCCAGGTGGCGGATGTCTACGGCCTGGGGGCCGTGCGCTCCATCACGCCCATCCCGCAGGGCTCCATCAACACCAACCACCGGCTGGAGACGGACGCGGGCCGCGTCTTCGTGCGCCATACGACGGTGCGTTCATCGGAAGACCTGCGCTTCGAGGCGTCCCTGCTGGAGCACCTGTCCCGCGCGCACTTCCCCGCGCCGGTGTTGCTCGTGCCGCCGGGGCCCGCGCCGTTCCTGGAGATGCACGGCGGGCGGATCAGCGTCTTCAAGTGGCTGGCCGGGGAGGAGTTCACCCGCGGCCGTCTCACGCCGGACATCCTCGAGCGGCTGGGCGCGGAGCTGGGCAAGCTGCACCAGGTGACGCAGTCCTTCGGAGGCACGCGCGCGAACCCCTATGGCCCCGGCGTGGTGAAGGGCTGGCTGAACAGCCTGTCCCAGCGGCCGGAGCCGGAGCTGGTCGCCGTGGCGGCGGAGCTGGAGGGCTTCCTCGCCCGCGCGGAAGGCGAGCGCCAGGGCCTGGAGCCCCGGGGCGTCGTCCACGCGGACCTCTTCCTGGACAACGTGAAGTGGCTGGGCGACCGCGTGGGGGCGTTCTTCGACTTCGAGATGGCGTGCGTGGAGGCCTACACGCTGGACGTGGCCATCACCCTCAACGCGTGGTGCTTCGAAGGGACGTACCAGCCGGAGCTGTGCCAGGCGCTGCTGCGCGGCTACCAGGACTCCCGGCCGCTGTCGGACGTGGAGAAGCGGGCGCTGTACGGCCACGCCCTCTACGGCGCGGTGCGCTTCACCACCAGCCGCATCCGCGACTACCACCTGTCCCCGCTGGGCGCGGACAAGCTCGCGCCCAAGGACTTCCGCACCTACCTGTCCCGCGCGCGGGCCCTGAACGGCATGGGCCCGGTGGGGCTGCGGGCGCTCGTGGGCGTGTGACGCGAGCGGCCTTCGCGGCTAGATGCCGGAGAGGATCTTCCACTCGCCGTCGACCTTCTGGAACACCATCTGCTCCAGCTCCGAGTCCTGCTGGGGCCGGGCGTTGAGGCCGGGCATGCGCCAGGACGCGTTCCAGTAGTAGATGGCGAGCGCGACGTCGTCCTCGCGGAACTCCACGCGGCGGACGTTGAAGTCCACCTTGGGGTTCTGCAGCTTCTGGAAGAGGGCCTGGAGGTGGGGCCCCAGGTTCGCGGCGGTGAGGTCGTCCGCCGTGTCCTCGGTGCCGCCGTCGTCGCGGAACTTCGGGGACACCAGCGCCTGGATGGCCTTCGCGTCGCGGGCCTCCAGGGCGGCGCGGTAGCGCTCCATCACAGCGAGGATGTCGCGGGTTTCGCCGGTGTCTTCCAGCTCCGTGCCGGGGATGCGCTTCGGGGCGCATGCGGCCAGGAGGAACACGGCGCAGAGGGCGAGGAAGCGGTTGTGCATGGCGGGGCCTTACGGGTTCAACCGCATTTGTGTCAACCCATTCCCAGGCCCCGCCGCCCGCACCGCGTTTTGACTATTTGGCGCGGATGACTTCAGCGATGAAGCGGTTGAGCACGGGCAGCTCGCCGTCGAGGATCTTCAGGCCCTCGGTCTTGATGAGCGGCTCCGCGATCATCGCCACGGGCTTGAGCAGGAACGGCACCTTGAGCGACAGGTCGCCGTCCATCTTGCGCTCCGTCTGGCCATTGCCCAGGTCGCGCAGCTTCAGCACGCCCGTGTTCACCAGCATCTTGGAGATGGTGTGGGACGTGGGCGTGTTGGTGAACGTGAGCTGCTTGGTGCGCTTGTCGTAGGTGGACGTCTCGATGAAGGCGAACCACTCCGGCGACACCTTCTTGGGGCCCACGGAGGAGATGACGGGCTTGGGGCGGTAGCGCACCTTGCGGTGAACGCGGTCACCGTCGTTGCGCACCTCCAGGGGCTGCAGCTCCAGCAGCACGCCGTGGTGCTGGAGGAGGTACGGGAAGTAGCGCTCGTCCAGCAGCGCGCGCTCCACCTCGTCCACCGTCCCCTGGATGTACTGAGTCTTCTCGAAGTGCATGCCCCATCCACCTTTCCGTCAATGCGTGAGTCGTACCGCAGGGGCCCGCGTCTAGCGGAAAGCCTGACGCGGCACCAGGGGCCCGCGATAGGTCGTCTGCTCGAAGTCACATCGCGCCAGCCACTCGGAGGCCGCCGCACGGAAGGCGGCCCCGTAGTCCGGCAGTGCCCCCACTTCATGCCGCACGGCGCCGCAGTCGCCCGCCAGGTAGGCGGCTTCAATCTTCAACCGCGTGGCCTCCCGGCGGATGGCCTCCGGGAGCGCGTTGTCCGACAGGGCGCGCTGGAGCTGCTCACCCGCCAGGGCCGGGGCCCCCACCTGGTGCAGCCGCCGCCCCAGCAGGTAGCGCAGCCACGGGTCCTGCGGCGAGGCGAGGAGGGCGCGGTCCAGCAGCAGCAGGCGCAGCTCCTCCTGCGGTGCGCGGAAGTACGCCTCGATGGGCGCGCGGCGCGACGGCGTCTCCAGCGCGGCCAGCTTCACCTGGGCGGTGCGCGTCACCTCCGGCCCCGGGTCCAGCGCGAGCGCGGCCTGGAGGAACGCGCGCGAACCCTCCACGTCCTCCAGGTGCAGGGCCACGTCGGCGCGGGCCACGGCCACGTCGGCGGCGAGCGCGGGCCGGTCCTTCACCTGATCCGCGAGCGCGGCCAGCACCTTCGCCGCGTCGGGGCCGCGCTCCAGGGCGTCCAGGGCCGCGGCCTGTCCCAGCTGGAAGGACGGCTCCTCCGGCTGGAGCGCGGCGGCGCGCTGGTAGCGATCGAGCGCGTCCTGCGGGTCGCTGGCCAGCGCGTCGCGGGCGGATTCCGACAGGCGGGCCACCTCGCGGGCGCAGGCGCGGGAGAAGAGGCTGCCGGTGCGGAAGCGGGCGAAGGCGCGCGCGAGCGTGGACGCGTCCAGGGGCAGCGCGTCCAGGGTGCGTTCCCACTCCGTGACGAGCTCGTCCAGGGGGCGGCCGTAGGCCTCGTTGAAGTCCGCGTGCGCATAGACGGCGCGCAGCCGGTCCGCGCCGTAGGTGTCCGCCAGGTAGCGCAGGAACGAACCCGCCACGGTGTACGCGCGCGCCGGGGCGGACTGGTAGAAGCCCTTGGGCCCCATGAGGTCGCGCATGTCCGGGGCCAGGCCCTGCCGGCGCATGCCCGCGGCCCACTGGTGCAGGGTGAGCTCGCCCTGAACGGGGTCGTCCGCGGCCACCGCGAGCCCTTCAATCACGCCCATCAACGGCCACACGCCCAGCCGCAGGGTGACGCGGAAGAAGCCGGAGCCCGCGGGCCCCGCCATGACGTGCGCCAGCTCGTGGTGCAGCGTGGAGTGGGGGAAGGGCTTGTCCTGGATGTGCAATTCCGTGCGCCAGGGCTTGGCGAACTGGGTGCGGCCGGCGCCCACCAGCTTCTGCTTCTCGTCCTCGGAGCGGTAGAGCCACACCCGCACGCGCTCCGTGGGGGCCACGCCCAGGAAGCGCGACGTCTGGGCGAAGCGGAACTCCAGGTCGCGGGCCATGCGGTCCACGTCCTCGCGGGCCTTGCCGCGCGGGTAGTGCAGGACGAAGTGCTCCGTCTCCCGCACGCCGCCCAGCTGCTCCGCGAGGTACGCGTCGCTCATCCGCAGGCCCAGCTGTGGCGCGCGGGCCTCCAGGTAGGTGATGCCCAGGGCGCAGGGGAGGACCAGGCCCAGGAGGCCGCCAACGCGGGCCCCCTTCAGCGCCAGTCGCCCGGTGCGCACGTCCAGGAGCGCGATGGCGAGCCCCGCGAAGACGCCCACCCACAGGAGCGTCTCCAGGCGGAACCAGCCGAGCGCGGCGGTCATCTGGAGGGCCTCGTCGTAGAGGGGGCCGGGCAGGTGGCCCAGGAAGACGTTGAAGGCGAACACCTGGGGCCCGAAGACGATGGGCCACACCGTCACCGCCAGTGAGCCGAGGATGAGCAGGGCGTACAACCCCGCCGCGCCCCGGGGGCGGGCCGTCGCGAAGCCCAGGAGCACACCCGCCGCCGAGGCGATGAGGGCGGAGGGCACGGTGAGCAGGGGGTAGAAGCCCGCCAGTTCAAAGGGGTCGCACGCGGTGCGCAGCCGGGCGAAGAGCAGGGCGCACACGAAGGGGGGGACCAGCACCCCCAGGTTCAGGACGGCGCTGGCGCCCAGGGCGCGGCCCACGGCCGTTCCGGGCAGGGCGGACGCTTCCACTCCGGCGGGCCGGGGGGCCGCGCCGGTGAGGATGCGGCGCTCCTGGGCGGCGGCGGCGATGCCCGTCCCTCCCCCGAGCAGGCCGACGGCGATGGACAGGGCCAGGCCCAGTTCGAAGCCGGGCACCCCGAAGAGGGGGAGCAGGACGAGGGCCGACCCCCCACCGCCAAGCAGCAGCACGGTGGCCAGGACGGCCGGACGGCTCAACAGTGCGCGGGCACGGGGGAGGACTTGCCGCATGGCGTCCCCTATACTCCCCGGCCGCATGTCCGAACAGAAGAGCGGATCCGAACTGCGCACCCACGGTCGTGCGCCCATCGAGCTGAAGGTCGACTACAAGAAGCTCAATTCGTTCTTCGCCGACTACACGAAGAACATCAGCAAGGGCGGCACGTTCATCAAGACGAAGAAGCCGCTGCCCATTGGCACGCGCTTCCTCTTCAAGTTGACGGTGCCGCACCGGGAGGCACCCTTCGAGTTGCTGGGCGAAGTCGTCTGGTCCAAGGCCGACGCGGAGGAGCCCGGCATGGGCATCCGCTTCATCTACAGCAGCGAGTCGCAGCGCGTGGACTTCGAGACGCTGGTGGAGCGGCTCATGTCCGACAGCCTGGGCTCCGAGCTGACCGAGAAGCTGCTCAACAAGCCCCTGCACCCCCAGCACCCATGAAGACTCGCCTCACGTTGGTTCTGGCGGCGCTGGCCTTCGCGGGCGGCGCATGTCAGGAAGCGCCCGCCGCGCCTCCGAAGCCCGCCGCGCCCGCTCCGGCGCGGCCGAAGTCGAAGGACGTGGCGGCGGAGGACTACGTGATGCCGACCCTGCCGCGCGCGCACGTGCGGCTGAAGGATGCCTACGGAGGGGTGCACCGCCTGGAGGTGGAGGTGGCCGCCACGGGCGAGTCGCGCACGCGCGGGCTCATGTGGCGCAAGTCGCTGGCCTCGGGGCAGGGCATGCTCTTCCTCTTCCCGGAGGAGGAGGTGCGCGGCTTCTGGATGCGCAACACGCTCATCCCGTTGGACATGCTGTTCATCACGTCCGAGGGACGCGTCGTGGGCATCATCGAGAACGCGGAGCCGCGCACGCTGACGAACCGCACGGTGGGCATTCCCAGCCAGTTCGTGCTGGAGGTGCCGGGGGGCTGGTGCCAGAAGAACGGCATCGTCCGGGGCGGCACCGCGGAGTTCGAGGGCGTGAGCACCATCCCCATCACGCCGTGACGCAAAGGGCAGGGGTGACGCGCGGTTGTCGCGCGCCCGGCCCTCCCGTGATGAAGAAGTGACGCGCTGCTCAAGGCCGCGCCACGGCACCTCCGCAGGATGCGCCCCGCGCGTGGCAGCCCCGACACCGGGCGGTTGCGCGCGCTACCTTCTGGAGGATGCACTGCATGGCTACTCGTCTGATGGGCCGCGCCACCGGCGCGATGCTCCTGCTTGGCACGGCGACGTGGGTGGGCTGCGAGGGAGCGCAGGGCCCCGCGGGGGCGGATGGCGCCAAGGGCCAGGATGGGCAGGACGGAGTGCAGGGCCCCTCGGGTGACCCGGGCGCTCCGGGCCCCGGCACGCAGGGACAGCCCGGGCCGGGCGCCACGGCGCGAGCCCCGGGCGTGGAGTCCGGCACGCCGCTGTCATCCGTCATCGCCGTGACGTTCCGGGGAGACCTGGGCACGGGCGCGACCAACGTGGCGGAGTACGTGAAGGCGCGCGTGGAGCAGGTCGTCACGGGGAGGCTGCCCTCGCCGCTGGTGTTCCCGCTGTCGCCCGCGTCCACGGACACGGTGCGTTCAGTGCCGGGGCTGTATCCGACCACGGTCATCAAGTGGATGGATCCGCTGGCCTTCGCGAAGGGCGGGGCGCGCTTCGGCGCGAACGTGGACTACATCGCCTTCTTCGGGGACGGCTGGTCGCAGGACGGACGCGCGCCGCAGTACCACGGGCAGGGCGCGGCCGGCTGGATGTGGATCAACCACGAATACGTCTCCGGCACGAAGCCGCGCGTGGGCACGGCGCCCATCGGTCAGCACCTGGACTTCGCGCGCTTCCTGCGCAACACGGGCGCGCTCGCCAACACGGTGGCGGACGGCACGTCGTGGCAGGCGGACGCGCTCGTCTCCTACAACCGCGAATGGAAGAAGCAGGTGGGCGGCACCTGGATGCGCGTGGTGCAGGACCCCGCGACGGGCGGCTGGGCCGTGGATCGCAACGCGGCCAACGTGCGCTACGACGCCTCCAGCGCCACCCTGGCGAAGGTGGTGGGGGTGACGCTCTCCGCGGAGGATCATGACGACTCCGGCGTGGCGCTGGCGGCGGGCGTGGTGCCCGGCACGCACTCCAACTGCTCCGGCGGTCAGACGCCGTGGGGCACGATCATCGTCGGCGAGGAGAACGTCCAGGGCGTCTACGGCGATCCCGAGGCCGCGCTGTGGACGGGGAAGAACGACTGGATCCCCGCGGCCCCCGGCTTCGCGCCCGGTGCTCCGCTCGCGCCCGATTTCTCGGCCCCGGCGGAGGGGGACATGGTCAGCGGGGACCGCAACTCCACGCACCTGAAGGACGGCTACGGCTACCTGACGGAGGTGGATCCGGGCCAGCCGGCGGACCTCTGGTACGGCAAGGACGCGACGAAGCCGGGCGCGGGCCACCGCAAGCTGGGCGTGATGGGCCGCGCGCATTGGGAGAACGCCAGCTTCGTGGTGGACGCGGACTGGAAGCTGCTCGCGAACCAGCCCGTCGTCATCTACGGCGGTGACGACCGGCGCGGCGGACGCATCTTCAAGTTCGTGTCGCAGGGGAAGTACACGTCCGGGATGACGCAGGCGCAGGTGCGCGCGCTGCTGGACGCGGGCACGCTCTACGTGGCGCACTTCGCGGGCCTGGACAACGCGACGGGCGACACGCTGGTGGGCGGGGTGGTGCCCACGGACGCGGCGCCGGGCCACGGCCGGTGGATCCAGCTGGGCCTGGACAGCGTGGACCTGGCGCCGAACGGAGAGGCGTTCGGCCGGCCGACGCTCCAGGTGGGCGCGGCGCTGCGCGACGCGAACCACAACGCGATGGGCGGCTTCGTCAACGACGACCAGGTGCGCAAGCTGCTGTGGACGGCGGCGAACAAGGTGGGCGTGATGGAGCTCAACCGCCCCGAGGACACCGAGTGGAATCCGAAGGATCCCAGCGGCACGCCGCTGCTCTACGTGGCCTTCACCGAGCACGGCGACCCCACGGCGTTGGATCAACAGGGGCGGGTGGCCACGGCCGTGCTGCAGGACGGCGTATGGGTGAAGAAGGAGCGCGGCGCGCAGGACAACCGCGCGGTGGACAAGGTGGGCTCCATCTTCGCCATCCGTGAAGCGGATCCAGCGGCGCCCGCGGGCTCGAGGACGTTCGACTTCTTCCGCGTGTGGAAGGGCGAGGCGGCGGCCACCAGCGCGGCGCCGGAGTTCGCGGCGGCCAAGCCGGACAACCTGGTCATCGACCGCGAGGGCGGGGTGTGGTTCGGCACGGACGGCAACTTCGGGGTCAACAAGGTCGCGGACGGCGTCTTCTACCTGGACCAGGCGCCCGCGCATCGCGCCAGCCCGTACTTCCGCAAGGCGTTCCGCGTGCTGTCCATGCCGAGCGACGCGGAGGCCACGGGCCCCGCGTTCAACTCGGACATGACCAGCCTGTTCGTCAGCGTCCAGCACCCGGGCGAGGACAGCTTCAGCGTCTGGCCGTAGTCCCTTCCGATGCGCCGCGACGACGGAGCCTTGCACATGCGTTCTTCCCTGCTCGATGGGGTGCGAGGCCCCGTCTTCATCGTCCTGACGTTGGGGGCCTTCGCCGCGGCGGCGGGCGTGTGGCGTCTGCGCACGCCCGCCGAGGCGGAGCCTCCGTTTGATCCGCTCGCGCAGGCGCTGGCGGCGGGCAGCCGCGTGGCCAACCGCGAGGCCCCGGTTCCGTCCATGTGCTACACGAAGACGGCCGGGGTCTCGAACCCGTGCTGGACGTGTCACACGGGCGGCGTTGGCAACAACGTGATGGCGGACGACTCGCTCCAGGCGGAGTACGCCTTCAGCGACGTGGGCCTGACGAACCACTGGACGAACCTCTTCACGGACCGGACGCGCACGGCGGCGTCCATCGCCGACGATGAGGTGCTCGAGTACATCCGCGAGGACAACTACACGCCGCTGCGGGCCGCGCTCGTGGAACGAGTGGGCGGCTACAAGGGCTGGGTTCCGGACCTGGACCTGACGCGGGGCTTCGACGCGGAAGGCTTCGCGCGGGACGGCAGTGGCTGGCGCGCCGTGCGCTACAAGCCCTTCCTGGGCACGTTCTGGCCCACCAACGGCAGCACGGACGACGTCTACGTCCGGCTGCCGGAGTCCTTCCGGAAGGATGCGAAGGGACAGCCGTCGCGTGAGGTGTACCGCTTCAACCTCGCGGTGCTGGAAGCGGCGATGACGGTGGATCCGGGCCTCCTGGACGTGAAGCGCGCGAGCCGCCGCGTGGAGCCGGTGGACGAGCGAGTAGGCGGCGTGGACCTGGACGGTGACGGGGTCCTGTCCCCGAGCGTGGAGCGGGTGCGCGGGTTGCCAGCTCACTACGCGGGGAGCGCAACGGACGTGCGGGTGCGGCGGTACACATATCCGAAGGGCACCGAGTTCCTGCACACCGTGCGCTACGTGGATCCGGATGCGCCCGTGCTGCTGTCCACGCGGATGAAGGAACTGCGCTATTCGCGCAAGGACGAGGAACCGGCGGACGACCGGGTGCGGAACTTCTACGCGGAGGAGCAGGAGAAGAAGGTGCGCGGCCGGCTGCCCGCGTTCCCAGGCACACCGGAGCTGGGGTTGATCAACGAGTTTGGCTGGCGGTTGCAGGGCTTCATCGAGGACGCCAGGGGACGGCTGCGCCTCCAGACATTGGAAGAGCACGTCTACTGCATGGGCTGTCACACGAACCTGGGCGTGACGGTGGACCAGACCTTCGCGTTCCCGCGGAAGGTGCCAGGGCGTGACGGCTGGCGGCCCCAGGACCTGCGCGGCCTTCCGGATGTGCCACAGGCAGGGCATGCCGCGCCGGAGACCGCGACGTACTTCGAGCGTGTGCAGGGCGGTGACGAGTTCCGCGCGAACGAAGAACTGCTGACGCGCTTCTTCCCGAAGGGAGTGCTGGACCTGCCCGCGGTGCGGCGTGCTGCGCCGGGAGGAGACCGCGACCTCGCATGGCTGGTGACGCCTTCGCGGGAGCGGGCGCTCCAGTTGGACAAGGCCTACCAGGCGCTGGTGCGAGAACAGGCGTTCGCGCTGGGGCGGGACACGCTGCTGGCTCCGCCCGCGAACGTGCACAAGGCGGTGGAGAACGGCTCCACCGAGCTGGAAGCTACGGGCCGCCTCTATACGGACGGACGACTGCACCTCGCCTGGGAGTAGGGCGAGGCACGTGCGAAGCGGCCTGCCTCGCCTCTTCCGACGGACGGCTGCGTCTCACCCGGGATGAGGCGCGGCCCGGCTACTTCACCGCGCCCGGCTGGAACAGGAACGTGCTGGTGTGCGTCTGCGCGGAGACGGCCTTCACGCGCTTTCGCAGGGACGCGGCGACGGCGGACAGCTCCGCGGGGTGGGGCTGGGCGGACAGCCCGTGGTGGTCCACCGCCGCGAGGCTCAGCGTCACCGGCACCGTGTTGCCCGCCGCGTCCGTCGCGGTGAAGCCTCCGCGCCGCAGGTCCTCCGGACCGTAGAGCGGCACCTTCTCCGCGTCGAAGCGCTGGCAGAGCGTGCGCAACACCTCCGGCGCCACCGCGTCCGGGCACACGAGCACGAAGTCATCCCCGCCCACGTGGCCCAGGTTCGAGCCTTCCGGCAGCAGGTGCAGGCACTCCGACAACACGCTCGCCGTGTAGCGGATCACCCGGTCGCCCTGGAGGAACCCGTAGCGGTCGTTGTACGCCTCGAAGTGATCCAGGTCCGCGTAGATGACCGTGAACGCGCTGCCCTGGAGCGCTGCGCGGATCCACCGTTCAATCATCCGGCTGCCGGGCAGGTCCGTGAGCGGATGCGCGCCCGTCGCCGCGTGCTGCTCCAGGTCCGATGCACGCGCGATGAGCTGCTTCATCGTCACCGTGCCCAGGAAGTGGCCCTTCGCGTCCGTGACCACCACCGGGTCGTAGACGGACTCGGGCGGACGGCGCATCGCCATGCGCGCCAGCGCCGTGATGGCCGTCGCGTCCTCCACCACCATCAGCGCCTCACGCGGCCCCTCCGGGAGCGCGGACGCCGTGCTGACAGCGGCCCCCCCGAAGCGCGCGTAGAAGCTCCGCCGCGTCACCACCGCCTGCGGCTGCTCCGCGTCCAGCAGCACGACGTGGTCCTCGCCCGGCGTGCGGCGGAAGAGCCGGTCCAGCTCCACCGCCTGCGCCGTCACCGGCGCGCACGGCGGACGGATGATCATGCTGCCCACCGTCTCGTCGTCCTCGTGCTCGCGGTGATGCAGGGCGCGGATGGCCTCGCGGCAACGCTCCGCGAAGTCCGCGCCCGGCCGCTGCGGAGAACTCACGGGACGCGCCAGCAGGTAGCCCTGCGCGTGCCGGATGCCCAGGCGCAGCAGGACCGCCAGCTCGTTCCACGTCTCCACGCCCTCGGCGATGAGCACCGCGTCCACGCGCTGCGCGAACGCCACCAGCGACTTCACCAGGTGCTGCCGGTACGTGTGCAGGTGGATGTCCCGCACCAGCGCCTGGTCCAACTTGATGAAGTCCGGCGCGCTGTGCACCAGCGTCACCAACCCCGAGTGCCCCGCGCCGAAGTCATCCAGCGCGATGCCGAAGCCCTGCTCCGCGTACCGCCGCGCGAGCATGCGCAGCTGCTCCGTGTCCTCGAACGTGCTGCGCTCGGTGATCTCCAGCACCAGCTGCTGGGGACTCAGGCCGTGCTGACGCAGCAGCTCCAGCGTGGACGCGCCGCCAAAGCGTTCGTCGCTGAGCACATCCGGACTGACGTTGAAGAAGAAGGGCCCGCGCCGCTGTGCCTCCGGCAGCGTGGCGATTCTCCGCACCGCCGCGGTCCAGCATGCGCGCTCCAACTCGTAGGTGAAGCCCTCCACCCGCGCGCGGTTGAACAACTCGTTGGGGGACTCCACCGGGCCCAGGCCTCGCGACAGCACCTCGTGGCCGAGCACCTCGCCGCTGAGCAGATCGACGATGGGCTGGAAGACGGTGGCGACCCTCGGCTCGTCTCCGTTCCATAGCCAGGGAGGAGGCGGTGCAGGCTTGCTGGGGGAGGGCAGGCTCATGACTCCCGAAATGTACCGCGCTCTGGCGCAAGCTTCAGGCCCCCCCGACCACTCGGCAGGTCCAAACTCGAAAACGGACGCTTGCCGCCGGGAATCCCGGGCTCGGGGCGGGAGGGCTCCGACAGCCTTCCCAGGTCCTATTCCCCCCGAATCCGCTGGATTTCCGGCACCTTGGCGTCGTCGGACGACATCGGAGCCGGATCCACGGGCGCCATCGGGGCCATTTCCACCGGCGCCACCTGGGTCAACGTGACCTGGGCCGCGACCGCGTCCATCGCCTGTCCTTCCTCTCCCTGGGCGGTCGAGAGGGCGCGGAACCGGCGGGCCATCGAGGCCAGCTCCGCCGCCTTCAACTGGGCCTGACCGCTGCGAAGCGACAGCAGCGCCACGCGCGCACGCTCCAGCAGGGCCACCTCCGCACGCAGCCTCGCGAGGATGCGCTCGCGCCGCTGACGCATGTCCCCCAGCCGCTCCACCTCTTCCGCCAGCGACGCCGCCGCGGCCTCCAACTGCCGGCGCGCCACCACGTCGGTGCTCGCGCGGGCGCTGCGCTCCAGGCTGTCGCGCTCCGCCTGCAACTCCGCGGCGGCGCGCTCCTCCAGCTGCGCCTCCACGCCGGCCCACTCGGACGCCAGCTCCACCGCGCCCTTCGTGATGCGCGCCAGCGTGCGGGCCAGCTCCTCACGCGCGGGCTCCCGGGGCAGCTTCGCCAGCGACTGTCCGCATTGGCGGTAGAGGGACAGCGCGCGTTCGGACAGCGTGTGGAAGTCACCGGACAGCTGGGGCAGCAGCTCCTCCGCGCGCGCCTCCACCGGATCCGCCGTCAGGCCCAGGTGCGCGGCGATGGCGCCCAGCCCCACGAAGAGTCCCACGATGCCGCCCACCACCGACGCCGCCAGCAGCGTGGGCGTGGACACCGACGCCAGCCGCACCGACAGGATGTTCGCCACCACGCCGCCCGCCAGCGTGAGCCCCGCGCCCAGCACGGCGCCCAGGCCGTAGTGCACGAGGGTGGGGCGGGCCTCCGCGACCTGTCCCTCCTCGCCCAGGTCGTTGAGGCGCGAGCGCACCAGCAGGGCGCCAGCGGCCGCGCCACTCGTGGCCACCGTCCACGCGGGCGACAGGCCCAGCCCATAGGGCAGGGCGACGAGCAACAGCCCCAGGCCACTCAACAGACCCCGGTCCCACCGGTCGCCGCGTGCGCACGCCAGCACCACCGCGGCGGGCACCAGCCACGTCAGCGGCATGGGCATGCCCACGCGCAGGGTGAGCCACTGCACCAGCCCCGCCCCGGCGCCTGCCGCCAGCGCGCGCGTGACGGTGTGTTCGAAGGCTTCGCGGTGGTGGAATTGCAACACGGCGGCATTCATCGGGACACCCCGGGAACGGCCCCAAGGGCCGGGAATGTCCCTTCGAACGCTCGGCGCGCGAAAAGGGTCTACGCCTTCGGACGCGAGATGGGTCCCGGCTTTCCCTTCGTCACGCGGAGGTAGTCCGCCGGGGCGAGGACGATCTGCGTCCCGCGCACCCCCGCCGACACGGCGACCGCGTCGAACAGCTCCAGCGTCTCGTCCACGAAGACGGGGTACTCCTTCTTGCCCCCCAGCGCGGTGACGCCGCCCCGGATGTAGCCGGTGAGCGGCTGCAGCTCCTTGAGGGGGACGGTGTCCACCTTGCGGTCGCCGGAGAGGCGCGCCAGGGCCTTCAGGTCCAGCTCCGCGTTGCCGGGCACCACCGCCATCAACACGCCGGTGCGGTCGCCCTTGGCCACCAGCGTCTTGAAGACCTGCTCCGCGGGCATGCCCACCTTGGCCGCCACCGTCTCCGCGGACAGGTCGTCCGGATCCACGTCGTAGTCGCGCAGGCTGTACGCGATGCCGAGCGAGTCCAGCAGCCGGGCGGCGTTCGTCTTCATGGGCGTCACATCCCCAGGAGCGTGGCGGCGGCCTTCACGCGCTGGAGCGCGTCCTCGGGCGTGGTGCCCACCGCGGACAGGTGGCCCATCTTGCGCCCCTTGCGCGCGTCGCGCTTGCCGTAGAGGTGCAGCCGGACGCCGGGCATCGCCAGCGCCTGCGCGAACCGGGGCCCGCCTTCCTTCAGCCACAGGTCGCCCAGCAGGTTCACGATGGCCGCGGGGCGCACCACCTCCACGGAGCCCAGGGGCAGGTTGCACACCGCGCGCACGGCCTGCTCGAACTGGCTGGTGAGGCACGCCACTTCCGTCGAGTGGAAGCTGTTGTGCGGCCGGGGCGCCACCTCGTTCACCAGCAGCGACCCGTCACCCAGCAGGAACATCTCCACCACCAGCAGCCCCTCCACCTTCAGCCCGGAGGTGATGTCGCGCGCCACCTGCGACGCCTGCGACAGCACGGCCTCCGGCAGCGGTCCCGGGAGCAGCGACCACGCGAGGATGCGGTCCTCGTGGTGGTTGAACGCGGGCGGATACACCGCCAGCTGCCCATCCGGCCCACGCGCCACCAGCACGGACAGCTCCGCCTTCAGGTCCAGCGCGGCCTCCACCACCACGGAGCGCTCGCCCAGCTCCTTCCACGCGACGCCCGCCTCGGAGGCCGTCTTCACCTCGTACTGGCCGCGTCCGTCGTAGCCGCCCTCACTGGACTTGATGAAGCACTTGCCGCCCAGCGCGGTGATGGCCGCGGACAGCTCCGCCTCCGAGTTCGCCTCGCGCCACGGGCCCAGCGGGAAGCCGCCCTTCGCGAGCCACGCCTTCTGCCGGCCGCGGTGCTGCACCACCTCCAGCACGGTGGCTCCGGGCCGCATGGGCGCGTGCCGGGCCACCGCGTTGAGCGTGGCCAGCGACACCTTTTCAATCTCCAGCGTCACCACGTCGCACGAGCGCGCCAGGTCCTCCGCCGCCGCCGTGTCGGAGAAGGACGCGGTGAGGCAGCGGTCCACCACGGAGCGCGACGGGCACGCCGAGTCCGGATCCAACGCCTGCACCTGGTAGCCCAGCGTGCGCGCCGCGAGCGCCATCATGCGCCCCAGCTGGCCTCCGCCCAGGATGCCCAGCGTTCCGCCGGGGAGCACCATGGGGCCACTCATCCCGCCACCTCGCGCTGCGCCAGCACTTCATCCGTGCGGGCCTTGCGCCAGGCGCCCAGCCGCTCGCGCAGCTCCGGGTACTTCAGCGACAGGATGGCCGCCGCGTGCAGCGCCGCGTTGGCGGCCCCCGGCTTGCCAATGGCCTGCGTGCCCACCGGGACGCCCTTGGGCATCTGCACGATGGAGAGCAGCGCGTCGAAGCCGGACAGCACCGTGGTGGGCATGGGCACGCCCAGCACCGGCAGCAGCGTCTTGCTGGACACCATGCCGGGCAGGTGGGCCGCGCCGCCCGCCGCGGCGATGATGACGGACAGGCCCCGGCCTTCCGCGGTGGACGCGTACTCCATCATCCAGTCCGGGGTGCGGTGCGCGGACACGATGCGCACCTCATGCGGGATGCGCAGCTCGGCGAGGATGTCGATCGCCGGTTGCAGGTGTTCGAGGTCGCTTCTGCCGCCCATGATGACCCCGACCCACGGGGTGCTCGCGCTCGCCGCCATGCTTGTCCGCGCCTCCAGTGCGCCCTGCTTCCAGGGGGTGAAACCTGGAAGAACGCGGAGATAGGGCCACGCGATTCCGGAGGTCAACCGCGAAGATGTGACGTCGCGATGAAGGGCGGGCAGGGGGGCGGGCGTCGCCCCCTTGCTCGCCCCCAGCGCTCCAGCCCCGGCTCAGTACGTCGAGCCCATGCGCCCGAAGCTCTTGAGCGCCTTCACCTTGCTGTTCTTCACGGCGGCCTTCTGGGCCTCCTCGGTCTCCGCGTCGTCGTATTCCTGCATCGCGCGGGTCTGGTCCGCCTGATCCGCCGCCACCGCCGCCGCGCCCGCCACCGCGCCCGCCTCCATGAAGAGGGCCTGGTTCTGGGACAGGTAGCCCTTGGCCTCGTCCTTCTTGCCCTGGCTCATCGCCTCCGCGGCCTTCTGGAGGTTCTGCGCGCTGCGGGCCCGGGCCGCGTACACCGTGGCCTCCTTGTCCTGGCGCTGGACGATCTCTTCACGCACGTCGGTGGCCACCGCGGCCAGCATGGACTGGTCCTCCACGTTCTTCTGCACGAGCAGGTCCGTGTACGCGACCTTCAGCCCCGCCACCTGCACGGACTGGCCCGGCGCGATGCCCGTCACGTGGATGCGCGCCACCACGCGCTCCACCTGGCCCGCGGAGAAGTCCGGCAGCGCCACGCGCACGGTGTTGCCGGCCTGGTGCGCGCGGTAGCCCAGCACCTCGTCCAGCGTCGTGCCCGGGGGCAGCTCGAAGGACAGCTCCACGTTGCGCGCCACCGCGGTGGTGGCCTGCTGCAGGTCGCGCTGGAAGAGGGTGGACAGCTTGCTCGCGTCCTCCAGGAAGCCGTACGCGCCGGCGCCGTACTCCGCGAACGCCTGCATCAGGTCCTCGTTGAAGTCCGTGCCCACGCCAATGGAGCTCACCGTGATGCCAGAGGCGCGGATCTCCTTCACCACGTTCTTGAGGCCCTCCTCGTCGGACACGCCCTCCGTGGGCTGGCCGTCGCTCATCAGGATGAGGCGGTTCACGCTGGCCAGGCCCCCCATGGCGGACGCCAGCTGCGTGCGGCCCACCGACAGGCCCGCGCTGATGTTCGTGCCGCCGTCATCCCAGATGCCGTCGATGAACTGGGCCATCCGCTCGCGGTTGCCCGCGGTGGCCGGCAGGGACGGCAGGCTCTTCACGTCACTGCCGTAGTGCACGATGGCCAGCCGGTCCTCGTCGCGCAGGAGCGTCACCAGGTGCCGAGCGGCCTGCTTCGCCTGCTGGAGCTTGTAGCCGCTCATGGACCCGGACCGGTCGATGACCACCGCCAGGTTCACCGGGCTGCGCTTCGCCCCGGGGACCTCCGCGCCGGTGAGGTCCACCGTCACGTACGTTTCGGACGAACCCACCGGCACGTACGGGTGCGACAGCCGGCTCGTCACCTGGAGGCTGCCGGAGGACGACCGCGGCCCCGGCGCCGGGACGGGCGGGGTGGGCGTCGGGGTCGTCACGACCACGTGAGAGGTGGGCGGGAGGCCGCCCCCCCGGGGCATGCCCAGCACCAGCGCGGTGAGGGCAAGGCCACCAGCGAGGGCGAGGAACAGGACCGTACGATTCATGGCAGGGCTCCAAAGGCGTTTGAAACGCGGGCCCTGCCTTTACGAACGGGGTGCGCGAAAAGGTCTAACCCTTTCGTGCGAGGCGACTGTTCAGTGCGCTGTTCAGGTGCCCTGGGAGGTCGGCGTGGCGCCCGCGCAGAAGTAGGGCGAGTTGTTCTCGCCGAAGGTGCGCCGGTAGAAGCCCTCGTCGGCGACCTTGATGGCGTCCAGCGTGTCCTGATCCAGGAGCAGGGGACGGCACGTCATGCGGTCCTTGAGGCCCTCCTCCACGTCGTCCACGGTGCGGGTGATGGTGCAGCCGGTGGTGGTGCCCTGCACGCACTCCTTGCTGCAGTAGCCCTGGGCGAACGCCTCCGGGTTCTCGCTGCGGGGGCTCTGGTCGTCGCGCACGCAGACGAGGTCCTCGCAGTCCAGCGAACCGAAGGAGATGAAGTCCTGATCCGCGGCGATGTCCTTCTCGTGGATCTCCACGAACTTGCGGCCCTGGGTTTCCTGCTCCTCGGCCGTGGCCTTGCGCACCAGGGTGCACGGCTTGCCCAGCTCGGTTTTGACGTCGCAACCTCCCAGCATCAGGGCGGCGGACAGGAAGAGCGCGGATCGCACGAACATCTTTGAGACCTCTAGGAAGGATGGAACCAGGGCGCCTGGGGGGAGGACGCCGGAACCTCGAAACGGTAGCACACCACTTCTTCGCGCCAACCCCTGACCCACGGGGAGCGAGCGCAGTGGAATTGTGAAGGGATACGGGAGGAATACAGAGGAAGCAGGCGCATCGTGGCGGTTGATGGTTGGGAATACGGCCGATAGGATGGCGGGGCTGATGTCATGCTGCCTTCCGGTGGCAGTACGTTCCCTCCCCCCACGGAGCGCCCGGACTTGAACCGCCCCACGCTGCTGCTTGCGCTGAGCCTGATGTGGCCTGCGTTGGCCCCCGCCCAGAACCAGGAAGGCATGGGCCTCGATCTGACCGAGGATGCCCAGGCCAAGCCTCCCGAAGAAAACCCCGCGCCGCCGCCGGACGAGGAAGCCCGCCCCGCGTCGCCGCCTACCGCCTCTCCGGCGAAGGACATCCCGGTCGAAGCGCTGATGCCGCTCACGGACATCACCCAGGACGACCGGGTGAAGAGCGTGCAGCGCAAGGTGTACCTGAAGAAGGGACGCCTGGAGATCTCACCGTTCGTGAGCATCTCCGTGAACGACCCGTTCTATTCGAAGTTCGGCGGCTCGCTCCGCGCGGCCTGGTACCTGTCGGACACGCTGGCCGTCTCCGCTCGTGGCTCGCTCATCCAGGTGCTCCCGTCGGATGACGTCCGCACGGCGAAGCGCACCTTCAACGCCAAGATCTACAACTCCGTGCCGAACTGGTCCGCCATGGGCGACCTGGAGTGGGCGCCGCTCTACGGCAAGGTGTCCTTCCTCAACTCCATCCTCCACTTCGACGGCTACCTGCTGGGCGGCATGGGCGTGGTGAGGACGGAGACCTCCGCGCTGCCGGACCGCGGCCTCAACCCGGCCTTCGACCTGGGCCTGGGCATGCGGTTCGTCACCAAGGACTACCTGGCCGTCAACGTGGCCCTCATCAACACCTCCTACGTGGACCAGCCCCTGGGCAGCAGCAAGGGCGCCATCCAGAACGTCATGACCCTCAACGCGGGCATCTCCATCTTCCTGCCCCTCAAGTCGACGGGGAGGGAGTCCGAATGAAGCCCGCCTTCCGTCTGCTCCTGACCCTGTGCGCGGGCGTGCCCATGCTCGCCACCGCCGCCGACCAGGCCCCCGCGCCCGCTCCGGCCGCCGCCGCTCCGGCGGCTCCGGTCACGCCCGCTCCGGCCGCCGCCACCCCGGCGACCCCGGCTCCGAAGACCGCGACGAATTCGAACCCGCCCAATTCCTCCCAGGAGGAGGAGGCCGGCGACGTGTCCGAGGTGGACAAGGACGCCCTGGGGCCCCTTCGCGAGCGCATCCGGCCGGTGTCCGGCCACATGTTCCTCAAGCAGGGCCGCTTCGAAATCAGCCCGTCCGCGTCCATCACCATCCGCGACGCGTTCTACAAGAAGTACATCTTCGGCGGCACCGTCACCTACTTCCCCATGGAGACGCTGGGCGTGGGCCTGCGCGGCGGCTACGCGCTGAACTCCGTGGCGGGCTCCGCGCAGATCTGCACCTTCACGCCGGGCGAGGGCGGAGACACCCGAGGCTGCCGCGCGCCCTCCAAGGGAGAGCTGGACGGGTACGCGCCCGGCCAGATGAGCCTGATGGGCGGCGTGGACGTCCAGTGGGCGCCCATCTACGGCAAGCTGTCGCTCTTGGCGGAGAAGTTCGTCCACTTCGACATGTACGGCGTCGTGGGCGGATCCGTCATCCAGTACAAGGGCCCGGCGACGGGGCCTGATGGCGCGCCGATCGCGGGCAGCAAGTCGTACCTCACGGGCGGCGGCAACGTGGGCGTCGGCCTGCGCTTCTTCTTCAACCGGTGGATGACGCTGCGCACGGAGCTGCGCGACCTCATCTACGTGGAGAAGGGCCGGGACCCCACGCCCAACTACCTCCGCAACCAGATCATGTTCGAGCTGGGCCTGTCCTTCTTCTTCCCCTCCGGTTCCTAAAGACTCATGCGCACCCACCGGTTCCTCCGCCTCGCCGTCCTCGGGCTCA
Source organism: Corallococcus carmarthensis (assembly GCF_003611695.1). Lineage (GTDB taxonomy): Bacteria > Myxococcota > Myxococcia > Myxococcales > Myxococcaceae > Corallococcus > Corallococcus carmarthensis. Next base: position 100,821 of record NZ_RAWE01000005.1, on the reverse strand, counting down.
CGCTCGCGTACACGGCCCCCACGCTGGCCCAGTCCTTTGAAGGGCTGGACCTGGCGGGCCAGTCGAAGAAGAAGAAGAAGGGGGCCTCGTCGAAGGCTTCCTCGAAGAAGAAGCCCACGGCCAAGCGCGGCAAGGGCAAGACGTCCGCCCCGGCCGAGGACGCCGCGGAGTCCTCCACCGCCACGACCGCTCCCGTGGGCAACCCCGCCACGCCGCCCGCGGCCGTGACGACGACGCCCGTGCCTGGCGCGACGCCCGCCGCGCCCGCCGCGAAGCCCACGCCGCCCTCGAAGCCGGCCCCCCAGGGCAGCCCCGGCCTGGGCCTGGACCTCACGGGCGACAACGACAAGCCGCCCGCGCCCACGATGACGTTCGACGCGGTGGACGTGTCCGGCAAGACGGCGGACCGCCAGCGCCTGGACGCGGCCATCAGCCTGTTCAAGAACGACGAGTACGAGAAGGCCGCGATGGCGTCCCACGAGCTGTTGGGGGACCCCAAGCTCCAGGGCCTGCACGTGGAAGCGCGCTACGTGCTCGCCAAGTCGCTCTACCGCATGGGGCTGTACCACTCGTCGCTGGGCGAGTTCTCCAAGATCCTGGCGGCGGGCCCGTCCACGAAGTTCTTCAAGACGAGCCTGGAGTGGCTGTTCTTCATCAGCCGCAAGACCCAGAACGAGACGGTCATCCTGGATGAGATCGCCCGGTACGCGAACTACGAGTTCCCGGAGAAGTTCCGGAACGAGTTCCGCTACCTGCTGGCGCGCTACCACTTCGTGCGTGGCCGCGCCCTGGATCAGGTGGGCCAGACGGAGAACGCGGACAAGTCCTTCGAGGAAGTGAAGCGCCTGGCGCTGACGATTCCCCGCACGGATCCGTTCTACCCGCGCGCGAAGTACCTGGAGGGCCTGGCCTTCTTCCGCAACGGCACGAACCACAAGGACGCGGCGGCCAAGCGTGGCAACACGGACGTCATGGCGTCGGTGGAGGCGATGAAGGAAGTGGTGCGCCTCACCCGTCCCATGGCGGGCCGCACCGGCGAGCAGGCGAAGCTGGACAAGTCGCTGCGCGAGCTGGCGTTCATGCAGCTGGCCCGCACGCACTACGGCATGCAGCAGAACCGCTTCTCCATCTTCTATTTGAACAAGGTGGAGCGCGGGAACACGCAGTGGCTGGAGGCCCTCTTCGAGTCCTCCTGGGCCAACTACCGCATCGGCCAGTACGAGCAGGCGCTGGGCAACCTCATCACCCTGTCGTCGCCCTTCTTCCGCGAGGAGTACTTCCCGGAGGCGCTCATCCTGAAGGCGGTCATCTATTACGAGAACTGCCGCTACCGGGAGTCCAACCTCATCCTCCAGGACTTCGAGCGCACCTACCTGCCCGTGCACGACGAGCTGGACGCGCTCGTGAAGAAGAACATGGACGCCTCCGAGTACTACACGGTGCTCGCGGACGTGCAGAAGAAGAACAAGGACGGCCTGGAGAAGAACGGCACGGACGTGCTCCTGGAGCGCATCCTGCGGCTGGCCCTCACGGATCAGGACCTGAAGAAGACCAACGACTCCATCCTGGAGCTCGAGGGTGAGATGGACCTGTTCTCCAACAAGGGCGACACGTTCAAGTACTCGGAGCTGACCAAGCAGCTGCTGGAGGAGCTCAAGGTCCAGCGCACCAGCCTCATCTCCAAGGCCGGCATCATGGCCAAGGGCAAGCTGGAGACGGAGCTGGGAGCGCTCAAGCTGCTGCTCGCCAACGGCCTGCGCATCAAGTTCGAGACGACCACCAAGGAGAAGGAGTTCCTGGAGGAGCAGCTCAAGGCGGGCGGCCGCACGGCCATCGTCAAGAAGTACAAGTACTCCGTGGCGGTGGCGGACGATCAGCTCTACTGGCCCTACGAGGGCGAGTACTGGCGCGATGAACTGGGCACCTACCAGTACACGATGACCAAGGGCTGCATCGAGCGCGACACGGCCAACCGCAACATCCAGTCCGCCGAGGCGATGTAGACGCCTCGCGCTGAGAGTGGGATTCTTCCCGGCCGCCGGAGCGCCCCATACGCGCGCTCCGGCGGTCTTTGTCTTTTCCAACGGTCCCTCGCGGGACGAGGGAGTGCGAAGTTGGCTCGGGAGGCGTCGCTGCGGGTGGTGTTCGGCATCGCCGTCCTGGACCTCATCGGGTTCGGCATCCTGATTCCGCAGCTGGGCGTGTACGGCGTGCGCTTTGGCGCTTCCCCCTTCGCGGTGGGGTTGCTCGTCGCGGTGTACTCGCTGATGCAGCTGGTGGCGGCGCCCATCATGGGACGGTTGTCGGACCGGTTCGGCCGGCGGCCGGTGCTGCTGGTGTCCCAGGTGGGCTCGCTGGTGGGCTACGTGCTGTTCGCCTTCGCGCACACGCTGCCCCTCTTGTTCCTGTCGCGCGTCATCGACGGCATCTCCGGCGGCAACGTGTCCACGGCGCAGGCGGTGGTGGCGGACATCACCAAGCCGCATGAGCGCGCGCGGGGCATGGGCATCATCGGCGCGGCGTTCGGCCTGGGCTTCGTGCTGGGGCCCGCGCTGGGCGGCGTGCTGGGGGCGTGGGGCGGCAACCTGGCCATTGGCCTGTTCGCGGCGGGGCTGTCCGCGCTGAACCTGCTCAACACCTGGTTCTTCCTGCCGGAGACGCGCAAGCCCGGCTCCCCGTCCGCCACGGCGCGCACCCTGAAGGGCGCCATGTCCGTGTTGACGCTGCCCGTCGTGGGCCGGTGCGTGGTGCTGGTGCTGCTCTACACGGTGGCCTTCGCGCAGATGGAGGGCACCTTCTCCGTGTACCTGCTGACGCGCTTCCTGTCCTCCGGGCCAGTCCCGCTGGAGGGCGGGTGGCTGGTGCACGCGGTGCATCCGGACGCGGCCATCCTGAAGGAGGCCAGCCTGCGCTCCGGGGCGCTCTTCGCGGTGGTGGGCGTGCTGTCCGCGCTGGTGCAGGGCGGGCTGGTGCGCCGGCTGGTGGGTTCCGGCCATGGCGCGGCCGGTCAGGCGGCGGCGGGTGGCTCGGGGGGCAGGGGAGGGCGGGAGGCCCCGGTGGCCGTGGTGGGCTTCGGGCTGACGGCGGCGGGGCTGGCGCTGTTGCCCGTGGCGCCGTCGTACGGGTGGCTCTTCCCGGTGATGGGGCTGTTGGCGGTGGGGTCCGCGCTGGTGACGCCGTGCCTGTCCGCGCTGGTGTCCCTGCACGCGCCGTCCGAGCGGCAGGGGGCGGTGCTGGGGGCATATCAAGCGTCCGGTTCCCTGGGCCGCATCGTCGGTCCCGCGCTGGGCGGCCTGCTCTTCACCCGGCTGGGCCCGACGGCCCCCTACGGGACGGGCGCGGTGCTGGTGGCGCTGGGTGGACTTTTGGCACTGTCGCTGGTGACACAGGTGCGATTGTCCGGAGCGGGCGCGGAGCAAAGCTCATAGGATGGGGACCATGGTGGGCAAGCCGCAGCACATCACCATCGCGTTCGACGTGATGGGGAGCGATCACGGCCCGGCGGAGGTGGTGCGAGGCGCCGCCCAGCTCTCGCTGGAGTCTCCGCACATCCACGCGCTGCTCGTGGGGGACCGGCCGGTCATTGACGAGGCCCTCGCGGGCATCAAGCACAACGGGGAGCGCATCTCCGTCCACCACGCGGGCGACTACGTGGGCATGGACGAAAAGCCCGGCGAGGCCCTGGCGCGCAAGCCCGAGTCCTCGGTGGCGGTGGCGGCCCGGCTGGTGGCGGAGGGGGAAGCGCATGCGCTCGTCTCCGCGGGCAACACGGGCGCGGGCGTGCTCGCGTGCAAGCGCCACTTCCAGCTGATTCCCGGCGTGCGCCGCGCGGCCCTGGCCACGGTGTACCCGACGCGGGGCGTGCGCGGCGCGAAGCAGGACCCGTTCAGCCTCATCCTCGACGTGGGCGCCACGGTGGAGGCCACCGCGGAGGACCTGGTGGCGTTCGCCGTCATGGGCAGCGCCTACGCGCGCATCATCTCCCGCAACGAGCGGCCCAAGGTGGCGCTCCTGTCGAACGGCGTCGAGCCGCAGAAGGGCCCGCCCCGCGTGGTGGAGGCGCACCAGCGGCTGTCGCAGATGGCGGGGCTCAACTTCACGGGGAACGTGGAGGGCATCGACATTCCGCGCGGCACGGTGGACGTCATCGTCACGGACGGCTTCGTGGGCAACGTGTGCCTGAAGATGCTGGAGGGCGTGCACGACACGGTGATGGAGCTGGCCCAGTACGCCTACAAGGAGAGCCTGCGCTGGCGCGCGGGCCTGGCCATGCTGTCCTCCGGCATCGAGCGGCTGAAGGACATCACGGACTGGGAGCAGTACGGCGGCGCGCCCATCCTCGGGTTCGACCGCATCTTCATCAAGGCGCACGGCCGCTCCAAGGCGCGCGCCATCGCGAACGCGGGCAAGGTGGCCGCGAAGGCGGTGGCGAACGAGCTGGGCACCGCCATCCAGGAGGGCCTGGCGAAGTGAGCCTGCCGGACCGCATCGACCCGCGTCCCCCGCGCCGCATCTACCGGTGGGACCTGGACAAGACGTACCTCCAGACGGACTTCGAGTCGTTGCGCGACCTGTTCCGCACCGCCTTCCAGAAGGCCCATGAGAAGGTCGCCGTGCCGGGTGCGTCCGCCCTCATCCGCGAGCTGGCGGAGCAGGGGGACTCGCGGCTGTGCATCGTGTCCGGCAGCCCCAAGCAGATGCGCGCGGTGCTGGAGGAGAAGCTCAAGCTGGACGGCGTCCAGTGGGACGAGTTCGTCCTCAAGGACAACGTCAGCAACCTCCTGCGCGGGCGCTTCCGGGCCCTGCGTGGACAGGTGGGCTACAAGCTGCCCGTCATCCTGGAGAGCCGCATCCACGCGCCGGTGGAAGCGGAGGAGGTGCTCTTCGGGGACGACGCGGAGGCGGACGCGTTCATCTATTCGCTCTACGCGGACCTCATCGCGGGCCGGGTGGACGAGCGCGTGCTGGCCCAGGTGCTGGAGGCGGGCGGGGTGTACCCGGACGACGCCGCGCGGGTGCATGAGGCGTGGAAGAAGATCCCCATCGCGGATCCGGTGCGGCGCATCTTCATCCACCTGGACCGGCTGACGCCGCCCGCGCACTTCACGGCCTACGGCCCGCGCGTGGTGCCCATCTTCAACTACTTCCAGGCGGCGCTGGTGCTGCTGGCGGACGGCCACCTCACGGCGCCGCAGGTGCTGAAGATCGCCGTGGAGATGGTGCAGACGGCGGGGCACAACATCATCACGCTGTCGAACTCGTTCCAGGACCTGCTCCGGCGCGGCCTGCCGCTGCAGCAGGCCGCCATCGCGCTGTCCCAGGCGATGGAGGGGCCCAACGCGCTGCTCAAGGCCATGCGGCCCGTGCCGGACATCCTGGCCGCGTTCAGCAAGCGCCTGGCCGCGCTGGGCACCCAGCCGCCCCCACCGCGCGTGCAGGCGGTGGACTACGTGTCGCTCATCTCCCACGCGCTGCCCCGGACCCACAAGGGGCGCTCCACGAAGCCGCAGACCTGAGGGCCGGGCTCCCGGCCCCCCGTGCCTGGCTGCCTGCCTGCCCCAGGGCCGCTCCAGCGGCGGGGGCCCCGTGGCGCCCGGGTCCAGGCCCGGGCCGGGGTGTTGTCCAGTGGAAGCGCCTTTCCACGGGTGGCGGGCGCACGGAGGGCGGGCAGGGGGCCAACGCGAACCCCCGACGTCCTTGAAGAATGTCCTTAAGCGCGACCCCCATGGGTGGGAGGATGCGTGCTAGACGGCTGCCCTGCCGAGGCGAATGACGCGAGACCCGACCCATCCCCCGCCCCATGGCGGAACGCTGCCAGCCGCGCCCGGAGACGACGCGCGCGGAGAGGCCTCCTTCGAGGCGGCAGCGGCGCAGGCATCCGGGTCCGCGCACGAGGTTTTTTCCATGTCTTCCCCCCTGGACCTGACGGGCCCCGAGGAGCGCACCGAGCGCACCGAGGCCCAGGCGCCCGCGGACTCCGCCGAGCGCCCCAGTGAGCACGAAACCCCCTCCCGGGCCTCCCAGGCCCCCGCCGAGCCCTCCGATGCCGTGGACGCGGCGGACGATGACGGGTTCGACGACGATGACGACTCCGAGGACGCCGGTCCCGAGGTCAGCGATGAAATCCAGCGCGCCACCGAGGCCCTGAAGGCCGCGGAGGCGGAGGACGCGCAGGCCGCCGCCGAGGCCGGTGACGAAGCCGAGGAGCCCGAGGCCGTCATCCTGGAGCCGGAGCCCGAGCCCGCCGCGAACGAGCCGGAGCTGCACGCGCCCACCACCACGCGCACGGGCGAGCCCGCGGAAATCGACCCGGACGAGATGGATCCGGACGCGCTCAAGGTGGTGCTGCGGCTGCACCAGCACGGGCACCAGGCGTACCTGGTGGGCGGCTGCGTGCGCGACCTGCTCCTGGGCAAGAAGCCCAAGGACTTCGACGTGGCCACCAGCGCCCACCCGGGCGAGGTGCGCGCCATCTTCCGCAACTGCCGCCTCATCGGCCGGCGCTTCCGGTTGGCGCACGTCTACTTCAAGGGCGGGAAGATCGTGGAGGTGTCCACCTTCCGCGCGAACCCGACGGAGCTGGAGCCGGCGCCGGGAGCGGCGGGGGCGGAAGAGGGGCAGTCCGGTGAGGACCTGCTCATCACCCACGACAACGTCTTCGGCACCGCGCAGCAGGACGCGCGCCGCCGCGACTTCACCATCAACGGCCTCTTCTACGACGCGGCCGAAGGCCGGGTCATCGACTACGTGCGCGGCCGGCGCGACCTGGATGAGCGCTTCATCCGGACGATTGGCGACCCCGAAATCCGCATGCGCGAGGACCCGGTGCGCATCCTGCGCGCGGTGCGCTTCGCGGCGAAGCTGGACCTGGACATCGAGTCGCGCACGTACGCGGCGATGGAGGGCGCGGTGGAGGACCTGCCGCGCTGCGCGCCCGCGCGCCTGCTGGAAGAGACGTTCCGGCTCATCCGCGGCGGCGTGTCCGCCCCGGCGCTGAAGCTGCTGGCGGCGCTGGACTCGCTCAAGATCCTCCTGCCGCCCGTGGACGAGTACCTGCGTGAGAATGGCAAGGAAGGGGAGAAGACCTTCTACGCCTTCGCGCAGGCGCTGGATAAGCGCGTGTCGGCGGGCGAGGTGCTGGACGACGCCATCCTGCTGGCCACGTTGCTGGTGCCCATCAGCCGCGCGCAGCCGCCGGTGGAGGAGTCGCAGGACGAGGGCCGCGCGTCCGTGTCTCGCGTCATCGAGGACCTGCTGGCGGGCTTCGTGGAGTCCGCGCGGTTGCCGCGCCGCATCGCCGAGCGCTGCCGCATGCTGCTCCTGATGCAGCGCACGCTGTCCGGGGAGCGCCGCCGCAAGACGGGCGCCTTCCGCCGCCACCCGCTCTTCAACGAGGCCCTGGCCGTCTTCACGATGACGGTGGAGGCCACGGGCGAAGGCCGCGAGGCGCTGGATGCCTGGCAGGCCGGAGAGGTGCCGCCGCCGCGCGCCGGAGCGAACAGCGCCGGGGACGCGGAAGGCCCCCGCCGCAAGCGCCGCCGCCGTCGCCGCCGTCGTGGCAACGGGAGCGGAGAGGGTGGCGGTTCGGGGTCGGACCGTCCGGCGTCCTCTGGTTCCGACGCGGGCGAGGGGTAGTTCCCTGGGAGTGCCGCCGTGAAGCGAAAGGGTTGGAGCGCTCAGGTGCTCCGGCCCTTTTCGTGTCCGCGAACCCGGTGACGCGCTACCGAGGCGCGCAGTGGCAGCGAGCGGGCTGGAGCGCTCCGGTGCTCCGGCCCTTTTCGTGTCCGCAGGCCCGGTGACGCGCTATCGCTTCGGCTTGTCCACGGGCTTCTCGGAGCGGTGGTGGTCGTCATCCGACGCCTCCGCCCCCGCGATGTCCGCCATGGTGATGGCCTTGCTGCCGAAGCGCGCCGCGATGCGGTCCATGGCCTCGTTCAGCTTCGACGACTTCGGCGCCGCAGCCGGGAACAGTCCGAGCTGCGCTTCGTCTTCGTCCAACTGCACGCTGACGCCCGTGAGCCGCAGCGCCTTGCCCTCGTGGGCGCGCTCCAGCAGCTCCAGCGCCGCGCGGTAGATGACCTGCCCGTCGTCCGTCGCCTCGCGCAACGTGGTGCGCCGGGTGATGAGCGTGAAGTCCGCGAACTTCAGCTTGAGCTGCACCACGCGCCCCTTCAACGACGCGCGCCGCAGCCGCCGGGCCACCCGCAGGGCCTGCGCGTGCACGTGCGGCTTGAGCACCTCCGTGCCCGTCAGGTCCTCCTCGAAGGTGTCCTCCGCGCCCACGCTCTTGGCGGCCCGGTCCGGCACCACGTCGCGCGCGTCGATGCCGTGCGACAGCTCCCAGAGGTGCTTGCCGCTGGACGCGCCGAAGCGCTCCTCCAGCCACGCCGCGTCCCGCGCCGCCACGTCGCCAATGGTGACGAGCCCCGCGCGCTTCATCGCCTCTTCCGTCTTGGGCCCCACGCCCCACAGCCGCGACACCGGCAGCCCCGCCAGGAAGGCCACCGTCTCCTCCGGCCGCACCTCGCGCTGCCCGTTGGGCTTCGCCAGGTCGGAGGCGATCTTCGCCACGAACTTCGCCGTCGCGATGCCCGCGGACGCCGGCAGGTTCAGCTCGTGGGCGATCTCCTTGCGGATCCGCTTCGCGATGTCCGCCGCCGCGCCGAACAGCCCCACCGACGCCGTGACGTCCAGGAACGCCTCGTCCAGCGACAGGGGTTCAATCAGCGGCGTGTACCGCTCGAAGATGGCGAACACCTGCTCGCTGGCCTCCGCGTACGCGGAGAAGCGCGGCTTCACCACGATGGCGTGCGGTGCCTGCTTCACCGCCCGCGCCATGGGCATCGCGCTCTTCACTCCGAAGGGGCGCACCTCGTAGGACGCGGCCACCACCACGCCGCGTTGTGCATGCCCGCCAACGATGACCGGCTTGCCCCGGAGGGACGGGTTGTCTCGCTGCTCGACGGACGCATAGAAGGCGTCCATGTCCACGTGGAGGATGGCTCGCATGGCGTGAGTCACTCTAGTGGCCCCCTCTGACAGTGCGAGCCATGAAGACCCTCACCGAATACCTCTGGTTCGAGACGAAGGCCCGCCGCGAGCTGGTGCGCGTCACGGACACCGTGGCCGCCCTGGTGAAGAAGAGCGGCATCCAGGAGGGCATGGTGCTGGTGTCCGCCATGCACATCACCGCGGGCGTCTTCGTCAACGACGACGAACCCGGCCTCCACGAGGACATCTGGGACTGGCTCCAGCACCTGGCGCCCTCCGGCCCCGACTACCGCCACCACCGCACCGGCGAGGACAACGGCGACGCGCACCTCAAGTCCATGCTCGTCCACCATCAGGTGTTGATTCCCGTCACCGCCGGCAAGCTCGACCTGGGCCCCTGGCAGCAGTGCTTCTACGCGGAGTTCGACGGCCAGCGCCGCAAGCGCGTCATCGTCAAGGTGATGGGCGACTAGCCGGCCACGGGCCACGACAGCCCGTGCCTCGAAAGCTCCGCCACCAGGTCCTGCGGCAGCGGGCTCTCCACCTTCACGGGCTCCTTCGTCACCGGGTGCGGCACGGTGAGCGAGCGGGCGTGCAGGAAGAACCGCCCCAGCTCCGGCGCCTCGCGGCCGCCGTAGAGCACGTCCCCCACGAGCGGCGCGCCCACGCCCGCCAGGTGCGCGCGCACCTGGTGCAGCACGCCGGTGAGGATCTTCACCTCCACCAGGCTGTAGTCCCCGGTCCGGGCCAGCACCCGGAAATGGGACAGGGCCTCGCGCGCGTCCTCGGCGCCGTAGGGGGCGGGCTCCACGCGGTCCGGGTGGCGGGGGTGGTGGCGCAGCGGCACCTCCACCTCGCCCTCGTCCGCCAGCGGGCCCGTCACCAGGGCGAGGTAGCGCTTGTCCACCGCGCGGTTGCTGAAGGCCTCACGCACGGCGGTCCAGGCTTCACGCGTGCGGGCCGCCGCGAGGACTCCGGACGTCTCCACGTCCAGCCGGTGGCAGAGGCCGCCCTCGCGCGGATCCTGGGACGCCTGCGCGACCTCCGGGTAGCGCGCCACCAGCGCGTTGGCCACGGTGCCCGTCTCGCCCGGTTGCAGCGGGTGCGACGGACGGCCGGCGGGCTTGTCCACGAAGAGCAGGGCTGCGTCCTCGTGCAGGATGCTGAGCGGGAAGTCCGTGTCGGGCACGGCCTCGCGCGGGGCCTCCTCCACCGTCACGGTGACCTTCTGGCCGGCGGTGACGAGGAGCCCCTTCTTCGCGGGGCGGCCGTCCACGCGCACCTGGCCCTCCTCGAAGAGGCGCTTCATGCGCGCGCGGGACAGGCCGAGGGCCTCGCCCGCGAACAGGTCCACCCGCTGGCCCGCCTTCGCGGCGTCCACGGTGAGGGTGTGCGTCGTCGTCGTGGTCACTCGGAGAGGGCCTCGTACACTTCCTCGGCCGTCTGGAACCGGTCGTCCGGCTCCTTGCGGATGAGGCGATGGGCCACCCGCGCCAGCTGCGGGTCGCCATGCAGGTTGAGCGCGAGCAGCGGCGGGGGTTCCGTCTCCAGCACCTGACGCCACAGCTCGTGCGGCGTTTTCGCGTCGAACGGCGGACGCCCGCTCATCAGCTCGTACAGGATGACGCCCAGGCTGTACAGGTCCGAGCGCCCATCCAGCGGCTCCCCGAGAATCTGCTCCGGGGCCATGTACCGGTAGGTGCCCACCAGCTTGCCGTCCGCGGTGATGCCCGCGTCGTCGGCGAGGAACTTGGCCAGGCCGAAGTCCATCAGCCGCACCTGCCGGTCGTCGTCCACCATGATGTTGGACGGCTTCAGGTCCCGGTGCACCAGCCCGTGGCCATGGATGTACGCCAGCGCCTCGCACACCTGGAGCATGGCGTCCTTCAGCTTGCCCATGCGCTCCGGACGGTTGAGGTCCGCCAGCTTCGGCGTGGCGGGGCGCGAGGCGGGCGGCGGCGCGCGAGGGGCGGCCCGGCGCGGGTCCACCACCCGCATCCCGTCCGAATCCGAGTCGTCCCCGGCGCCGTGGAAGCTGGCCAGGTCCTCGCTGGGCGCCTCCTCCGCGAAGGCGTTCAGGCCGAAGGTGCCGTCGTCCTCGACCTCGTCGTCCTCTTCCTCGTCCGGGCTGTCGACGCTGCCGAAGTCGTCATCCGCGGTGCGGCGGATGGTGAGCGGGAAGCGCGAGGAGGGCGTGGGCGTGTGCAGGTCGTTGAAGCTCACGTCCAGGTAGTGGCGCAGCGTGAGCCCTTCGATGAGCTCCATGGCCAGGTACGGCTGGCCCGCGTGGACACCGGCCTCGAAGACCTTCACCACGTTGGGGTGGGCCAGATCCGCCAGCGTTTCGAATTCGCGCGCGAGTCTCCGGGCCGCGCGGTCGTCCAGCGACGGGCCACCCGTCGACAGGAGCTTCAGCGCGACCTCGTCGTTGCTGCGGCGGTCCAGGGCCCGATAGACGGTCCCGGCTCCGCCACTGCCGAGCGTCTCCAGCACGCGGTAGGGACCAATGGCCTTGGGAGGCATGGGAGCGCGGATCCTACGGAGCACGTCACGTCACGGTCAAACACGCAGACATCACCTGGGAGCCAGCGGACGCTCGGCCCCTGGGGGTGTTTCACTTTTCCAGTGAGCCGTGGGAAAGCGCACGGACCATGCAAATCGGGAACTATCGGGTCATCCGGACGCTCGCTTCGGGGGAGGTGACGGAGACGTTCCTCGTGAGCGCGGACGGGCCTGGAGGTTCCGGGGCGCCGCGGGTGCTCAAGCGGGTCCTCGCGGCGGTGGCGGGGCAGGAGGACCTCGTCGCGACGTTCCGGGCCGAGGCGCAGCGGGCCGCCCGGCTGGACCATCCCAATGTGGTGCGGGTGGTGGATGCCGGTGAAGCGGACGGCCGCCCCTTCCTGGTGACGGAGTACGTCGACGGACCCACTGTGCGCCGGCTCCTCCAGTGGGCCGCGGCACAGCGGCTGCCGCTGCCGCCGGGCCTGTGCGCGAAGCTGGTGTCGCTCGCCGCCGAGGGGCTGGCGTACGCGCACGCGGTGCTGGACGTGGAGGGGCAGGGGCCGTTTCAGGAGGGGGTGGACCCCCGCGACGTCCGGCCGGAGAACGTCTGGGTGTCCCGCGAGGGCGTCGTGAAGGTGGGCGACTTCGGCATGACGCGGTCGGAGGCGCAGGACCTTCGCACTCGCGCGTCCCGGCTGGAGCACAAGCTGCCGTACCTGTCGCTGGCGTACGTCCAGGGCCAGCCCCAGGTCGTCGGTGATGCCGTGTACGCGCTGGGGATGATGCTCTACGAACTGCTCACCGGCCGGTATCCCTTCGACGCGACGGACACGGTGGCCCTCTTCAAGGCCATCCTCTCCGAGTCCTTCGTGCCCGCGGTGGAGCGCCGGCTGGACCTGCCAGAGGCGCTCCAGCGCATCCTGGAGCGGGCGCTCACGAAGGACCGTGAGCAGCGCTACGCGGACTGCCGCGCGTTCCAGGCGGACCTGGAGCGCTTCATCCTGTCCCTGGACGAACCGGTGGGCCCGGACGCGCTGGCCCGGTGGGCGGCAGCGGTGACGTGAGAAGCGGGGACGGTCCCGTGCGCCGGTGGACGCCCGCGCCGGGCAGGGGTTTCACTTTTCCGGTGATCCGTGGGAAAGCTCTGGGTCCATGCAATTGGGGAAGTACCAGCTCGTGCGGAAGCTCGCCTCGGGAGGCATGGCGGAGGTGTTCCTCGCGAAGGCGGCGGGACCCCGGGGCTTCGAGAAGACGCTGGTGCTCAAGCGCATCCTGCCGCACCTGGCGGAGGACGAGGCGTTCGTGGAGATGTTCCTGGGCGAGGCGCAGCTGGCCGCCCGGTTGGACCATCCGAACGTGGTGCAGATCTTCGACTTCGGCGAGGCGGACGGCAGCTACTTCCTGGCGATGGAGTACATCGACGGGCCCACGCTGCGCCGGCTGATCAAACGCTCCATGGAGCTGAAGCAGCCGCTGTCGCCCGCGGTGTGCGCGAAGATGGTGGCCTCCGCGGCGGAGGGGCTGGCGTTCGCGCACGAGCTGGCGGACCCGGAGACGGGCGCGCCGCTGGGGCTGGTGCACCGGGACATCAGTCCGGAGAACGTGCTGGTGTCGCGGCAGGGCACGGTGAAGGTGGTGGACTTCGGCATCGCGAAGGTGGCGGGGCAGAGTCACCGCACGGCGACGGGCGTGGTGAAGGGCAAGGTGGCGTACATGCCGCCGGAGCAGCTCCAGGCCAAGGGCATGGACGGGCGCGTGGACGTGTACGCGCTGGGCATCGTGCTCTACGAACTGCTCACCGGGAAGCGGCCCTTCGACGCGACGACGGATGTCAGCATGATGCAGGCCATCCTCTTCGAGCCGTTCGTGCCCGCGCTGACGCGCCGGCCGGACCTGCCGGAGGCGATGCAGCGCATCCTGGACAAGGCGCTCGCGAAGGACCGTGAGCAGCGCTACCCGGACTGCCGCGCGTTCCAGGCGGACCTGGAGCGCTTCGTGCTGTCGCTGGGCGAACCGGTGGGCGCGTATCAGATTGCCCGGCTGGTGGCGCAGGTGATGGAAGGGGTGGAGGCCATGCCCGTGGCGCCCACGCCCGCGAAGGGGCGGGTGACGGCGCCCGTCGTGGCCCGTGCGCCGGAAGCCGCGCCGACGCCCATGCCCGGCCGTGTGGGCACGGCGTGGGAGCCGTTGGCCTCGCGAGGGTCGATGGCGGCGCCCGTGGTCACGGCTTCGGGGAACGACATGCCGTCGAGCCGGTTCGATGCGGCGACGGATCCCGCGACGCCTTCGGCGGGCAGTCTGTTGGGCGAGGCTTCCGCGTCGCGGCCTCCGAAAGTTCAGAAGGGCTCCGTCGCAGGAGACGCTCCAGCAGCCGGGGCTTCCAGGACGCGCGTGAGGGCGGCGGTGATCCTGGGCGCGAAGCTGGTGGGCGCGGCGGTGGGGTTGAGCGTGTTGGGCGTCGTGAGCGGAATGGCGCTCGTGGGCCTGGGCGACAAGTCCCCCGTACCTGTGAGTGCATCCGTTCCGACGGTGGCTCGGAGCGATGACGCACCTGTGAGGCCGTTGGAGCCGAAGGCGCCGCCCACCGTGCCCGAAGTGCGCGTGGCGCCGGTGCTCCCTGCATCTCCTGGCGTGGGGAGTGACACTCCGGCCGTCGTGGCCGAGGTGAAGCCCGCGACGGCGAACCCTGTGGAAACGCGCCCGGCGGAGGAGGCTCCGAGCGTGCCGCAGACGCCGCGACCCTCGGCCGCCGTGAAGCCCGTGACGGCCAGCACGGGCACGCCGACCGTCCGGCGCACGGCCACCCCGGCCCGTCGCGACCTGCCCAAGGGCAAGGTGGAGTTCCGCGTCCGTCCGTTCGGCACGGTGTACCTGGACGGCAAGAGCCTGGGCCAGACGCCCTTCGCCGCCGTGGAGGCGACGGAGGGCTCACATCAGGTCCGCGTCGTGAACAAGGACCTGGGCAAGGACGTGACCCGCGCTTTCGAGGTGAAGGCGGGGCAGGACAACGTCTTCAAGCTCAACCTCGCGGCGGAGTGACGGTCCGGCTCAAGGCGACGTCAGGCTCCAGGCGCCCGGTCCCGCGAGCTGTTTCGGCGTGAGGACATCCATTCCCGAATCGTCGATCAACCCGGAGTCGTTGAACCCCCAACCCCAGACGCTTCCGTCCTGTTTCACGGCGAGCGAGTGGTAGCTGCCCGCGGCCAGCGATGCGACGTCCGTGAGCCCTGTGACCTGTACTGGAGCCGCGCGCTCCGTGCTGGTCCCGTCTCCAAGCTGGCCGGAGGAGTTGGCGCCCCATGCCCAGACGGTTCCGTCCTGCTTCAGTGCGAGCACATGGTCGCCGCCGGTCGTGAGGGCCATCACGGTCGTGATGCCCGCGAACTGTCTGGGCGGTGTCTTGATGCCGTCACCGTTCCATACCCAGACGGTTCCATCCGCCTTCAAGGCCAGGTCATACCTGAAGGTTGAGGCGATGGCCGCGACTCCTGTCAGCCCGGGGACCCTCAAGGGGACCTGCCCGGTGCCTGCGTCGTAGAGGAGCCAGACGGTGCCATCGGACCTCAAGGCCAGGGACTTGTAGCCCTGCGCGGTGATGGCGATGAGCCCTGGCATGCCCGGGACCTGGGCTGGGACATTGCGACTCGTCTTGCTTCCGTCACCCAACTGGCCCGAATCGTTGTTGCCCCAGGCCCACAACGTGCCATCCCGCGTGAGCGCCAGGGAATGGCCGTCTCCAGCGGCAACGGCGACGACGTCCTTGATGCCCGGGAGTCGTTGGGGGGTGCGGGGCGGGTTCAGGTCTCCATTTCCCACTTGCCCGTAGACGTTGTCTCCCCAGGACATGAGGGTCCCGTCCCGCAACAGCGCCAACGCGTGAAGCAGGCCGGTGGTCACGGTCGCGACATTCTTGAGCGTTGATTCGTAGAGTCGAGCAGGGGACTTGTCGCCGGGCACGTCCCCGAGAATGTTGTATCGATTGGACCCCCATCCCCAGTCCGTTCCAGCGGGCGTGACCGCCAGATTGGAGAACCAGGTGGCGGCCATGCGCGGGCCCGGGAAGAGCCCCTCATCCATGGCGCCATTGCAGTTGTTGTCCTTGAAGTCCTTGGTTTCCGCCACATCTGGACGGATGTCCGCACGGGTGTCATCGCAGTCGGTGGCGAGGGCCACGTGGTTGGGCGGCGGCGCGCAACCCGAGACACCTTGAGTCACGTCGCCATATCCGTCCCCATCCGCGTCCCGGTACCACGACAGGATGGGCAGGCCTTCATCCTTCTGGCCATTGCAGTTGTCGTCACGGTCATCGCAGCGAAGCTCGCTCTGACCGGGATGGATGCTGGCATTCGTGTCATCGCAGTCACCACCCTGGCTCGCCACCAGCCCCAAGGGTCCCACACAGGCCATCACGGCCACGCCGTAGCCATCTCCATCCTGATCCGGGAACCACGTCCGCATGCCCGGCGCGTCCGCCTCGCCGTCCACGCAGTTGTTGTCCACGCCGTCGCAGAGTTCCGTGGCGCCGGGATGGATGTTCGCGTTCGCGTCGTCGCAGTCCGTGCCTCCCGTGGCGATGGACGGATGGCCATCCCCATCCGCGTCGCTCTGGGACACATCGATCCGGACGCTTCGCACCGTTCCCCTGGGAACGTCGACGAACTGGAGAGTCTGCGTGGACGGAGCCCCGTCACAGGCATTGCCCGCGAAGGACTCCGCGAGCAGCCGGAACGTCGTCCCCTGCGCCTCCGACAGCAGGATGCGCAGACCGCGAGCCTGATCCGGCGTGACCCGGGTCGGCCCCAGCAACTGGGTGGAGGCGAGCAGCCGCTTGTCTGCATCCTGGAGAGAGACCTGGACGCAGCCCGGGCTCGAGGTCCCACTGACGACGTCCACGGCCATGCCCCGGTCGCAGGCCGACGGATCCGTCAGCCGGAATGTCGCGTCCTGGAAGTCCACGCCAGTGTTCGCGCAGAACCGCCGCAGGATGACGTCGTCATCCTTGGGCACGGAGCAGCCGCACAGCAGCAACACCCCCAGCGTCACCGCTCGCACGACCCTCACGGAGTGCCCACCGAAGCCGTGGCCTCTCCGCTCAGGAAGTACGTCGTGACCGCGCCCGCCGCCGCCGCGACCGCCGTGCCGAAGAGGACGTTCGCCACGACCGCCTGGCCCCGCGCGTCGTCCAGATGTCCGCCCACGTCCGCGGACAGGTCCGCCTCGCGCGCCGAGCTCACGTTGCCGCGCGACTGGAGCCCGAAGACAGAGCCCACGCCACCCGCCAGCACGCCCGTCCCCAGCAGCACCCACGACACCGTCGGCACACGGCGCATCCCGCGCTCACGGGCATCCGCCTTCAGGTCCACCCCCGGCGCCGGAGCAGGCGCCGCCGCGACCACGGGCGGACTCAACGGGGCCGGCGTCTCCACCACGGGAGGCCGCACCGGCGCATCCGCCGGCTTCTCCAACGCCGCGCGCTCCTGCCGCACCGCGCTCCGCACCGACTCGAAGTCACCCTCCACCTTCGGAGACACCTTCGCCGGCAGCTTCGCCTCCGGCGTCAGCACCAACCCCGCCCGGAACGACGCCAGCGCCTCGTCGCGCCGCCCCATGTCCGCCAGGATGACGCCCTCGTAGATGGCCGCCGCGCTGCGCTCCGCCTCCGAACGGGCCAGCCGCCGCGCCCGGGTCACCGCCGCCAGCGCCTGCTCGGACTCCAGGTCCTCATACAGTCGGGCGGCCTCCGCCATGGCCGCGTCGAAGTACGTGCCCGCGGGCCGGGACGCCGCGGTCCCCGTCGCCGCCGCCTGCCCGAAGGCCGGACCCAACCCGAACACACAGAACCCGAGCAGCCCACCGAGCAGCCGGAAGGAGGGCAGGGCATGAGCAGTTTTCATGGAAGCCCACTTTAACCGGGCTCCTGTCCCCTCATGAACCGTTCACCCCCTCCAGACGACCGCCTACCCGTGGAGAGGGACCGGGCGGCCACGCGCCCGTGGACGCGACGCGGCGCCGCCGCTAGGGTGCGCGGCTTCATGGATCGCCCTCCCACCGTGTTGCCCACCGCCCTCGAGGTCCAGGTCAAGGCCCGGCCGCTCCCGCGCCACGTGGGCATCATCATGGACGGCAATGGTCGTTGGGCGGAGCTTCGAGGCCAGCCCCGGCTGGAAGGCCACCGCGAGGGCAGCGTCAGCGTCCGCGAAGTCACGCGCACTGCCCGCCGTGTGGGCGTCCAGGCCCTCACCCTCTACGCCTTCTCCTCCCAGAACTGGGCCCGCCCGCCGGAAGAGGTCGCCGGCCTGATGGAGCTCCTGCGCGAGTACCTGGAGTCCGAGCGCGCGGAGATCCTCGACAACGGCATCCGCCTCAACGCCATTGGCGAGGTGGACAAGCTGCCCCGCTACGTCCGCGAGCCCCTGGAGCGCCTCCGGGCGGACTCCGCCCACAACACGGGCATGGTGCTCACCCTGGCGCTCTCCTACGGCGGCCGCGAGGAGCTGCTGCGCGCCGCTCGCGACCTGGCGGAGACCGTCGCCCGCGGCGAGCTGGACCCCGCGCGCCTGGAGCCCCACGACCTGGAGTCTCGGCTGTGGACCGCCGACCTGCCTCCGGTGGACCTCATCGTCCGCACCAGCGGCGAGCAGCGCATCTCCAACTTCCTGCTCTGGCAACTGGCGTACGCCGAGCTGTGCTTCACCGACGCCCTGTGGCCTGACTTCCGCACCGAAGAGTTCCTGCGCTGCCTGTCGCAGTTCCAGGGCCGCGAGAGGCGCTTCGGTCTGACGTCCGCCCAGGTCAACCGGGACGACACCCCCCAGCGGGCCAAGGCGTGAACGAGAAGAACAAGAACCTCCTCATCCGGATTGTCACCGGCATCACCCTGCTGCCGCTGGTCCTCCTGCTGCTGTTCCTGGGCGGGTACTACAGCGCCATCCTCCTGGGCGCGGCCGCGGCCGTGTGCGCCGGTGAGTACTACCTCATCACGCAGAAGCGCCTGGGCGCCGCCGCCTGGGTGGGCATGGCCGCCGCCTTCGTCATGCCGCTGCTCCCCCTGCGGGACGCCGCGCGCACGGGCGAAACCGCCTTCTGGGTGACGTCCGTCTTCTTCTTCTTCGCGTGGATCTACAACCTGTTCCGGGGCGTGCTCGCGGAGGCCCCTACCCGGGCCGCGCACCTCGTCACGGGCTTCCTCTACGGGTCCATCGGCCTCACCGCGCTGTCCGCGCTGCGCCTCTTGCCCGGCGAAGGGCTCGCGTGGGTCATCTGCGCGCTGACCATCACCTGGGCCAACGACACGCTGGCGTACTTCGCGGGGCGCTTCCTCGGGAAGCACAAGCTCTACCCCGCGGTGAGCCCGAACAAGACGTGGGAGGGCTTCTTCGGCGGCATGGTCGGCTCCGTGCTGGGCATGTTCGTCGCCAAGCTCGGCTTCTTCCCCATCTTCACCGTGTGGGACTGTGTGGTGCTGGGCATCGCCGGCGGCCTCCTGGGCCCCGTGGGCGACCTGTGCGAGTCCATGCTCAAGCGCGCCTACGGCGTGAAGGACTCCGGAAAGCTCATTCCCGGACACGGCGGCATCCTCGACCGCATCGACGCGCTCATCTTCAATGCGCCGCTGGTGTTCGTCTATGTGCAGTTCGTGAGGCACCTGTTGCCGTAAGTGCCTGATTTCGCGCCTGCCCGCCCGCTTCGCGCCGTGTGTTGTGCGTTGTCCGTCCCGGGGGGCGCGATTACTCTTCCGCCCATGCTCCAGAACCTCGGGTTCTTCATCCTCCTGCTGGGCGTGCTCGTGACGGTGCATGAGCTTGGCCACTTCCTCGTGGCCAAGGCCTGCGGGGTGAAGGTCCTCAAGTTCTCCATCGGCTTCGGCCCCAAGATCATCGGCTTCACCAAGGGTGAGACGGAGTACCAGGTGGCCCTGCTGCCCCTGGGCGGCTTCGTGAAGATGGCCGGGGACCTGCCCCACGAAGAGCTCCCGCCGGAAGAGGCCGCGCGCGGCTTCCTGGCGCAGCCGCCCTGGAAGCGCGGGCTCATCGTCCTCGCGGGCCCGGCCTTCAACCTGCTGTTCCCCATCTTCGTCTACTTCTTCGTCTTCCTGGGCCCCCAGGAGACGCTGTCCACGCGCGTGGGCCTGGTGTCGCCGGACATGGCCGCCGCCGCCGCGGGCATCCGCCCCGGAGACCGCATCCTGTCCGTGGAGGGCGAGCCGGTCCGCACCTTCGACGACATGCGCGACGCGTTCGTCGGCAAGTTCAACCGCCCCGTCCCCGTCACCCTGGAGCGCGACGGGCAGCAGCGCGTGGTGGAGGTGACGCCGGAGAAGAGCTCGGATGTGTCCCCCGTGGACACCGTCGAGCGCGGGATGATTGGCGTGAGCCCCTACCCGCAGCCGCCGGTGGTGGGCGTGCCGGCGACGTCCCCCGCGGCCGCCGCGGGCCTCAAGAGCTTCGACCGCGTGCTGTCCGTCAACGGCGTGCACGTGCAGGACGAGGCCGCCCTCTACCGGGAGGTGGCCAAGGTGCCGGAAGGCACCCCCATGGAGTTGAGCGTGGCGCGCCTGGCCCCCATGGCCGTGGGCGCCGTCACCGGCCGGCTGCCGGAAGTGGTGAAGGTGTCCCTGCCGCGTCAGGCCGGCGAGGGCGCGGCGGCGCTGGGCGCGGAAGCCGTGGACCTCTACGTGGCGAGCGTGGCCACCGGCAGCTCCGCGGAAGCCGCGGGCATCGTGCCGGGCGACCGCATCGTGGCCATCAACGGCACGCCGCTGAAGTCCTTCAACAAGCTGTCGACGGTGCTCAACGGCCTGCAGGCCCAGCCCTTCACGCTCACGTGGCGCGGCGAAAAGGGCGAGCGCACGGAGAAGCTGGCGCAGGCGCCGCTCAAGACGCGCGACGACTACGGCCAGACGAGCGCCCCGGTGGTGCTGGGCGTGCGCCCGTGGAGCTACAGCAGCGCGGACCTGCCGCCGGTGGAGAAGGTGACCATCGACCTGGGCCCCGCCGCCGCCTTCAAGGAGGCCGCGCTCATCGTCCCCAAGATTGTCGGGCAGATGGTGCAGGTGCTGGGCGGGCTGTTCGTGGGCAAGGTGTCGCCCAGCACGATTGGCGGCCCCATCATGATGTACCAGCTGGCCGCCAAGAGCGCCGAGCAGGGCCTGGACAGCTTCCTCAACCTGATGGCGATCATCTCCATCAACCTGGGCGTGATGAACCTCTTGCCCATCCCGGTGCTGGACGGCTTCCACCTGTTGTCCGCGGCGTGGGAGGGCATCCGCCGCCGCCCCATCCCCGTGCGCGTGCGCGAGGTGGCGAACATGGTGGGCCTGGCGCTGCTCATCCTGCTCATGCTGCTGGCCGTGACCAACGACGTGACCCGCTAGCGAGGTGATGATGCAAGGACGGACCGCGCTCCTGCTGCTGGGGATGGGCTTCTTCGCTGGCTGCGCGTCTCGCGCGGCGAAGCCCCAACCGCCGGAGACCTCTTCTTCCGGTGACGACGGCACGAAGGTGACCCGCCGGGAGAAGATGCCTCGCAACTACCTGGGGGAAGGGCTCGCGTCCTTCTACGGCCCCGGGCTCCACGGCCGGCCCACCGCCAGCGGGGAGAAGTTCAACCAGAACGCCCTCACCGCCGCGCACCGCTCGGAGCGCTTCGGGTCGTGCGTGAAGGTGATGAACATGGAGAACGGCCGCCAGGTGGAGGTGCGCGTCAACGACCGCGGCCCCTTCGTGGATGGCCGCATCATCGACGTGTCGAAGGCCGCGGCGAAGCAGTTGGGCATGCTGGACAAGGGCCTGGCGCGCGTGCGGCTGTTCCGGTGCGGCGACCGCGTGTCGCAAGTGCCGGTGGAGTTCTGGGCCGCTCCGGCCTGAGTGCATTGAACCGGAAGAAGGGATGTCGCCTGTGTTGCTCGCGCTGGACACCTCCACGCTGACGCTGTCGCTCGCCCTGGTGGAACGCCAGGGGGAGGACGTGCGCGCGGTGGAGCACGTGGTGGTGCTTCCGCCCGAAAAGCAGAGCGAGGCGCTGCCCGGCGTCGTCGGGGACCTGCTCCAACGCCACGGCCTGACGCTGAAGGACCTGGAGGGGCTGGCGGTGGGCCTGGGGCCGGGCTCGTTCACGGGCCTGCGCATCGGCCTGGCCACGGTGAAGGCGCTGGCGTACGCCGCGGGGCTCAAGGTGGCCGGCGCGTCGTCGCTGGCGGCGGTGGCGCTGGAGGGGCCGGAAGGCGTGCCGCTGTTCTGCCTCGCCGTGGCGCGCAAGGACGACCTGTACCTGGGCGCCTACCGCCGCGTGGGCCACACCGTGGAGGCGCTGGCGCCGGAGACGGCCATGTCGCCGGAGGAGGTGGCGCAGCGCATGGCCGCCGAACCCGAGGCGGTGGCGCTGGGCCCGGCGCTCGCGGACTACCGGCAGGCGCTGGAGAAGCATGGCGTCGCGCCGCACCGGCTGTTGTCCGGCCCGGCCTTCCCGTCCGCTGTGGAGGTCGGGCGGCTGGCGCGGCTGCCGGACGCGTACTCCCAGCAGGCGCTGTTCGCCCTGGAGCCGCACTACGTCCGCGCGTCCGAACCGGAGCGCAACCCGAAGTTCCCGCCGCTGCCGGGCCCCGCCCCCACGGCGCGGCTCAAGGAAGACTGAAGGACGCTTCGCGGTGCGTCGTGCTCGCGCGGGCGGGGGCGGTGACGTAAAGGAGCCCGTCATGAGAGAGAACCTTCGGATTGCCGTGGTGGGCGCCACGGGCGTGGTGGGCCGCGAGGTGCTGGCCAACCTGTACGCGCGCGACGTGCCCATGGAGCAGGTGCGGGCCTTCGGCTCGGAGCGCTCCAAGGGCCTGGAGGTCGAGTACGGCGAGGACACGCTGGAGGTGGAGCAGGCCTCCGCGGACGCCTTCCGGGGCATCCACATCGTGCTGCTGGCCACGCCCGCGGAAGCCTCCCGCACGCTGGCTCCGGCCGCGCAGGCCGCGGGCGCGTGGGTGGTGGACGCAAGCAATGCCTTCCGGAGCGACGGCAACGTGCCGCTCATCCTGCCGGGCTTCAACACGGAGGCCCTGGGGCCGGGCTTCAGCTTCAAGGGCCGGGTGGTGAGCCTGCCGGGCATCGTCACCAGCGCCACCGTGCACCTGGTGGAGCCGCTGCGCCGCGCGTTCGGCGTGGTGCGCGCGCAGGTGACGGCGCTGATGGGCGCCTCCAGCGCGGGCGTGCGCGGCATCTCCGAACTGGAGAAGCAGACCGCGGACCTGCTCTCCGGCCGCGAGCCGGAGCCGCAGGTCTTCCCGCACCGCGTGGGCTTCAACCTGGTGCCCCAGGTGGGCGGCTTCATGGTGAACAGCCCGTGGACGGAAGAGGAGGGCGGCTGGACGCTGGAGGCCGCGCGCCTGTTCTCCGCCCTGGGGGAGACGCCCGTCCTCGCCGGCACCGCCGTGCAGGTGCCCACCTTCCACGGCCACGGCCTCACCGTGAACGTGCAGCTGAAGAAGCCGGGCCCGGTGGAGCAGGTGCGGGCCGCCCTGAAGACGTCCCCCTCCCTCAAGGTGCTGGACGCCCCCGGCGAGCGCATCTACCCCATGCCCATGCTGGTGATGAGCGACCCGGCCGTCCATGTGGGCCGGGTGCGCGCCTTCCCCCAGGCCCCGGAGTGGGTGACGCTCTTCGCGTCCGTGGACAACGCCGGCCGGGCCGCCGCCCACCTGGTGGACGCGGGCCTCAAGCTGGCGGAACGCCCCGCCTGACAATTTGGCAAAGCCCCCGGGGGCACCTTGCCTGTTTGGCGCGCGAACCCGGGGTTTTCCCTGGGAAACAGGCCGACCGGACGGGGCTTGAGGGTGGCCCCGCCCTTGCTAGCTTCCGGCCCATCCATGCGTCTTCCTTTCATTGGCCTCCTGCTCTTCGCGTCCACGGCCGTGGCCCAGGTGCCGACGGTGACGTTCTCGAGCTCGTCCACCAGCACGACGGGCCTGACCGTCACCGTGCCCAAGTCGGACTGCGGCATCCAGCGGCGCTTCAGCTTCACGCGCACCGGGGCGCCCTGCGAGGAGTCGCTCTACATCTACGTCACCACGGGCAGCTGCGGGACGCGGCCGCTCGCGGGTGACCTGACGCTCGCGACCTACGGCCCCTCCGACACGACGGCGAGCGGCAACCTGTCCTTCAGCGTGGAGGAGCTGCTCGCCGCGCGGAACTCCACCGCGGACGCGGGCAGCGCGATGACGTGCGAGAACCAGACGGCGGAGATGACTTTCAACCTCTGCGCGGCGGCCCGGCGGACGGACGCCACGGGCTACACCTGCCAGACCACCTACTCCAGCGTGGGGACGCCGGCCTATGTGGTGAAGTACGACCCCGCGCCGCCCGCGAAGCCCACCATCGGCAAGGTCATCGCCCGGGACTCGGCGTTGTCGGTGCAGGTGGACGGGGCGGAGACGGACTCCACCGTCGTGGTGGAGGCGGCGGCGGTGGCGACGGCCGACGCGGGCACCAGCGGCGACGCCGGGACGGATGACGCGGGCACGGACGCCGACGCGGGCACGGACGCCGACGGCGGGACGGATGACGCGGGCACGGACGGCGGGCAGGGCCTGGTGGGCGCGCTGGCCGTCGAGGGCACGACGGGGCCCGTGACGCGCGTCACGAAGGCGGCGGGCGAGGGCAACGTCGTGATTTCCGGACTCATCAATGGCGTGACGTACCGGATCCAGGCGACCATCATCGACAAGGCCGGCAATGAGAGCGCCCAGTCGGCCCCGGCGGAGGGAACGCCCGTGAAGAGCAATGGTCTGTTCGACGCCTACAAGGATGCCGGCGGCGAGGAGAGCGGCGGGTGTGCCGCGACCGGTGGTGGCATCGCGGGTGGCGCGGTGCTGGCCGCGCTGGGCATCTGGCTGTCGTCTCGGAGGAAGGTGTCATGAGCAGCACGGCTGTGGGCCTGGGAGTCGCGGCGCTTCTCTTGGCGGTACCGGCGGTGGCGCAGGAGGTGACCATCCCCACGCGCTCCCCGCGCACCGGCGCGGTCATCTTCCGTGGGGGCGGCTACAAGCCGCGCATCGATACCGAGAAGGCCCTTGGCGGCAAGACGCCGTACAAGGACACCTTCGGTGATGCGTCGCTGCTGCTCATCGAGGCGGAGGTCCAGCGCTTCTTCTACCAGGGCATCGGGACGGCGGGCCTGGGCCTGTCCGCGGGCTACGCGGAGAAGTACGCGGACGCGAAGCTGGAGGACGGCTCGGCGGCGGCGGACAAGGCGGCGCTGAAGGTGCTGCCCATCCAGCTCAACGCCTTCTACAAGTTCGACTACGCGGCCTTCCGCTGGGGCATCCCGCTGGTGCCGTACGCCAAGCTGGGGCTCGTCTTCTCCCCGTGGTGGATGACCAAGGGCAGCGCCACGGAGGTCGTCGAGGGCGACAAGGCCAGCGGCGGCAAGTGGGGCTGGGCGGGCACCGCCGGCGTGTCGTTCCTCCTGGACGTGCTGGAGCCGCGCTTCGCGCGCGACTTCGACTCGGACCTGGGGGTGAACCACTCGTACCTCTTCGCCGAGTACACCCATGCGGATGTGAACAACTTCGGCGGCAAGGGCCTGAACCTGGGCAGCCGGCGCTGGATGTTCGGGCTGGCGTTGGACTACTAACCGAAAGGCCCATGGCGTCCCGACCCCGCGCGCTCCCGTCCCCGCTTCCGCTCTTCCTCCTGCTGGCCGCCGTGGGGCTGGGTGTCTCCAGCTGCCGGGGCCTGAGGCCGGACCTGGGGCCGGAGCGCACGTTGGAAGCGGGAGTGCCGGAGGCCTTCGGTTCCACCGCCCCGAAGGCGCCCGCCATCACCTGGGACTTCGGGGACGGCACTCCGCCCCGGACGGCGCCGGGCGCAAGCCACGCGTGGGCCACCGCCGGCCGCTACACGGTGCGGGCGCTGGACGGAGAGAAGGAGCTGGCCCGGGTGGTCCTCACCGTGGTGCCGCGTCCGGTGCTCCGCGCGGTGCCCCAGGACGCGCAGACGGTGCTCTGGGTGCCCCGCCTGCGCGGCAACGTGGAAGGGCTGGTGGATTTCTACGAACGGCTGGTGGGCGCCGGCAACGCGCGCCGCACGCTGGAGGAGACGCCGCTGGCACCGCTGCTCCTGCGCAGCCTGTCGGCGGGCCCCTCGGAGGTGGACCCGGAGGAGGGCTTCGGCTTCTTCCTGCTGCCGGACTTCGACGGCGTGGTGGCGCTGCTGGGCGTGACGGATTCGAAGGCGGCGCTCGCGGCCGTGGCGCGCGAGCTGCGGAGCGCCGGCCACCAGGTGCTGCCCCGCGAGGATGGCAGCGCGCGCGTGGATCCGGTGGACGGGGGCCGGTCCATGCTGCTGTTCGCGGACCGGGGCTACGTGTACCTCGCGGTGCCGGATTCGCCGGACGCCCCGGAGCCCGGGGAGACGGTGAAGGCGCTGGCGGTGGAGGAGTCTCCGGACGTGGAGCGGGTGCGCCGCAGGGTGGAGGCGCTGTCCGGCCCGGGCATCTCCGAGAACGCGCTCCTGGGTGAGCTGCGCGGCAAGGTGCGCGACGGCAGCGTGTTCCTCTTCTCCGCGCCGCCGGTGCCGGAGGCGGAGAAGGAGGACATGCCGGTGCGCGGCTTCTTCGGCGCGCTCGCGGTGCAGGCGGACCAGGCGGAGCTGGATGGCTTCCTGTCGTCGTCCCGGCCGCTGCTGGGCAGCACGCGGGGGCCGGCCTCCGCGCTGCTCGGGCGCGCGGCGGCGGGGCCGGTGGCGGCGGCGCAGCTGTCGGTGCCCCCGGAGGAGCTGGCGCGGCTGGTGTTCGGGTCGCCGGAGTCGCCCCGGCGGCAGCGGACGCTGGAGCGCTGGCGCAAGCAGGGGCTGGACGCGGAGCCGCTCCTGAAGGCGCTGCGCGGCGACGTGGCGATGCTCGTCTACTTCGACGCGGCGGCCTTCTTCCAGGGCTTCATCCGGGACCAGCGCCCCTCGCCCAAGGGCACGGTGGTGATGGAGGCGGGCCTCACGTCCGTGCAGCCGGTGCTCCAGCTCATCCAGAAGCAGCTGCAGGACAACGCGCTCGTCTTCCAGAAGGAGGCGCAGGGCAACACCACGCGCTTCCGCACGCGGCTCATGGAGCAGCCGGTGTCGCTCACGCTCACCCCGGAGCGCGCCACGATGGAGGCGGGCGAGGTGCTCACCGGCCGTGAGACGGGCGACGTGGGCGCGACGCTGCGCACGCGCTTCGGCGCGGAGGCCTTCGGTCCGGGGCACCTGTCGCTGATGGTGGACATGGGGCGGCTCCGGGCGGACCTCGCCGGGGTGCGCGAGGTGCCGGGCGTCAGCACCGGGAAGCTCCTGGCGAGCCAGGTGTTCGTGACGGCGCTGTTGGAGCAGCTCACCCCGTTCGAATACGGGTTCCTCGACTTCTCCCCCGCGGACGGCGGCGGCCGGCTCCAGGGCCGCGTCGTGCTGCGCGAACGCTAGGGGCACACCAGGAGGGGGTAGCGCATGTCCGTCACGGTGCTGTACTTCGCCGCGGCCCGCGAGCGCGCGGGCCTGTCGCGCGAGTCGTTGGACGTGCCCCCCGGGGCGCGCGTTTCGGATGTGCTTTCGCTGCTCGCCGCGAAGCACCCGCCGCTGGCGCCGCTGCTGCCGCACCTGCGCGTGGCGGTGCAGCAGCAGTTCGTGGGGCTGGACACGCCAGTGTCGCAGGACGCGGAGCTGGCGTTGATTCCGCCCGTGGCCGGTGGGGCGCCGGACCTCTTCCGCGTGGTGAGCCGGCCGCTCCAGCTGTCGGAGGTCGTGGACGCGGTGGCCTCCGAAGGGGCGGGCGGGCTGGTGACGTTCTCCGGCGCCGTGCGCAACCAGACGAAGGGCCGGCGCGTGCTGCGGCTGGAGTACGAGGCCTACGCGCCCATGGCCGAAGCGAAGCTCGCGGAGATTGGCGACGAGGTGGCCCGGACGTGGCCGGGGACGCGGCTGGCCATCGCGCACCGCGTGGGGACGCTGCTGCCGGGCGAGCTGGCCGTCGTCATCGCCGCGGCCTCCGCGCACCGCAAGGAGGCCTTCCTGGGCTGTGAGTACGCCATCGAGCGGCTCAAGCAGGACGTGCCCATCTGGAAGAAGGAGTACTTCGAGGACGGCGAGGTCTGGGTGGGGATGGGCCCCTGACTAGCGCACGCCGAAGCTGGCGGGGACGTTGACGCGCGCGCCGCCGTCCTGCTTCTGGGTGGCGCGCTCCGCTTCCGTCAGCGGCTTGAGCGGCTGGTCCAACCCCATGGCCTTGCGCCGCGCCTCTTCCTTGTCGTGGGCCACCTGCAGCGCGCGCGCGTTGTTCGCGGCGAGGCGCGCCGGGTCCGGCCCCATGGTGAGGAAGGCGACGGGTGCGCTCAGGAAGAGGATGGCCACGGTGATGAGCCAGGCCACGTCGCGCACGCGGAAGCGGCCCGCGCGCTCCTTCACCACCGACGGCTGCACCAAGAGCCGCAGCTCGCCCTCCACGAGGCGCAGCGTCATGCCCTCGCGCAGCTCCACCGCCGCGCGGCCTGGCGCGCCCGTCAGCTCCTCCGGGCCCACCGGGTGGAAGGCGTCGCCCTTGAGGCTCTTCTCCACGCGGGCGGACGGCGGCACGTGGATGCGCCAGCCCCGCGGGGTGCGCTCGGCCAGGAGGAAGGGCTCCTCCGGCAGCGTGAAGCCGTAGAGGGGCAGGGGGGCCGTTTCGTCGGGCGCGGCGTGGACCTGGCCCAGTTCGGGGCCATAGCTCCAGGCCTCCGCCAGGGAGGTGCCCCAGTACAGCTCGCAGAAGAGTCCACCGTCCGCCACGGGGGCGGAGGGCGCGGAAGGCGTGGGCATGTGGGGCCGGAGCATAAAACCTTCGAGGCCGCCCGGCCCGGCTTCGTGGGGCCGGACGTCCCCTGGACGACGGGCGGCCTGCTCCTCAGGCGCCCGTCAGGTCCTTGAGCAGCGTCTCCAACGTCTCGAAGTGCAGCGGCTTCACGAGGTGGGCATCGAAGCCGGCGGCCTTGGAGCGCTGGCGGTCGGACTCCTGGCCGTACCCCGTCACCGCCACCAGCTTCAGGGGACGGGGCTCCTCCTGCTGGCGCAGCAGCCGGGCCAGCTCATAGCCGTCCATCACCGGCAGGCCGATGTCCAGCAGGGCGATCTCCGGTTGGAACGTCTTCGCCGCCTCCAGGCCGCTGGGGCCGTCGTAGGCCACGCGCGTCGTGCACCCCAGGAACTCCAGGGACTCGGAGAGCACGTCCGCCGCGTCCCGGTTGTCGTCCACGATGAGGACGCGCGCGCTCACGGAGGTGGGCTCCTGGGGGACGAAGGCACCGGGTTGCGGCGTGGGCAGCGCGGCGGGGACCTCCGCCTCCAGCGCGGGCAGGCGCACGGTGAAGGTGCTGCCAAGGCCCCGGCCCGCGCTCTGCGCGCTGATGGTGCCTTCATGCAGCGTCACCAGGCTGCGCGCGATGGCGAGCCCCAGCCCCAGTCCGCCCTGGGAGCGGTCCAGGGCCTGGTGCTCCTGCACGAAGAGGTCGAACACGCGCGGCAGGATTTCCGGCGCGATGCCCACGCCGGTGTCGCGCACGCTCACGACGAGCTGCTGCCCCTCGCGCGTGCCCGTCACGGCCAGGAAGCCGCCCGGCTCGGTGTACTTGGCGGCGTTGGTGAGCAGGTTGGCGAACACCTGCGCCAGCCGCGTGGGGTCGCCGTGGAGGTCCGTGCCGCGCTCGGGCAGGTCCACCTCCAGCGTGTGCTGGCGCTGTTCGATGAGCGGGCTGATCTGCTCGATGGCCTTGGCCAGCACGTCGGTGAGCGTGACGCGCTCGCGCTTGAGGGTGACCTTGCCCCGGGTGACGCGGCTGACGTCCAGCAGGTCGTCCACCATGCGCACCAGGTGCGTCACCTGCCGCTCGATGAGCGTGCGCTCGCGCTCCGCGGCGGTTTCGCCCCTCAGGCGCATGAGCTGGAGCGCGGTGAGGATGGGGGCCAGGGGGTTGCGCAGCTCGTGGCCGAGCATCGCGAGGAACTCGTCCTTGGCGCGGTTGGCGGCCTCCGCCTCCCGTCGCGCGGTGGCCAGCTCCGTCACGTCGAAGACGACCACGATGATGGACTCCACCTGGCCGCCCGCGTCGGTCATGGGCTGGTAGACGAAGTCGAAGAACACCTCGCGCGAGGACTGGTGGGGGCCGTCGTTGAAGAGGACGCGCAGGGAGCGGCCGATGTACGGCTCGCCCGTCGTGTAGACGCCATCCAGCAGCTCGTAGATGCCCTGGTCGGCCAGGTCCGGCAGGGCGTCACGGATGCCCTTGCCCATCACGTCGCGGTGGGCGATGAGCTTGAGGTAGTTCTCGTTGGCGAACTCGAAGACGTGCTCGGGGCCGCGCAGGATGGCGATGCCCACGGGCGCGTGCTGGAAGATGCGCGCCAGCCGCTCGCCGTGCGCGGCCTCCAGCTTGCGCAGCCGGGAGCGGGTGAGCTGCGCGGTGACGCGCGCCAGCAGGTCGCGCGTGGAGAAGGGCTTCACCAGGTAGTCATCCGCGCCCGCGTTCAGGCCCTCCTCCTGGGCCTCCTCGCCCGCGCGGGCGGACAGGAGGATGACGGGCACCGTGCGGGTGCGCTCGTCGGCGCGCAGCGCCTGGAGCAGCCCGAAGCCGTCCAGCTGGGGCATCATCACGTCGGACAGGATGAGGTCCGGAGGCCGGGCGAGCGCGGCCTGGAGCGCGGCCTCGCCATCCGCCACCGCCTCCACCGTCCAATGGGCGCCCAGCAGCCGGCCCACGTACTCGCGCATGTCCGCGTTGTCATCCGCGAGCAGCACGCGTCCGCGCTCCTCGCTTCCCAGCGCCGGGTCGACGGACTCCGGCTCCCCCCGGTCCCCGACGGGCGTGGACGGCACGTCCGTCAGCCAGCCCATGGCGTCGCGCACATAGGGGTCCGCGCCCGCGGGCTGCGAGCGCTGGCTCTGCACGGACGTCACGTGCTCCGGCGGCAGGTGCGCGAAGCCCGTGGGGATGCGCACGGTGAGCGTGGTGCCCTGGTCCAGCTCGCTCTGGACGGTGAGGGTGCCGCCGTGCAGCCGCACCAGCTCGTGCACCAGCGCCAGGCCGATGCCGGAGCCTTCGTGGGAGCGCGCGCGGGCGCCGTGGACGCGGTGGAAGCGCTCGAAGAGGCGGGGCAGCTCGTGCGCGGGGATGCCCGTGCCGGTGTCGGTGACGCGCAGCTCGATGTGGCCGTCCCGCAGCGCCTGCGCCACGGTGATGGTGCCGGTGAAGGTGAACTTCAGCGCGTTGGAGATGAGGTTGAGGACGATCTTCTCCCACATCTCGTGGTCCACCCAGGCCGGCTCCGGCAGGGGCGGGCAGTCCACGTCGAGCACCAGCCCCGCGCGCTCGATGGCGGAGCGGAAGGCGCTGGCAAGGCCCGCGGTGAGCGCGGCCAGGTCGGTGGGCTCGTAGGTGGCGCGCACGCGTCCGGCCTCGATGCGCGCGAAGTCCAGCAGCGTGTTGACCAGCTTGCGCAGGCGCACGGCGTTGCGGTGCACCGTCTCCAGCGCGTCGCCCTGGAGCGTGCGCTCGAGGCTGCTGAGCGCGTCCTCGGTGGGGCCCAGCAGCAGCGTGAGCGGCGTGCGCAGCTCGTGGCTGATGTTGCTGAAGAAGGCCGTCTTCGCGCGGTCGAGCGCGGCGAGCTCTTCCGCGCGCTGCCGCTCTTCTTGATAGGCGCGTGCGTTGGCGAGCGCGGCGGCGACCTGTTCGGCGGTGCCCTGGAAGAAGTCGTGGTAGGGCGCGTCGAGCCGCCGCCGGGGACTGACTCCGCCCACGAGGAAGCCGTACGGCCGAGACTGGCCCGGCCGCGTCAGGGCGCGCACCACGGCGAGCGAAGGCGGCGTGTTCCAGCGGCCTCCCGGCAGGGCGCGGAGGCGCTGGCCCAGCTCCTTCACGAGGACATTGTCACTGGTGCGGGCGGCCTCGGCGAAGGGCCAGTCGGTGCCGGACTCGGCGGAGAGGGACTGCTGCGCGGGGAGCGTGGCCAGCACGGCGTCTGGCAGCAGGCTGCTTCCCGCGAGGCGCACGGAGTCGCCGTTCGCGTCCAGCAGGTAGAGCAGGCAGAAGGGCAGGTCCAGGTCGTTGTCCGCGAGCACGTCCAGGCTGGCGCGGCATGCCTGTTCGGGAGACTTCGCGTCGGCGGAGCGAGCCGCCAGGTCGCGCAGCATGCGCAGCTGCCGGTCATGCTGCACCTCCTGCGTCGTCTCGCGCACGGTGACGAGCACGCCGCCCACGCCGCCCTGCTCGTCGGGGACGGGGCTGTACGAGAACGTGTGGAACGTCTCCTCGATGAACCCCCGGCTGTTGATGAACAGCGCCAGGTTCTCGCTCCAGGTGGCGGGCCCGCCATTCAGCACGCCGCGCGCCATGGGGCCGACGACGTCCCAGATCTCCACCCAGACCTGCTCGCCCGGTGCGCCCAGGGAGCCGGGATGCTTGCGGCCGAGCACCGGGCGGTACGCGTCGTTGTAGACCTGGATCATCTCCGGGCCCCACCACATGAGCATGGGGAACCGGTTGTTGAGCACGACGCCCACCATCGTCTTCAGGCTGACGGGCCAGTCGCGCGAAGGGCCCAAGGGCGTCCGGGACCAGTCCAGCGAGCGCACCAGTTCGCCCATCTCACCGCCGCCCGCGAAGTGACGCTCTTCGGAAGGGGTGATGGAGGGGGACAGGGGCTGGGGCATGCGGGTCTCTGGGGGCGGCACGAGGTGGAAGAAGCCTTGGGCTTCTATTGGCGCACACGCGGCCGTGCAATCAACGAGGTTGATCGCATCCGTGCAGCACCTGTCAGCCAACAGGTGCTCCGCTTCCAGGTCGGAGGCCAGAGGAGCAGGCGGCCAGCCGCTTCAGGGAGGCGAGGGCGTCACGACACCCGCGGTGCCCGCGTCCGGCGCCCGAGGAGCGGCGGCACTCACGGACGTGCCCGCGTCCGGTACCAGAGGCACGGCGGTGGTGACGGACGTGCCCGAGTCCGGTGCCAGAGGCACGGCGGCGCTCACCGACGTGCCCGCATCCGGCGCCCGAGGCGCGGCGGCACTCACGGACGTGCCCGCATCCGGCGCCAGAGAAGCGGCGGCGCTCACGGACGTGCCCGCATCCGGCACCTGGAGGGCGGCCGCCACAACCGAGGCTCCCGCATCCACGGCGGGAGGCGCGGTGACCGCTCCATGCATTCCCGCATCCAGGCCCACGGGAACGGTGGCCACCGCCGGCTTCGAGGCCACCGGGGCGGACCCTGCTGCGGAGACGACCCCCGCATCCGAAGCGGCAGGAACCGATGTGGCGAGGGGCGCAGCCGCGGGAGTCTTCGCCCCGGCGTTCGGAGCCTCCGGTGATGGCAGCGCGCGGCGGATCTCCGCGCCCGCCGTGGCCACGATGCCAATGGACAGGAAGAGGAACCCGGCCGTCTGCGCCACGGTCTCCACGCGCGGCGGGATGCGCCGTCCGCTCACCGCCTCGATGGCGATCAGCAGCACCCGGCCTCCATCCAGTCCCGGCACCGGCACCAGCGTCAGCATCGCCAGCGCCACGGAGGCCGCCACCAGCGCACGCACCAGCGCATCCGCTCCGGACGCGGTGGATGACGCGACGTCGGACGACTCCTGCCGCATCAGCGCGCCCGGCCCTGCCCGGCCCGTGACCTGCGGCCCGCGCACCATCGCCACCAGCGTGGACAGGGCCTCGGACGCCACGCGGCCGGTGTGCACCAGCGACTGCGTGAACGCCTCGCCGGGTGCGTGCGTGCGGAACACGTACTGCTGGCTCACGCCAATGCGCCCCGCGCCGCGCTCGTCCGCCCGGGGCCGCACCGTCACCGTGCGCGGCTCGCCGTGCCGGTCCACCGCCAGCTCCAGCTGACCGCCCACGCCGTCCGCCACCCGCGTGACGAAGTCCGACCAGCTCTCCAGCGGCTTGCCGTCCACGCCCACCAGCCGGTCACCCGGCAACAGCTGCGCCCGCGCCGCCTCCGAACCCGGCAGCACCGTGCCCACCGTCAGCGGCACCACCACGTGCGTCCCGGACGAATACAGCGCGAACAACAGCCCCACCGCGACCACGTAGTTGGCCAGCGGCCCCGCGAGGATGATGGCCATCCGCTTGAACGGCCCCAGCGTGCCGAACCCCGACGTGTCCTCCTCCGCGGAGCGGTGCGGGTTCATCC
Source organism: Corallococcus carmarthensis (assembly GCF_003611695.1). Classification (GTDB taxonomy): domain Bacteria; phylum Myxococcota; class Myxococcia; order Myxococcales; family Myxococcaceae; genus Corallococcus; species Corallococcus carmarthensis. The sequence continues at coordinate 67,162 of NZ_RAWE01000005.1, read as the reverse complement.
CCTGCAGGTTCGCGGACGCACCCAGCGGCACCGCGCCCAGCACGAACTGCGTCCCGCCCAGCCGGAACGACAGCAGCGGCGGCCCGAAGCCCACGGTGAAGCGCGGCACCCGCACGCCCAACAGGCGCGCGGCCACCAGGTGCCCCAGCTCATGCACGATGAGCAGGGCCCCGAGCGCCAGGAGGACGAACAGGTAGTGCATCCGTGGCGGCCTGTTACAGCTTGCGGCGCTTCCCGGTGCGCTTGTACGTCAGGTAGTCGGACAGGATGGTGCCGTGGTCGAAGCACAGGTCCTTGGGCAGCGCATCCACCGTGAACGTCTTCGCCTCCGCCGCGTCGTCCGCGCCCACCGGCTCGCCCGTCGCCTTCGCGATGAACACCGTCGAAATCGTGTGCAGGCGCGGGTCCCGCTTCGGATCCGAATAGCTGAAGAACTGCTCCTCCAGCGTCACGTCCAGGCCCGTCTCCTCCTTGGCCTCGCGGATGGCCGCCTTGTCCAGGGGCTCGCCTTCGTCCACGAAGCCGCCCGGCAGCGCCCAGCCCACCGGCGGGTTCGCGCGGCGGATGAGCACGATGCGCTCGCCGGACAACTCGATGATGCAGTCCACGGTGGGTTTGGGGTTGCGGTATTCAGGCATGGCGTCGCACTCTACCCAAAGCCCCCGGGCAAGCGCCCGTTCCGGATGCCTCCCGTGGGCGATGGTGCGTGCCGTGTCTACCCTGCGACGCCTCTGCCTCACCGCCCTGCTGGCCTCCACCCTGGCGGGCTGCCTGCCCTACAGCCAGAACGAGGGCGAGTACGAGCTGCTCCCCACGGAGACCCTGCGCGACGACTGCGGCCTCCTGGAGAAGTTCCAGGGCAACCTCCAGCTGAACCTGCAAATCTCCGGACGCGTGGTGCGCGCGGACTTCGGCGTGCAGAACATGCAGCTGCTCGGCTACTTCCTGGAGGACGGCGAGGCCTTCACCGCCGACGGCAGCGTGGCCAACGTGAGCACCACCGTGGACGGGGACAACGAGTGTCTGCTGGACCAGGTCCGCGTGCACCTGGACGCGACCACGCAGTGCTCCACCCGGTTCCGGGGGCAGCTGCGGCTCACCTACGACGCCAACACCGACGCGGCCTGCATCTGCGAGCTGTGGTTCCGCTTCGACGGTGTTCAGGGGAACGGCCGCTGCGAAGGGAACCCTTGAGATAGCGGGAGGGGCTTCCTACAACAGGAGGGCTGTTCCCACGCTCCAGCTGGAGGAACGCCCATGGCCAACACGCAGGAAATCGTCTCGGTCCTGACCGAATCCCGCGTCTTCCCCCCGCCCGAGGACTTCTCCCGGCGGGCCCACATCCGCAGCATGCAGGACTACCAGCGGCTGTGGGACGAGGCCGCGAAGGATCCGGACAAGTACTGGGGCGACCGCGCCCGCGAGGAGCTCTACTGGAAGGAGCCCTTCCAGACGGTGCTGGACTGGAAGCCGCCCCACGCGCGCTGGTTCGTCGAGGGGAAGACCAACCTCGCCTACAACTGCCTGGACCGGCACCTGCCGAAGCTGAAGGACAAGCCCGCCATCCTCTTCGAGGGTGAGCCGGGTGACCGCCGCGCCATCACCTATGGCGAGCTGTCCCAGCAGGTGAACCGGCTGGCCAACGGCCTCAAGTCCCTGGGCGTGAAGAAGGGTGACCGCGTGGGCATCTACCTGCCCATGGTGCCGGAGGCCGCTGTCGCGATGCTCGCGTGCGCGCGGCTGGGCGCGGTGCACTCGGTGGTGTTCGGCGGCTTCTCCGCGGAGGCGCTCCAGGACCGCATGAAGGACGCGGGCGCGAAGGTGCTGCTCACCGCGGACGGCGGCTGGCGCAAGGGCGCGGTGGTGCCGCTGATGAAGAACGTGGAGGCCGCGCTTCCGAACGCCCCCAGCATCGAAAAGGTCATCGTCCTCACGCGCACCGGTGACGGCAAGCTGCCGGAAGGCCCGAAGTTCGTGGCGTGGGATGCGCTGGTGAAGGGCCAGTCCGACACCTGCGAGCCGGAGTGGGTGGAGAGCGAACACCCGCTGTTCATCCTCTACACGTCCGGCTCCACGGGGAAGCCCAAGGGCGTGCTGCACACCACGGCGGGCTACGCGGTGAACGCGTCGCTCACCACGCGCTGGGTGTTCGACCTGCGCGACGACGACGTCTACTGGTGCACCGCGGACGTGGGCTGGGTGACGGGCCACACGTACGTCGTCTACGGCCCGCTGATGAACGGCGTCACCACCATCATCTACGAGGGTGCGCCCACGCAGCCGGGGCCGGACCGCTTCTGGGACATCATCGAGCGCTACAAGGCCACCATCCTCTACACCGCGCCCACCGCCATCCGCGCCTTCATGCGCCTGGGCGACGGACCGGTGAAGCAGCACGACCTGTCCTCATTGCGCCTGTTGGGCAGCGTGGGCGAGCCCATCAACCCCGAGGCGTGGATGTGGTACCGCGACGTCATCGGCGGGGGACGCTGCCCCATCGTGGACACGTGGTGGCAGACGGAGACGGGCGGCATCATGGTTTCGCCGCTGCCCGGCGCCACGCCCACCAAGCCCGGCTCGGCCACCTTCCCGCTGCCCGGCATCCACGCCGAAATCCTGGACCGCGACGGCAAGCGCGTGCCCAAGGGGCAGGGCGGCCTGCTCTTCGTGACGAAGCCCTGGCCGTCCATGCTGCGCACCGTGTACGGGGACCCGGAGCGGTACGTGAACACGTACTTCAGCGAGCTGCCCGGCATGTACTTCACCGGCGACGGCGCGCGCACGGACGCGGACGGCTACGTGTGGCTGATGGGGCGCGTGGACGACGTGGTGAACGTCGCGGGCCACCGCCTGGGCACCGCGGAGGTGGAGAGCGCGCTCGTGGCGCACCCGAAGGTGTCCGAGGCCGCCGTGGTGGGCCGCCCGGATGACCTGAAGGGCACGGCGCTGGTGGCCTTCGTGACGCTCAAGCAGGGCAACGCTCCCTCGGAGGCGCTCAAGAAGGAGCTGGCCGTGCACGTGGGCAAGGAGATTGGCGCCATCGCGCGGCCGGATGAGATCCGCTTCGCGGAAGGGCTGCCCAAGACGCGCTCCGGGAAGATCATGCGCCGGCTGCTGCGCGACGTGGCCGCGGGCAAGCAGTCCTCGCAGGACACCACGACGCTGGAGGACCTCAACGTGCTGGCCGCGCTGCGGCAGACCGACGAGTAGCCCCCCAGGTCCTTCCAGCGGCCGCCCTACGCGTCCTTCGCGTCCTTGCGGGGGCGGCCGTGCTTGTCCTTCACCTGCTCGCGGTCCGCCTTGCTCCACCAGATGCGGGAACTCCACAGGGCGGGGCCCAGGACGACCGTGAGGACGAAGAACACCACCAGGCCCACCACGATCTCCGTCACGGCTTCCTCCAAAGGGAGCCCTGGGGTTCGGATGGCCCCGGGGCGGGAAAAGGCAACCCTAGCGTCCCGGCATGGCGGGTGCCATCCAGCGTGAGGGCCAGGAAGTAGCGCGGCGCTCGGCGGCCATCGGCTTCACGCATGGCGTCGTGCGGCAGGGGCCCGGGTGCCTGACGGTCGGGCAACCTGCCCGGGCGGGCAGCGGGCGAAGGTCCTGCTAGATTGCGCCGCCATGAACCGATTCCCTTCCATCCTCTTCACCGCGCTGCCGCTGACGGCGGTGCTGGTGGCCCCCGTCGTCGCGGACGCCTGCACCAGCATGCTGGTGACGAAGGGCGCCACGACGGACGGCTCCACGTTCATCACCTACGCGGCGGACGCGCACGAACTGTACGGCGAGCTGTACTACACGCCCGCGCGCCGCCACGCGGCCGGCGCCATGCGCGACGTCATGGAATGGGACACCGGCAAGTTCCTGGGCCGCATCAAGCAGCCGGCCGCCACCTATTCGGTGGTGGGCAACATGAACGAGCACCAGCTGTCCATCAGCGAGTCCACCTTCACGGGCCGCAAGGAGCTGGAGGGGCCCGCGGGCATCATCGACTACGGCTCGCTCATCTACATCACGCTGGAGCGCGCGAAGACGGCGCGCGAGGCCATCCAGGTGATGGCGGACCTGGTCTCCGAGTACGGCTACGCCTCCACCGGTGAGTCGTTCTCCATCGCGGATCCGAAGGAGGCGTGGATCCTGGAGATGATTGGCAAGGGCGAAGGCCAGAAGGGCGCGGTGTGGGTGGCCCGCAAGCTGCCGGACGGCTCCATCTCCGCGCACGCCAACCAGTCGCGCATCCGCCAGTTCCCGCTCAACGACAGCGCCACCACGCTGTACGCGCCGGACGTCATCTCCTTCGCGCGCGCGAAGGGCTGGTACACGGGCGCGGACAAGGACTTCAGCTTCGCGGACACGTACCACCCGCTGGACTTCGGCGGGCAGCGCTTCAGCGAGGCGCGCGTGTGGAGCATCTTCCGCCGCGCGGCCCCGTCCCTGAAGCTGGGCGTGGAGTACGCGGACGGCGCGGACACGGCGAAGCGGCTGCCCCTGTGGGTGAAGCCGGACAAGAAGGTGTCCGTGCAGGACGCCATGGCGCTCATGCGCGACCACTACGAGGGCACGCCGCTGGACATGTCCAAGGACGTGGGCGCGGGGCCCTACGCGGTGCCCTACCGCTGGCGCCCGATGACGTGGGACGTGGACGGCAAGAACTACGTGCACGAGCGCGCCATCTCCACGCAGCAGACGGGCTTCTCCTTCGTCGCGCAGATGCGCTCGGGGCTGCCGGACGCCATTGGCGGGGTGCTCTGGTTCGGCGTGGATGACACCTTCACCACGGTCTACACGCCCATGTACGCGGGCATCCGGCAGGTGCCGAAGAACTTCGCCCAGGGCGTGGCCAGCCGCGGCGAGTTCTCCTGGGATTCGTCCTTCTGGGTCTTCAACTGGGTGTCGAACCAGGCCTACGGGCGCTGGAGCGACATGATTGTGGACGTGCAGAAGGCGCAGGGGGACCTGGAGGGCCAGTTCCTGGCGGATCAGGCCAACGTGGAGAGCATCGCGCAGGTGCTCTACAAGCGGACGCCGGAGCAGGCCCGCCAGTACCTCACCGAGTACTCCATGCAGCAGGGTGACAAGGTCCACGCGCGCTGGCGCAAGCTGGGCGAGCAGATGCTGGTGAAGTACATCGACGGCAACGTGCGCGACGCCACGGGCAAGGTGGGCCACCCGCGCTACCCGGACGCGTGGTACCGCCGCATCGCGGCCGACAACGGCAAGATGCTGGAGTCCCACGAGAAGCCGGAGCCGAAGCCCGCCGCGCCCGCGCAGCCCGCCCCGAAGCCGACGGTCGCTCCGGCGCCCTGAGGCCCTGGAAACCCGGCGCGCGGGTGTCCCATCCGGGCCCCGCGCGCGTCGCGCGAACGTTCTCGCGTGTGTCGGTGGGTGGCTTGTGGCAGTGAGGGCGCCGGGCGGAAGAAGTGCGCCCGTTCCGGAGGACGGTTCCTTGAGTGACGCCCCCACTGAGACGGCCCTGCCGTTCCGGGATGACGAGCTGGCGGACTTCCTGGAGCGGACCAGCCGCACGTTCGCGCTCGCCATCCCGCTGCTCGACGAGCCGCTGCGCCGGGAGGTGGGCCTGGGCTACCTGCTCCTGCGCGTCGCCGACACCCTGGAGGACGCCGCCCCCTGGACGCGCGACGAGCGGCGCCAGGCGCTGGCCGCCTTCGAGTCCCTGCTCCAGGAGACCCCGGGCGTGGACGCCGGGGCGCTGTCGCGCGAGTGGCTGTCGCGCCCTCCCAGTGAGAACGCGGGCTATCTGGACCTCCTCGCGAGCACCCCCACGCTGCTGGCGAGCCTGGACGCGATCCGCCCGGAGGCCGGCGCCATCCTGCGCCACTTCGTGCTGAAGACGGTGCAGGGCATGGGGCAGGTGCTGGCCGGCGCCTCCGAAGGCGGGCTGTTGCAGCTGGGGTCGCTCCAGTCCCTGCGTGACTATTGCTACATCGTGGCGGGACTGGTGGGCGAGCTGCTCACGGAGCTGTTCGTCCTGGATCCGCGCCTCGCGATGTACGCGCCGAACCTGCGCTCGCTGGCCCCGCTGTTCGGCGAAGGGCTCCAGCTGGTCAACATCCTCAAGGACGCGCGGCAGGACCGGAAGGAGGGCCGCGTGTGGCTGCCGGAGGGCGTCCAGCTCCAGGACGTGGAGCGGCTCGCGGGCGAGGATTTGATCGCGGCCGCGCGCTACGTGCGGGCCCTGCACCTGGCGGGGGCGCCCCGGGACGTGCTCGCCTTCACCACGATGCCGCTGCTGCTGGCCCAGGCCACCCTGGAACTGCTCGTGCGCGACGGCGCGGGCGCCAAGGTGTCGCGCGCGGTGGTGTCCGCCCAGCTGAACATGCTCCAGGCCGCGCTCGACCGCGGCATGCTCCCCGAGGCCGTGGAGGCGCTCGCCGGACCCATGCCCGGGGGGCCCTGAAAAGCGTTGTCCAGGAAGCAACTCCAGGGCACTGACGCCGGATAATTCCGGTGCAGGTGTTCCCCCTCTGGAGTGGTGTCCCCCATGAACTGCGCCCGCTCGGCCCCGGCGGTCATCGTCTACTTCCCCGCGCGTTCAGAGGCGGCACCCCTGCGGGTGCACCGCCGCGTGGCCCGGCTTGAGCGGCAGGGTGGGGGGCTGCCGTTCGCCGCCACGCGTCAGCGGGGGCTGTGGACGTTCCAGACGCCGGCGGGGCCGGAGCGGTGGTTGCCCGGCCGGGTGCGAGGGCAGGAGCGGATGCATGCGTTCCTGGTGGAGGTGCTGGGCTTCGGCGCGCTCATCCAGGCGTATGACGTGGCGGCGGACACGCGCAGCGACTCGCTTCCCGGGCACCCGGACTTCGCGAAGAACTTCGACCTGTTCCTCCACCACTACGCGGGCGCGCTGCTCAAGCACGCGGCGCCGGAGGTGGCCTTCGCCCGCGCGCTGGGGCAGGTGGTGATGCTCAACGGCCAGCAGTGGGCCGGGCTGGGCTTCACGCTGACGGACGCCGGCCAGCGGCTGGTGGACGGGTGGCTCGCGGAGCAGGGCGTGGTGCTCAGCGCTCCCGCCTGAGCCGGTGCCCGGCGGGCCGCCTGCCTTCGGAGGGGGCCTCGGGAGACCCTGGGCGGACGGCGGGAGTCCGGATATGGGTAGGGCGATGACTGCCCTGGCCTACCCCATGCCGCTGTGTGTCGCGCCGATGATGGACTGGACGGACCGGCACTGCCGGTACTTCTTCCGGCTCCTCTCCCGCCACACGCTGCTCTACACGGAGATGGTGACCACGGGCGCGATCCTCCACGGCAAGCGCGACCGCCTGCTGGGCTTCACGCCCGCCGAGCACCCGGTGGCCCTCCAACTGGGCGGCTCGGAGCCCGCGGACCTGGCCGCCTCCGCGCGCATTGGCGAGGAGTGGGGCTACGACGAGATCAACCTCAACGTGGGCTGCCCCAGCGACCGCGTGCAGTCCGGCCGCTTCGGCGCGTGCCTGATGGCGGAGCCGGACCTGGTGGCCCGCGGTGTCGCCGCCATGCGCGAAGCGGTGCGCATCCCGGTGACGGTGAAGTCGCGCATCGCCATCGACGACATGGAGGAGTGGCCCACGCTGGAGGACTTCGTGCGGCGCGTCTCCGCGGCGGGCTGCACGCGCTTCATCGTGCACGCGCGCAAGGCGTGGCTGCAGGGCCTCTCCCCCAAGGAGAACCGGGACGTGCCGCCCCTGCGCTACGACCTGGTGCACCGGCTCAAGGCGGAATACCCGCACCTGGACATCAGCCTCAACGGCGGCATCAAGACGCTGGACGCGGCGGCGGAGCACCTGGGCCGCGTGGACGGCGTGATGATGGGCCGCGCGCCCTACGAGTCCCCGTACCTGCTGGCGGACGCGGACCGGCGCTTCTTCGGAAGCACGCAGGCGCCCCTCACGCGGCATGAGGTGGTGGACGCGATGCTGCCCTACATCGAAGCGCAGATGAGCCAGGGGGCGCCGCTGGGCGCCATCACCCGGCACATGCTGGGCCTCTTCCAGGGCCTGCCCGGCGCGCGAGCCTGGCGCCGCCACCTGAGCGAGAACGCCCACAAGGACGGCGCGAGCCCGGAGATCGTGCGCGCCGCCGCCGCGAAGGTGCCGCGCGACGCCGACCTCCAGGCCGTGGCCTGATTCAGCGCTTGGGCACGGTGGTGCAGCACCCGGAGCGCGCGCAGCGGACCCAGCCCTGGTTCTGGCAGAGCTGATCATTCGTGCACGCGGGGCCCTGGCCCGGCTGCCCGCAGGTGGAGGACGGTCCGCCGCCGGGGTCGAAGGGCTTCGCGGCTTGAATCTTCACGGTGGGGCAGCGGGGCTGAGAGCCATTGCCCACGCAGTTGTTGGTGGCGCCGCTGGTCACGCTCTTCGGGCACGTCATGCGCGCGGAGGGCCGCCGCTGATCATCCACCGCGAAGCAGATCCCCACCTCCATGAGGTTGCAGCCCGGATCGCAAGCGAAGGCGACGCTGTCCCCCTGTCCGAACGAGGCGCGCAGGTCCTCCAGCTTCACGCTCCCGCCGACGTTGTCCCTGAGCGCGGCCGGCGTCCCCTGGTCGCCAGGCAATGACAGCAGCGCGTCGATGTTGCTCTGGAAGTAGGTGCGGGCATCCATCCCCGTGCAGCTGCCGTGCTTGGGCCACTCGTGGTTCGCGAGGAAGAAGTTGTCCGTGACGAAGCCCGGACCGTAGGTGCCCATCGCTGGCGGAATCGTGGCGGGGTCGGGGAAGCACCGCGAAGGGGCGTCGCTGTTCTTGCACTCGCAGAGCCCGCCGCAGAACGCCGGATAGGTGCAGTTCAGCTCCCGCGCCTCCTCGTCGTTGAACTGGGGCCACAGGCCATGGAGGGTGAGGTGCGTCGCGCCGAAGGTGTCCTCCAGGTGCTCGCACTCCTCCTTGTCTGGATGGGTCCGGCAGAAGGTGGGCGCCCAGGTCAGCGCGAGCAGGTACGAGCCAAAGCGCGGCGTGTCGCACGCGCCCCCCTCCTTCGCGGTGGCGTCCGACTTGAAGCAATTGCAGGCGGTGGCCTGGGCCCGTCCGAACTCGAACTCGATGGCTTCCGGGCTCGCCAGGTGGAGCGGCCGGGCGGTGGCGATGGGCGGCGTGGGGGGGGGCGCGGGAGGTGGCTCGTGATGCGTGCGGCATCCCTGCGCGATGACCAGACATGCCCAGAGGGCAAGGCGCGACGGAAGGCGCATGGCTCAACTCCCTGTGAGAAGCAGGTCGGCTGCTGCGGCACGAAGGTACGGAGGTGGGGACGGGCGCTACACCCCGTGCTCCAGTCCACCGCCGTGTCCGGGCTCCAACCCTTTCCTCCAGCGCTCGCGGCCCCCAGCTTTCCTCTTGGACCCATTCACCGGGAGGAGTCGCACCATGGCACGCGCCATCATCAAGAAGGCCAACGAGGCGGACGAGCGCCGGCCCTTCGTTTCGCACGGAGAGGCCATCGTCCTGAACCTGGGAGCGCTCAGCATTGGCCGGGGCTACTTCGAACCCGGCTGGCAATGGTCGCAGCACGTGAAGCCCATCGCGGGCACGGAGAGCTGCGAGGTGGTCCACACCCTCAGCGTCCTGTCCGGGCGGATGCACATCCAGATGAAGGACGGCCAGGAGCTGGACCTGGAGCCGGGCGACGTCGCCTTCGTCCCGTCAGGCCATGACGCCTGGGTCGTGGGCGATGAGCCCTGCCGCGTCGTCGACTTCACCGGCGCGGAGGATTACGCCGTGGCCAAGACGGGCAAGGAGGAGCCGGAGCAGCCGTCCCTCCAGTAGCCCGCGCGCCGGGCGCGGCGCTTCAGCGGATGCCCAGCCGCGCCAGCAGCGAGTCGACCCTGCTGGAGACGCGGAACTGATCCAACCAGTCATCCACGTCGGTGATGCCCGTGACGGCCGCGAACCGGCGCAGCACGTCCGACGCCTGGAGCGCGGTGCGCAGGCCGAGCAGCTCGAACAGGTGCGGGCGTCCGCGCTGGTACAGCGCCGCGTCCAGGCGCTTCCACGGCTCCAGCCACGCCGGCTCCTCCAGGGGCCAGATGGCCGCGCGGGTGGACGGTGAATGCGCCCGGTCGAGGATGGCATTGACGGCGCGGCGGCCCGCCTCGCACGCCCCCTCCATGGAGGCCAGGTCCGTGTGCGTGCGGACGTAGTCCCCCGCGAGGCAGAGATTGGGAATGGCGCTCGCGGCCTCCGGACGCACCTCCCAGGAGCGGGGCGGATGGACCAGCAGGCCGGACGAGTTGAGCGGCGGCAGCCCGCCGGCGTAGTCCAGGTCCGCGTCCAGGTGGACGGAGTGCAGCAGCTCGTCGGTCAGCACCTGCTCTTCCGCGTCCCGGCCGTTGAGCGCCGCCTTCAGCTGTGCCCAGACCTCCGTCTTGATCTCCTCCGGCGTGCAGTCCTTCGCGCGCTTCGGAACGAACGTGCCGGGCGTATTCCAATCCGAGACATCGATGGACAGGAGCCCGCCCACCTGCCCATCCCCGAACTGGCGCCGGAACAGGCCCAGCTCGCGCCAGAACTGCGGCTGCGAGATGGACGTCAGCGCCCAGGGCGAGTCCGGATAGAAGGTGTGGCCGCGGACCAGCGGCACGTCCTCGTAGAGGAAGAACTGGATCCCCACCATCCACGACACCAGCTCCTCCACGTTCGCCGCGCGCAGCCGCGCCAGCGCGGGGTCCAACGCGGCCAGCTCCGGCGTGATGAGGGCATGCGCCGCTTCCAGGGGCACCGCGAGCACGTAGTGGTCGGCCGTGCGCGACTCGCCGTTGGCGAAGCGGACGCCGGAGATGCGCCCGCCCGCGACGTCGAAGCCGGTGCAACTCACGCCCGCGTGGAACTGCACGCCCAGGCTTCGCAGGTGGGCGACCCAGGGGTCGAGCCACATCTGGCTCGTGGGGCCGCCCATCGTCCGGTCGTTGTTCACCCCGCTCTGCGCGAAGTCGAGGATGAGCTGCATGGAGATGGCGCCAATGGTCCGCGCGGATCCGCGCCGTGGATCCATGGCGACCATCGTGCGCGGCACGGCCCGCAGCTGCCGCTGGAACTTCGGCGAGTACAGGTCGCCCTGGGCGAAGTCCCACCAGGAGCGCTGCTCGTACTGGCCGAACCGGCGCGCCTCGCTGGATGAGAGGAATTGCAATATCTTGAGGCTGTAGAGGCTGCTGTCGGCCGTGTCGAAGTCCAGCTTCTGGAAGAACAGCTCCAGCGCCTCCAGGACGTCATAGGGCTTGTCGAGCTTGCGGCGGGAGAAGCGGTACCACGTGTCCTCGTCGATGAGCGCGATGGCGCTCTCCGTGGTGGCCCTGAGGTGCTGGTCGACCGTCGGTGTGGCCGAGCCGGCAACCGCGGGCGTCCGCTGCATCATGTCGATGACGTGCCGGTAGAAGCGCGGGTAGAAGCGGAAGCCGTGCTCGCCCGGCAGGTCGCGCCGCCCTTCCGTCCCCGTGCCGGGCACCGGCTGCGAGCGCGCCTTGCCGCCCCACGTGGTCCGCGTGTCGTGGATGTGGACCTCGAAGCCGCGCTCCACCAGCTCATGCGCGACCGTCAGACCCGCGACGCCTCCTCCCACCACGATGACGCTGGGCATGCAGTCCCTCCGGTTGCTCGTCGTGCGCTCAGAGGAGCGTCGCGCGCGAACCAGGGAGTCCACATCACCCCGGAGTGCCAGTGCACTGTCCTGGACGAACGTACGAGACGCACTGTGTTGGATGTGGCTGGGATTGAAACATGTAACTCAAGACAGCTGAGACACACTCCCTTCGGATGGCGTCCGTCACCCGACCTGTGACGTCCTGCCCGGAAACGCGCCGCGCTTCCCTGCTGATTCCGACTGTGCGTGAAATCACTGGTGAGGTTGTGTCTTGTTGTTTGTTTCGATATTGTTGACTTCTTGATTCATTCCTCGCCTGGGGGTCGGCCCACCTTCATGGCAATGCCTTGCATCTCGAGGAAGGGGGGCGCATGCCGCTGTTCTTGAAAGTCCCTCCACCTGTTCCAACACGCGCGCCGGTTCCCCTTCGCCTCCGGGGCGGAAGGTGACGACAGGCCCGGGGGACATGTCGTCGGAAACCGCCGCGGAATGGCAGAAGGTGCTGGCCGTCTTCGCGGACGAAGCGGAGGGGCTGGTCTCCTCCATGGAAGAGAACCTCATCGCCCTGGAGGTCTCTCCGGCGGAAGGGCTGCTCCAGGACATCCTGCGCGGGGCCCACACGCTGAAGGGCGCGGCGGCGTCGCTCGGCTTCCAGGCCGTGACGGACTACACGCACGGCGTCGAGGACCTGCTCCAGGCGCTGCTCGACGGGCGCCTCGCCCCGGATGAGACGCGGGTGTCGCTGCTGCTCGGCGCCGTGGATCACCTTCGCGAACTGTCCCGGGCGTCGCTCGCGGGCGTGGACTCGCTGGGCGCGGTGCACCAGGCCCACCTCGTCCGGCTGCGCGAGGGCATCGTCGCGGGCGCTCCCACGGAGGCGCCGCCCGTTCCCGCCGGCCCGCTTCGCCTGCCGGAGGCGCGGAGCAAGGCGCGGAGCCGCGCACGCATGGACCTGGAGCGCCTGGACCGCATCGTCACGCTCACCGCGGAGCTGTCCGTGGCGCGGGGCCGGATGGCGCAGTTCCTGGCGCGCGCGGAGGAGTTCGGGGCCAGCTGGGAGGACGCGCTCAACCAGCAGCGGGAGATGGATCCGCTCTTCGAGGCACTCCAGGAAGAGGTGATGAAGGTGCGGATGGTCCCGGTGGGACCGCTGTTCCGTCAGCACCTGCGCACCGTGCGCGACCTGGCCCGCTCCCAGAAGAAGCTGGCCCAGCTGGAGCTGGAGGGCGAGGACGCCACGCTGGACACCGCGGTGCTGGACGCGCTGCGCGACCCGCTGCTCCACCTCTTGCGCAACGCGCTGGACCACGGCATCGAAACGCCGGACGAACGGCGGGCCGCGGGCAAGGACCCCCGGGGCCGCATGCGGCTCAAGGCCTACCATGACGCGGGCAGCGTGGTGGTGGAGCTGTCCGACGACGGCCGGGGCATCCAGCGCGAGCGGGTGCGCGAGCGTGCGCGGCAGAAGGGCCTGGTGGCGGCGCCCGAGCGGCTGCGCGACGACGAGCTGTTGCGCCTCATCTTCGAGCCCGGCTTCTCCACGGCCACCGAGGTGACGGAGCTGTCCGGCCGCGGCGTGGGCATGGACGTGGTGCGCCGGGACATCGAGGCCTTGCGCGGCTCCGTGTCCATCCAGAGCCAGGAGGGGCAGGGCACCACGCTGACGCTGCGGCTGCCGCTCACGCTCGCGGTCATCCAGGGCTTCGCCATGGGCGTGGGGGATCAGGTGTACGTGGTCCCCATCGAAGGCGTGCAGGAGTGCATGGAGGTCCCCGCCGGCGAGCGCACGTTGGATGCGTCCGGCGTGCTGTCCCTGCGCGGCCAGCCGCTGCCGTACCTGCGGCTGCGCCAGGTCTTCTCCCTGGGCGGCGGCACACCGGCCCGGGAGAACGTGGTCGTCCTCAGGCATCCGGACGGCGTCATCGGGCTGGCGGTGGATGAGCTCCAGGGCGAGGGCCAGCGGGTCATCCGGCCCCTGGGGCGCCTCTTCCAGGGCATCCCCGGCATCTCCGGCTCCACCATCCTGGGAGACGGCCGGGTGGGGCTCCTCTTGGACACGCCCGCGCTGGTGCGCAGGGCCATCCTCCACGCCTCCGAGTCCGTGCTCGGTCCTCCCGCTCCCCTGGAAACCCCATCCCCTTCCGCCGCCCCCCGGGCGCCGTAGTCATCCGTCGCAGTTCCGGAGTCACCATGTTCAACAATATGAGCATCACGGCGAAGCTGACGCTCGCCTTCGGCGCGATGGTCGCCATCATCATCGGTGTGGTGACGGTCGTGTACACCACCCTGGACAGGACCGCGAAGATCGCCGAGGGCGACACCGAGAGCCAACGGGTGCTGATCGCCCTGCGCACCCTGGAGGGTGACATGGCCGACCTGGAGACGGGGCAGCGCGGCTTCATCATCACCGGCGACGACAAGTTCCTGGAGCCCTACACCCTGGCCCGGCTGAGCGTGTCCCAGAACCTGGACAGCCTCCGCCAGCTCACCCAGAGCGACCACCGCCAGCAGGATCGCCAGCAGGAGATCCGCGACCTGCTGCAGCAGTGGATCAACCAGCACCTGGAGCCCCTCATCGCCCAGCGCCGCGAGGTCAACGCGGGCCGGGGGGAGCTGGCCCAGCTCGTGGCGGTGGAGCAGTCCGCGCGCGGCAAGCAGACCGCGGACCGCATCCGGATGCTGCTCACCAAGCTCGCGGACGACGAGACGGTGCTCCTGCAGGAGCGCAACGCCCGGACGGGGGCCATGGTGAAGGACCTGTACGACGTGATCATCACCGGCGGCGTCATGGGCGTGCTGATCGCGGGCCTGCTGGCCTTCTTCCTCACCCGCAGCATCGTGCAGCCGCTCACGGAGGCCGTGCAGGTGACGGCGCAGGTGACGGCGGGTGACCTCACCGCGAACATCTCCGCGCGGGGCACCGACGAGACGGGCCGGATGATGGGCAGCATGCGGGACATGATCCAGCGGCTGTCGGGCGTCATCAGCGAGGTGCGCGGCGCCGCGGGCTCGCTGTCGTCCGCGTCCCTCCAGGTGGCGTCCGCCGCGCAGGGGCTGTCGCAGGGCACCAGCTCCCAGGCGGCCTCCGTGGAGGAGACCACCGCCAGCCTGGAGCAGCTCAACGTCAGCATCCGCCAGAACTCGGAGAACAGCCGGGAGATGGAGCAGACGGCCCTCAAGGGCGCCCGCGACGCGGAGGAGAGCGGCCGCGCGGTGAAGGAGACCGTGGAGGCGATGAACGCCATCGCGGAGCGCATCGACATCGTGGAGGAGATCGCCTACCAGACGAACCTGCTCGCGCTGAACGCCGCCGTGGAGGCCGCGCGCGCCGGTGAGCACGGCCGGGGCTTCTCCGTCGTCGCCACGGAGGTGCGCAAGCTGGCGGAGCGCAGCCAGAAGGCCGCGAAGGAGATTGGGAGCCTGGCCACTTCCAGCGTGAAGGTCGCTGAGCGCAGCGGCCAGCTGCTGTCGGAGCTGGTGCCCGCCATCCGCCGCACGTCGGAGCTGGTGCAGCAGGTGACCAACGCGTCGCGCGAGCAGTCCGTCGGCGTGTCGCAGATGAACCGCGCCATGACGCAGGTGGATCAGGTGACCCAGCGCAACGCGTCCGCCGCGGAGGAGCTGTCCTCCACCGCGGAGGAGATGGCCACCCAGGCGGAGTCGCTGCTGCAGATGATGACCTTCTTCCGGCTGACGGAGGGCTTCAGCTTCAACGCCTCCTCCGCGCAGCATCGTCCGACCGCTCCCCGGCTGCCGGCCTCGCCCCTCCGGGGCCTCCAGCAGGCGGCGCAGGGACCGCTCCCCGCGTCCACGCATGGAGCGCTGTCCCGGCTCCAGAACGGCGCGGAAGCGCCGGCCCCCCATGACTTCCAGCGATTCTAGGAAGGGGCGCGCACCATGAGCCATTCCACCGAACCGGGCAGCGGCAGGTCCAGCTACCTGAGCTTCATGCTCGCGGGCGAGGAGTACGCCGTGGGCCTCCTGCGGGTGCGGGAGATCATCGAACACCGCCCCGTCACGCGCGTGCCGGGGATGCCCGCGGCCGTGCAGGGCGTCATCAACCTGCGCGGCAGCGTGGTGCCCGTCGTGGACCTGGCGGTGAAGTTCGGGCTGCCGCCCCGGCCCATCACCCGCTGGTCCTGCTTCGTCATCGTGGAGGTGGCACTCGACGGCCAGCAGACGGTGCTGGGGCTGCTCACGGACACGGTGCGCGAGGTGCTGGAGCTGGGCCCCGCGGACATCGAACCGCCTCCCGCTTTCGGCACGCGCGTGCGGCTGGAGTTCCTCCGGGGCATGGGCCGCCACAACGACACGTTCATCCTGCTCCTGGATCTGGACCGGCTCTTGTCGCTGGAGGAGTTGCTCCGGCTGACGGCCGCCGCCACCGAAGAGACGGCGCCTCCCGTGGTGCCGTCCGCGGCGCCTCCGGCTCCGGAAGCGTCGGGCAACGGGTGAGCAGATGAGCGAGGACGCGCTCTGGCCGTCCGCGCTGCCTCCGGCGTTGTCGCGCTCGGAGCTGGCGCTGTTCCAGCACCTGGTGGAGACGGAGGCTGGCATCCACCTGTCCTCCGCCAAGAGCGCGCTGGTGGCGAACCGGCTGTCGCGGCGGCTGCGGGAGCTGGGGCTGACGTCCTTCGCCGCGTACCACGCGTACGTCACCGCGCGGGGGAACGAGGCGGAGAAGGTGCGGATGCTCGACAGCCTCTGCACCCACGAGACGTCCTTCTTCCGCGAGCCCCGGCACTTCGAACTGCTGCGCGACCATGTCTTCCCGGAGTGGGCGGCCCAGGCGGCGCAGAGTCGGCGGCCCCGGAGCATCCGCGTCTGGAGCGCCGGGTGCTCCACGGGGGAGGAGCCGTACTCACTGGCGATGGAGCTGCTGGAGGCGTTCCCCAAGGGCTCCGGGTGGAACCTGGAGGTCGTCGCCACGGACCTGTCCACCTGGGCGGTGAAGCGCGCGGAGGAGGGCCTCTGGAGCCTGGAGCGGGCCCGGAGCATTCCGCAGGACCGGCTGCGCAAGTACATGCTGAAGGGCGTGCGCACCCAGGAGGGCCTGATGATGGCGGGCCCGGAGCTGCGCCCCTTCATGCGCTTCGCCCGCGCGAACCTGCACGCGCCGGCCACCTGGCCGGTGGGGCCGTTCGACATCATCTTCTGCCGCAACGTGCTCATCTACTTCGGCGCGGAAGCCCGGACGCGCGTCATCCAGGGGTTGCTGTCGCGGCTGCCGGAGACGGGCTACTTCTTCCTGGGCCACGCGGAGAGCCTGATTGGCATCACCGCGGCGGCGCGCTCCGTGAGCGCCAACGTGTACACGCCGCGCCCGGGGCCCGCGCTGCCGTCGCGCGAATAGCGGGAGCGCCGCTTTCCATTTCTGGAAAGCAGGTGTCCACCGCTTCCCGTTGTTGCAGGGGCGGCCGGCGCCCATCCTTGACCGATGAAACGATTTGATTTCGCGGGCAAGACGGTGCTGGTGACGGGTGCGTCCATGGGCATTGGCGCGGAGTTCGCCCGGGAGTTGTCACGCCGGGGCGCCACGCTGGTCCTGGTGGCCCGGAGCGAGGCGAAGCTGGAGGCGCTCGCCGCGGCGCTGGGCAATGCGCACGTCCTGCCCGCGGACCTGACCGCTCCGGGGGCCCCGCGGCGGCTCTTCGACGCAGTCCGTGCGAAGGGGCTCGAAGTGGACGTGCTCGTGAGCAACGCGGGGTTCGGCCTGCACGGCGGCTTCGATGTGCTGCCTTTGAAGGACCAGCTGGAGCAGATCGACCTCAACGTCCATGCGCTCGTGGAGTTGACACACGTCTTCCTTCCCATGCTGGAGCGGCGCCAGGGCGGCGTCATCCACGTGGCCTCGATGGCCGCGTACCAGCCGACGCCGTACATGGCGGTCTACGGGGCGACGAAGGCCTTTGTCCTGTCCTTCAGCGAAGCGCTCTGGGCGGAGTACCGCGAGCGAGGCGTCCGGGTGCTGGCCCTGTCGCCGGGGGCGACGGACACGCCGTTCTTCGAGCGCTCGGGGGAGGGCGCGTCCCCCGGGAAGAAGGCGCGGCCGGAGGACGTGGTGACCGTGGGCCTGGCTGCCTTCATCGCCGGGCGCTCGTCGGTGGTGCATGGCCTTGGCAACCGGTTCGCATCCGTCGCCAACCGCTTCTTCTCACGCGAGTTCAGCGCGAAGGTCATCGCGCGGATGACCCGTCCGAAGACGCCCGCGCTCCCGGCGACCTAGAGTGCTTTCCACCCATGGAAAACAAACTGCCCGCCTGGGATGACCTCCGCGTCCTGCTCGAAGTGCATCGCGGCGGCAGCTTCCTCGCGGCGGGGCTCCAGTTGGGCCTGTCGACCTCCACGGTGGCGCGCCGTATCGGGGCGCTGGAGAAGGACCTGGGGCGCGCGCTGGTCCATCGCACCTCGCAGGGCGTCTGGTTGGAGAAGGAGGCCCTGGAGCTCATCGCGCTGGCGGAGGGCTTCGAGCAGTCCCTGCGCGCGCACCGCCGTGATGGCGGCGGGAGCTCTCCCTATGCGGGCAGGATTCGCGTCTCGTTGCCGGACGGCTTCCTGGTGGGAGCGGCGGAGGCGGCCACGCGGTTCCGGCGGCTGCATCCGGAGACACTGGTGGAAGTGATTTCGGAGCTGCGGTTCGTGGACCTGTCCTCGCGCGAAGCGGACATCGGCGTGAGGGGCGGGCGGTCCTCCTCACCGGTGCTCATCGACAAGCCGCTGGGCGACGTCGTGACTGGCCTCTACGCGAGCGCGGAGTACCTGGCGCGCGCTCTGCCCAAGCGGTTCCTGGGCGCCGACGACTACCGTGAGCAGGACTTCGTCGTCGAGGACGAGACGCCTCGTGGGCAGGGCCCTTCGCAGTGGTTGATCCAGCGGGGCGCTTGCCGCTTTCCCTTCCGCTCCAATTCGATGGAGGCGCGGCTGCACGCGGCGAAGGGCGGCATGGGCCTGGTGATGCTGGGGGTCGGGGCGGAGCAGGAGCACCTGGGATTGATCCGGGTACGTCTGGAGACGCCGCTGCCGTCGCTCCGCTTCTACCTCACGATGCACAAGGATCTGCGCAAGGTCCCCCGCATCCGTGAGTTCGCGGCGACCTTCGAGGCCGTGTTCGCGGAGTACCTGGCCGCGCAGGCCGAAGCGGAAGCCCCGCCGCGCTCGAAGAGACCGCGCGCCCGGGTGCGCTAGCATGCGCGCACGATGATGAAACGACTGGGGATATGGGGATGCGTGGTGGGTTTGATGGCGGGATGCGCGGCGGGGAAGCAGGAGTCGCGCCCTCCGCCCGACGACGTGCCGAAGACCCCCTTGAACGCTCCGGCCCGCGCGCCGTCGGCCTCGGTCGAACAGCTGCCTGAATGTCCCCCGGATATCGTGGAGGAGGACTGGCTGGAGCAGGGGCTCTCCCGGTCAATACGGGCACGGGCCTGGGTTCCCTCGCTCTCGCTCACGGACCTGGGCTTCGTCGCCGGGTCATCGGCCGAGCAGCTCTTCCAGCAGGAGGTGTCGCTCGCATCGGGAACGGTGGAGGTCATCGGCTTGGGCGCACCGACCCGGAAGTCAGATTGGGGAGCCCTGGTCTTCGCGCGTCCCCATGCCCAGGGGCATTGCGTGGTGAATGGCTGGTCCACGAGCCTTTTCGCGCCAATGACGCTGTCCCTGGCCGACTCCTGGCGGTCTCCCGACGGGCGCTTCGCCATCTTCCTGCTGAAGCTGCTCACGGAGCCCGAGAAGGGAAAACCCGAGGTGCGGTGGGTCAGCCTGGGCACGGATGGCCACCGCGCGTGGATCGCCCTGGGAGAGCCTCCGCAACACCAGCTCATCGCGCCCACGGTGACGTTCTTCCGCAACGGGAAGGACCTCTACGTGGACATCCACCAGCGCTACATCACCCGGCTGCGCCTGGGGCCGGATGGCCACTTCATCGTGCCGCCCAAGGCGAAGTGAGGACGGACATAGGGGCCCTGCGTTCGACACGGTGGTGACCCCCAGGCTGGTGCTGCGACGCCTGGGGCCGGAGGACCTGGAGGCACTGGAGGGTCACTTCATCGAGAACATCTTCTTCAAGGGCGCCTGGGGCGACGAATTCCAGTACGCGATGCTGGCCCGGGAATGGACGCCTCGCTGAGTTCAGGGAATGGAAGAGGCATCGGTATACGAGCAGGCGCGTGCCATCGCGGATGAAGTGCTGCGGGGCATCCCGCACGTGGGCGTTGACGTGGACCGGTGGGGCCACGCGAGCGTGTCCCTTGACCTGCTCAACGAGGACTCGGGCGAATGCCTGTCACGCATCATCGCGACGACGCGCGGTGACGTGGTGCGGCCGGAGCTCGTGGCGAAGGAAGGGCTCACCGCGAAGGTGGAAGAGCTGGCCCGCCGCCTGAAGGCCCTGGACGTGCGCGCCAGGCCCTACGCCCTGGAGGCATGGGATGCGCCAGTCACCGCCATCGCCCGGAGCGTGATGGCGGGGTCGGGCGAGGACACCGTGTCCCAGCTGGACGACGAAGGGCACTGGATGCACTGCCGGACCTGCTGGAGCGGGTGAAGGGGCGCTTCCCCCGGCTCAAGACCGTCACCGTCAAGGACGGCGACGGCTTCGAGGAGACGGTCAGCCTGGAGGCGTGAGCGCCTATCCGTTCAGCGCGGGAGCCTCGTCGGGGCGGGGCATCGCCTCCGGTTCCCGCGCGGCTGAACCCTTCCAGCGCGTCAGGGCAATGATTGCCACGCCCAGGGCGACGACGGCGAAGATGGACGCCTCCAGGCCATAGCTGCCGCCCGTGAGCCACTCCGGGCGGCCGTGGAAGACGGGCATCCACCAGCCGCGGAACTCCTTGCCGCTCACGCCGAAGCCCATCACGCCCAGGAACCAGTTCCATCCCAGGTGCACGCCGACCGGTAGCGCGAGGTGCCGCGTGCGCAGGTAGCACAGGCCCAGCATCCAACCCGCCATGAAGGTGGTGATCATCGCCACGACGCGCGTGGGGACTTCCATCTCGGTGCTGAAGGGGTGGGCCAGGCAGAAGATGAGGGAGATGACGACCTGTGCCCAGACGGTGCCCATGCCCCGGATGGCGCGCTGGAAGATGTAGCCGTGGAACAGCGCCTCCTCGAAAAGGGCCACGCCCAGCATCAGCCAGCCTGTTCGCACGACCGCGGTCACATGGGCGTTCGCGGCGCGCTCCAGATGGACGCCACCGGCCGCCCAGACGCCGAGTGCCACGAGCCCCACGAGGACCACGCCCCCCAGTGCCCCCGCGCCGAGGTCGCGGCCCGCGCGCCGGTCCAGTGACATGCCGAGCGACGTCAGGGGCTGACGTTCGAGGTACAGGAAGTCCAGGCTCACGAGCAGCACCCCCAGGAAGGCGAAGAAGGGGTTCGGCGCGAACGGTCTCACTGCGTCGGGCAGCAACGTCTGGAGCCACATCAGGATGCCCGCGAGGATGGCGGCCACCACGAAGAAGCCCAGGCCCTTCCACCCGTTGCGCAAGTGCCCTTCGCCATCCCGGAACACGGCCTTCATGATGTTCGACCTCGAAGCTTGATTGCGTGTCCTGCCTACAACCAACGCGCGGGCAGCGGAAGGATTGCCCCCTTTCGGCGCCGCGTGGGACAACCCGGCGCATGAGCACGGGCCCGAAGATGATCCGCCGAGGCGACCTGTTCTGGTGCGAGCCCGACGAGGCGCGAGGCTCCGTGCCGCCCATCGCCCACCCGTACCTCGTCATCCAGGACGACGTCTTCAACCGCTCGCGCATCCACACCGTCGTCGTGTGCGCGCTCACCTCCAACCTGAAGAAGGCAAGCGAGCCCGGCAACGTGCTGCTCGACGTGGGGGAGGGCCACCTCGCGAAGCAGAGCGTGGTGGTCGTGTCCCAGGTGTCCTCGGTGGAGAAGGCGCGGCTCGGTGAGCGCATCGGGACGCTCTCCGACGCACGGGTCGAGCAGGTCCTCGCGGGCCTGCGCTTCCAGCAGGCGTCCTTCTTCCGCGATTCCGATATTTGACCTGGAGGTACAAAACGCCATAGAAGCACGACATGGCACGCCCCCGGAAGTTCCAGCCGGAAGCCGTCGTGGAGAAGGCGATGGAGGTCTTCTGGGAGAAGGGCTACGCGGCGGCGACGCCGCAGGAGCTGGGCGAGCGGATGGGGTTGGGGCGGGGCAGCCTCTACAACACGTTCGAGAGCAAGCACGGCCTCTTCGAGCACGCGCTGCGCCACTACCTGGACCACGAGGCGGTAAAGCTGCTCGCGCTGCTCCAGCGGCCCGGGCCGGTGAAGCAGCGGCTGCGGGCGTTGATGCTCGCCATCATCGAGATCGACCTCGCGGATCCGGAGCGCCGGGGCTGCATGGCCATCAACACCGCCATCGAGCTGGCCGGGCGCGATGCCTCCGCGACGAAGCTGGCCGCGCGCATGTTCGACCAGACGGAGGCCGCGTTCCTGGCCGTCATCCAGGAAGGGCAGCGCACGGGGGAACTGGCGGCCTCGCAAGATGCGGAAGCGCTCGCGGCCCTCCTGCTCAACACGCTCACCGGCTTGCGGGTCCTGGGAAAGACGGCCGAGGACGCCACGCGGTTGGAGCGGATTGTCGACACCGTCCTGAAGGCCCTCTGAACATGCCGCGAATCCCTCTCCCCCGGCTCGCCGGGCTCGTGGTGGGACTGCTCACGAGCGCATGTGTGCGTTCAACGGCGCCGCAAGCGCCTCCGCTTCCCCCGGTCCGCCTCTACGCGCTGGACTGTGGCCACATCGACGTGAAGGACATGGGCTTCTTCGCGGACGGCAGCCCCCCTGGAGGCAAGCCCGGCGAGCTGATCGTCCCGTGCTTCGTCATCCAGCACCCCCAGGGCACGCTCGTCTGGGACACGGGCTTGAGCGATGCGCTGACGGGCGGAGCGGAAGACCCGGTGGGCAATCGCTTGCGATTGGAGACGTCCCTGGCCGCGCAGCTCCATCAACTGGGGCTCACTCCCGCGGACGTGCGCTACGTCGGGTTCTCCCACCTGCATGCCGACCATGCGGGCAATGCCAATGTCTTTCCCGCGTCGACCTGGCTCCTGCAACGGCGCGAGCTGGAGTGGGCGACCCGGACGCCTGCGCCCCCGGGCGTGGACCCCAGCCGCTTCTCCGCCTGGCGCGACGTGAAGCTCCAGTTGCTGGACGGCGACCTGGATGTGTTTGGCGATGGCACCGTGAGAGTCATCTCCACGCCGGGCCATACGCCTGGACACCAGTCCCTGGTGCTGCGATTGAGGCAGGCGGGGACGTATGTGTTGTCCGGTGACCTCTGTCACACGCGGGAGAACTGGGAGCGCCACGGCGTGCCCGGCTTCAATGACAGCCGCGAGAACACCCTGGCGTCCATGTCCCGGGTCGAAGCCCTGGTGAAGGACGCGCACGGGCACTTCGTCGTGGAGCACGCTCCCGAGGACTTCCGGGCCCTGCCCGCGTTTCCCGCCGCCCTGGAGTGAGCCGGGAGGGCGTGACACGCGGGGGCCTGCTGACGGAGGCTTGGCGCGTGGCGCACGACCCAGACGAGCAGGACCCGGCGGTGGAGGCGTTGGTGGCCGTGGCACTGCAGGGCGTGCCGGAGGCCTCCGAGGCCTGGGAGGCCATCTACGCCCTGCATCGCATGGGAGGGGAGACCGTCTTCGCCGCAGCCAGCGCGCTGCTGTGCTCGCGCAGCCCCCATGAGCGTGCGCGCGGTGGCGACATCCTGGCGCAGCTCGAACGTCCTTCCGACGTGCGGTCGCGCGCAGCGGACCGGATGCTGCCGCTGCTCCTCGAGGAACAGGACGCGCAGGTCCTGCAATCGCTCATCCTGGGCCTGGGGCACCTGGGGGACGCGCGGGTGCCGGAGGCGATCAAGCCCTTCCGGGATCATCCCGCTCCCCGGGTCCGGGCCGCGGTGCTGCTGAGCCACCGCAGGACCTCTGACGAGGAGCCGTTGCCCATGCTCCTCGCCTTCGCGGACGACCCGGACGAGGGAGTCCGAGGTCAGGCCATGGCCCACCTGCGGACCCTGCCTCCGGAGGTCGACACGCCCGGGCTCCGGGCGTTGCTCGTGCGCCGCATGGACGACGTGAGTCCGGTGCTTCGGGCCGAAGCCGTGCTCCTGCTCGCGTACCGGAAGGATCCGCGAGCCCTGGAGCCGCTGCGCAAGGCCCTCCGCCGTTCACGCGTCCGTGAGGAGTTCGTGGAAGCCGCCGGAGCGTTGGGAGACCCGTCGCTGCTCCCGGCGCTGCGCGCGTTGGAGGGACAGCGTCAGGACGACCTCCCGTTCACGCGCACGCTGGCTCAAGCCATCGCCGCGCTGGTTTGAGGCGCATCATGTGGGGGGCAGGGGATTGCCCCACGCCGCGGCGGAGATGCGCCACTGCCCACCGGTGCGCACCAGCAGCAGATGGTCGATGAAGCGCACGCCTCCGACCCGAACCTCCAGCTTCGCGGCGGCCACGTTCCCCCGCACCTCCACCTTCAGGACGTTCCAGGGGCTCTCCCGGTCCTGGATGCCCGCCTCCGCGTTCGCCGCGTAGCGGGCCGCGGCCTCCGACAGCGTCCCCCACGCGAAGGGCACGCCTTCGACGTTCACGCGGTAGTAGAGGCAGTCCGGCGTGTGTGATTGGTGCAGCAGCGCGTGGCTGTAGAGCGCATGCGCTTCGCTCTTCGCGTCGAGCACCGCGCGAATCTCCTGCCGCGCGGAAGGGGACGCGGTCGCGGCTTCTCCTGGGGCGAGCCGCTGGAACACCTTGCCCACGATGCGCCAGCCCACCGGCGTCTCCACCACGAGCAGCAGGTCATCGAATGCGTGGTCCGGCCAGTGGGAGACCGCCTCCATCAACGCGAAGGGGCCCTCGCGGTCGAGCACCGTCATCCCGCGCGTGGTCGCGGGCTGGGGCGCATCCGCATCCAGCAACTGCCACCACTCCAGCTGGGTCCGTGTCCGCAGCGAACCGTCAGCTCCATCCACCCAGTGCATCAGCACGTCCGGATGGAGCGCGGACCGCAGCAGCCGGCTGGAGCCGGTGTCGGAGGCCTGGAAGTACGCCTGGACGGCCTCCTCGGGACTGGCGTGCAGGCGGGAGAAGGGCCCGGGCGAGGGGAGGGGGCCGGTTCGTGCACAGGCCGTGAGCAGCGCGAGCGTCACCAGGGGGAGGGTCTTCGACATGCCCTGCAAGGTGCGCGTTCACGCCCGTGGACGCCAATTGATAGTGGCGCCCTGAATCCATAGAAAGCTTCGATGGACTTCCCAGACCTCCCCTTCCTGCGCACGTTCGTGACGGTCTACGAATCCCGGGGCGTGACGGAAGCCGCGGCACGCCTGCACCGCACGCAGCCCACGGTGAGCTATCAGCTGCGGCGGCTGGAGGAGACACTCGGCGCACCGCTGTTCGAACGCCGGTCCGCGCGGCTCGTGCCCACGCCCCTGGCGGACCGGCTCTTCCGGTTCCTCGGCGGCTTCGCCCGGGACGTGCAGGCGGTGTTGCAGGGGGGCGCGGAGGACCGTCCGCTGGAGATCGCCGCGGTGTCTGGCTTTGGCCGCTACGTGCTCTTCCCGCTGCTGCGGGAGTCGGAGTCACTGCACCGGACGCTGACGCTGCGCTACCCGCCGGCGGAGGAGGTCTTCCGCCAGGTGCTGGAAGGGCAGGTGGACGTGGGCTTCTCCTTCCGCGGCACCGTGCACCCTCGGCTCACGCTGACGCCCGTCTACGAAGAGCAGCTCGTGCTCGTCGCGGGGCGGACCTGGGCCCGGCGCCTGCGCGTGCAGGAGCACTTCCAGGACGTGCCGCTGGTGACCTACGACGAGGGGGACTACGTGGTGGGCCGGTGGCTGGGCCACCACTTCGGCAGGCGCCACCCCCACTGGTACAGCTCCGCGCACTTCGAGGAGCTGGAGGAGGTGCTGGAGTGGGTGTCGCGGGGACGGGGCGTCGCCGTCGTCCCCGGCTTCTGCATCCCGAAGGGGCGGGGCCTGGGCGTGGTGAGCTGGGGCAAGCCCGCGCTGACCAACACGGTGCATGCCGTGCAACGTACCCAGGCCCCCGTACGGCCGGTCGTCGCGGAGCTGCTGGAGCGGCTTCGCGACGGCCGTGGGGCGCTCAGCAGGTCTGGTTGATCAGCGCCTCGCAGTGCTGGATGGCCTCGGCGATGGTGCAGTTGGTCGCCGTGCACTCCGGACCGCCCGTGCTCGGGGACCGACACCAGTTGAGCACCACCCAGCATCCGGCGGCCACGTCGCCAGAGACGTTCATGGAGGAAACGTCTGGCGGCGCCTCGCCTGGCTCCGAGGTGCGCTGCTGGATGCTCATCTGGACGCCGCTCTCACTCGTGACCAGCTGTCCGGTCTCGTCCTGCATCGACTCCGCACCGCCACAACCCACCGCGAACGGCATCGCAGCCAGGAACACTCCCAGGAACAGTTTCTTCATGGTCTTCCCTCTCAGTCTTGGGTGAAGCCGCCAGACCCAACGACAGGCGGCACGGACGCCGGCCAGAGGCATACCGGAAAGCAAAGCCCAACCGGCCAAGCAAGTATATCCGGCTTTTCGATTTAGGCAATCCGTGTCAGGGAATGCCGCCGCACTGTCTGGGACATGCGCGGGGCGGACTTCCGCTGGAAAGGTCAAGACTGGCAGGAATTGCGTGTGAGCTGTCTTGGCATTGAGGCGCACATGGCACCGGCCAGGAGCCGGTAGGCCATGCGGACACCTTTCCTGTCACGTCACCGAGGACTGAAGCGGTCCGGGAGCAGGGTGGCTTCCCGGGCCGTTACGGCCGTGACGGACTCACGCGGCGTGGGCGCTCGCCACGGAGTCCAATTCCTTGAGCGCATCGTCCGGCAGCACGAGCTCGGCCGCGGCGAGGTTCTCCCGCAGGTGCGCGACGGAGGAGGTGCCAGGGATCAGCAGGATGTTGGGCGAGCGGTGGAGCAGCCACGCAAGCGCGACCTGCATGGGTGTCGCTCCGAGACGCGTGGCGACGCCTGAAAGCGTGGACGACTGGAGCGGGGTGAACCCACCCAGCGGGAAGAACGGCACATAGGGGATGCCGTCACGTGCCAGCGCATCGATGAAGGCATCGTCGCTCCGGTGCGCCAGGTTGTACTGGTTCTGCACGCAGACGATTCTGGCAATCCGGCGTCCTTCCTCGAGCTGCGTCGGGGTGACATTGCTGAGCCCGATGTGCCGCACCAGGCCCTTGCGCTGAAGCTCCGCCAAGGCGGTCAGCTGCGCTTCGATGGAGCCTTCGGCGGGGCCGTGCGTGTCGAACATGACGCGCAGGTTGACCACGTCCAGCACGTCGAGCCCGAGGTTTCGCAGGTTGTCGTGCACGGCCTGGGTCAGCGCTTCGGGCGAGAAGGCCGGGAGCCACGAGCCGTCGGCGCCGCGCCTGGCGCCAATCTTGGTGACGATGACGAGGCCGTCAGGGTAGGGCGCGAGCGCCTCGCGGATGAGCTGGTTGGTGACGTGCGGGCCGTAGAAGTCGCTGGTGTCGATGTGGTCCACCCCTCGGGCCACGGCCTCGCGCAGCACCGCCCGGGCCGCGTCGGGGTCCTTCGGCGGGCCGAAGACGCCGGGTCCCGCGAGCTGCATGGCCCCATAGCCGAGGCGCTTCACGGGGCGGCCCCCGAGGGGGAAGGTGCTGGATGACTCGATACCGGGCATGCTTCATCTCCTTTCGAGATGCAGCATTCATAGCCACAGTAGGCTTTGGGGATAACGGGGCACGACCCGTACAGGTTGTGCGGAGCGGCGGACAGTGAAGGTCGACCTGGGTGACTTGAATGCCTTCGTGGTGGTGGCGCGGGCCCGGAGCTTTCGCGAGGGCGCGCGCCTGAGCGGGAGCAGCGCGTCCTCGCTGAGCGACGCGGTCCGCCGGCTGGAGGAGCGGCTGGGCGTCCGTCTGCTCAACCGCACGACGCGCAGCGTGGTCCCCACCGAGGCCGGTGAAGGCCTGCTGGAGCGCCTGGCGCCAGCGCTGACGGAGATGGAAGCCGCGCTCGACGTGGTGAACGGCTTCCGAAGCCGGCCCGCCGGCGTGTTGCGCCTCAACGTCCCCATCAGCGCCTCCCGCCTGCTGCTGCCGCGAATCGTTCCGCCGTTCCTCGCCGCCTATCCCGACATCCAGCTGGAGGTCATCGCCGACGACAGCTTCGTGGACGTGATCGCGGCCGGGTGTGACGCGGGCATCCGCTACGACGAACGGCTGGAGCAGGACATGATCGCGTTGCCCATTGGCCCGCGCGTCCAGCGCTTCGCCACGGCCGCGGCCCCGGCATACCTGGAGCGGCACGGGATGCCGGAGCACCCCCGGGACCTGCTGAAGCACGCGTGCCTGCTCGGCCGTTTCGCGAGCGGCGCGATGACGTCGCCCTGGGAGTTCGAACGCGATGGTGAGGTGGTGAAGGTCGAGCCCACGGGACCGCTCATCGTGCGGGTGGGCGGGGCGACGGACCTCGCCGTCGACGCCGCGATCGCCGGCACCGGCATCGTGCAGATCTTCGAGGACTGGCTGCGGCCGCACCTGGACAGCGGCGCCCTGGTGCCCGTCCTCGAACCCTGGTGGCAGCGCTTCCCGGGGCCGTTCCTCTACTACCCCGGGCGGCGTCTGGTGCCCGCACCGCTGCGGGCGTTCATCGACTTCATCAAGGCGCCGGAGGATCCGACTCCTCCGTCACGGTGAACTGGATGTCTTCCGGATCTCCATCATCCGTGTACAGGGTCCCATAGGCCTTCCACGTCACGGTGAAAGCGCCCTCGGAGGGCGCTCCCTGGCGGTCGAACTCCAACCGGAAGCTGGCGTCCGCGGTGTCGAGGGGGGCCTTCACGTCGGCGTCCGCGCTGACGGACACGTACTCGTGGTGGTCGAAGGGCTTCATCACGAAGACGCGCTCGCTTTGCACCTCTCCGCCCGGGTCGTTGACCATCCGGATGCGATACCAGGGCAGCACGTCCGTGCGGGTCCCTTCCTCGGGCGACCATCTCACGGAGGAGCTCACGTTGACCGAGAGGTGGGAGAACTTCGCGTCGGCATCCGCCCGGGTCTTGGCCCGCAGCCGGAGGCGTTTGACGACGTGGGGTTGGGCGGCGTCCAGCCTCAGGGAGGTCTCCTCCGTCGAGTCCTCCACGAACCCGGAGGTGTCACAGGCGCACGCCAGCAGCGCCAGGCCAACGGACAGCAGACACCGCACGCGATGCATGGGCTTCATCATGGGAAGGGGCATGGCTGTCTTTCCGGGAGGGGTCAGGGTTCGGACAGGCTCACGGTGAAGCCCTTGGGGACGCTGGAGTCGTCCAGCACGTGCGCGGCGGCCTGGGCCGTCCACTCCACGTCGACCGTGCCGGGGCCCGTGTTGGACTGGACCTCGAAGGCGACCTGCACGGTCCACTCACAGTCTTGATTCAGCGGGCACGCGTGGCCGAGGCTCGCCGAGCTCTCCACCGTCACGGTGACGCCGGGCTCCAGGACGCCAGACCCGCTTCCCGTGGCGAACTCGCCCTCGGAGTGGTGGATCGCCAGCCACGGCTGCGCCGTCTGGGTGGGGTCGCTCGGCGTCCACTTCGCCCGCGCCTGGATCCGCAGCTCGCCCTCCACCGGATCCTTCGAGTCCTCCTTCGCGGTGGCCCGGACGACGACCGTGCGCGTGACCTTGCCGGTGTCCGTCGTCAGGCGGACGGGCGTGCCGGTGAGGGTGGGAGACAGCACGTCCTCGGACTGGGCCCGCGACGTGGCCACCACGCTGGCGCAGGCCAGCAGCAGCACCAGCCGCGAGGCCCAGGCACGTGCCGCGGTGGGAATTCGCTCGAAGCGGGAGGGGCGGGCTCGGCGCATGGGCTTCCTCGGTCAGGCGTGAAGGCCTCGGGCAGGCGGGCTGCCCGGGCCGCGCGACGCAGAGCAAGCTCAATGCCACACGCCTTCAGAGGGACGCCGGGCCCGCGAGCCGGGCCCGGCGTCTTCAACACGACATGCATGTCATACGCGAGCGCGAGCGGTCTTCCGCGCTCCAGGCCTCGGGTTTCGCGGCGCTGTCAGTACAGCAGGGAGCGGAGGGGGCGTGTGGCGTAGACGGGCAGGCCACTGCCGAGCTGGCCTTCCGAGTTGACGCCGAAGCCCCACAGCGTGCCGTCCGAACGCAGCGCCATCGTGAACCCTTCGGATGCGGCGACGGTGGTG
Organism: Corallococcus carmarthensis; assembly: GCF_003611695.1. Classification (GTDB taxonomy): domain Bacteria; phylum Myxococcota; class Myxococcia; order Myxococcales; family Myxococcaceae; genus Corallococcus; species Corallococcus carmarthensis. Next base: position 37,425 of record NZ_RAWE01000005.1, on the reverse strand, counting down.
GCTCCGCTCAGCCCCACCACCGGTGACGGCGTGGGGACCACGGTGTCGAGCGTCGCCGGGTTGCCCAGACAGCCGTCGAAGTTCAGACCCCAACCCCACAGGGAGCCGTCCGCGCGCGCCGCCACGACATGGTAGGCCGCCGCCGCCACGACGCCCGTCCCGCTCCAGCTGGTGACCTGGAAGGGAACGGAGTGGTTCGTCATGGTGCCGTCGCCCAGCTGCGAGTACCCGTTCTCCCCCCAGGACCAGAGGGTGCCACCCGAGCGGATGGCGAAGGAGGAATCAGCGCCCGCGCTCAGGGACACGGCGCCGCTCAGTCCGGACACCGCCACGGGCAGGGCGCGCTGGGTGGTGGTGCCGTCGCCCAGCTGTCCACTGCCGTTCGACCCCCACGCCCGCACCGTGCCGTCCGACAGCAAGGCCAGGCTGTGGTAGTTGCCCGCCGCCACCGCGACCACGCCGGACAGGGCCGCCACCCGCACGGGAAGCAGCCGGCTCACGGTCGTGCCGTCGCCCAGCTGTCCCTGCCCGTTGTAGCCCCAGCTCCACACGGTGCCGTCGGCGCGCAGCGCGAGCGTGTGCCAGCCACTGGACGCCACCGCGACGACGCTGCCCAGGCCCGTCACCTGGCCCGGCAGGGTGCTGCCCGTGGTGGTCCCGTTGCCCAGCTGACCCCAGGTGTTGCCGCCCCAGGTCCACACGGTGCCGTCGGAGCGCAGCGCCACGGAGTGCGCGACGCCCGCCGCCACGCCGGTCACGAAGGTCAGCGTCGGGATCTGGGTGGGCGAGGCGCGGTTGCTCGTGTTGCCTATGCCCAGCTGTCCCTGGGTGTTGGAGCCCCACGCCCACAAGGTGCCATTCGAGCGGGTCGCCACGGTGTGCGCGCTGCCCGCGGCCACCTTGGACACGCCGCTGATGCCCGGCACGACGGCCGGTGTGACGCGTGTCTCGACCGTTCCGTCCCCGCGCTGGCCCGTGTTGGAGAGGCCCCACGCCCACAGCGTCCCGTCGCCCCGCGCGGCCAGGGAGAAGCCGCTGCCCGCGGCGATGGAGACGGTGCCGGAGAGGCCGGACACGGGGACGGGCGTGTTGCGCTGCGTCCGGCTGTCATCGCCCAGCTCACCCCAGCCATTGTGCCCCCATGCCCAGACGGTGCCGTCCGCGCGCACCGCGAGCGAGTGATAGGCACCTGCCGCGACGGAGACGGTCTGCTCCTTGGACGGGAGGCGCACGGGCAGATTGGAGGACGCGGTGTTGCCGGTCCCGAGCGCCCCGAAGCTGTTCTGGCCCCACGCCCAGACGGTGCCGTCCGAGCGCACCGCGAGCGAGTGGTAGGCGCCGGCGGCGAACGCAGTGACCTGGGTGAGCCCGGCGACGGCGACGGGCAGGGGGCGGTCCGTGGTGGAGGCATCTCCCAACTGCCCGTAGATGTTCCATCCCCAGGCCTGGATCGTCCCGTTCGAGCACAGGGCCAGGCTGTGACCGGCGCCCGCCGACACGGCGACGACGCCAGGCAGCCCGGTGACCTGGCCCGGCGTGGAGCGGTTCGTGGTGGTGCCGCTGCCGAGCTGTCCCTGGCCGTTGTAGCCCCAGCTCCACACGGTGCCGTCCGAGCGCACGGCGACGACATGGTTGTCTCCCGCCGCCACGGACACCACGCTGGTGAGCCCGACCACCTGCACGGGCGTGGTGCGGTTCGTGGTGGTGCCGTCACCCAACCGTCCGTAGGCGTTGCCGCCCCAGGTCCACACGGTGCCGTCGGAGCGCAGCGCCACGGAGAAGTTCCGGCCCGCGGCGACGGCGGTGACGTTGGTGAGCCCCAGCACGCGCACCGGGCTGCCGCGCTGGACGGTGGTGCCATCCCCCAGCTCTCCCATGACGTTCCAGCCCGAGGCCCAGACCGTGCCGTCCGGACGCACCGCCAGCGCATGGGACACGCCGGCCGCGACCCGGGGCGGGGCGACCAGCGCGAAGGCCTGCCGCTCCAACGCCGCTTCCGGCGCGTCCACCTCCGTGCCGCACGCGGCGACGCCCAGCAGCAAACCAAAACAGAGACACCAAAGCCTGCTCACGACGCCTGTCGAATGGCTGCGCATCCCTGGGACTCCTTCGAGGATAGACGCATGCCCGGGGCCGTCCGGCCCGGCGTGAGACGTCTCACGTTCCCGGTCATGCCCCCGCTGAACGAAACCCCGGCGCGCTTCGTGGTGGGATTTCCACTCAGTGTGAATAAAAACGTTTTTTGTCCAACAGGAACCGGCGATGCGGAGGCGCACTGCGAGTGTTTCCTGGAGGTTGACGGAGGGTATCCTGTTTTTTATGGTTGTTCCTGTAGAGCGGTTATTGCGCGCTGCATCCCGCGGTCGTCGCAACCGTGCTCTCCAGGAGCGTCGGACGTGAAATCCCTTCTCCAGAACCCAACCCTTGCCGCGGCCCTGACGTCGTTGCTGGCCGCTGGCTCCGCCTCGGCGGCGAGCCGTGTCGACCTGCAACAGCAGGAACTGGGTGCCATCCGCCAGCGGCACGCGGCCACCTTCCTCTCCGGTGGCGCCAATCGTGAGCCTGCCCGCCATGCGCAGGCGCTCGGCCTGGATGCGGACTCGGGCCTGACCCTGCTCGACAGCGTCAGCGACCACGGCGTGCGCAACCACCGCTATCAGCAGACCTTCCGGGGCCTGCCCATCTTCGGCGAGCACGTCATCGTCAACGAGGACGCCAACGGAGAGCTGCGCGCGCTGTTCGGGCGCAAGGTCACCGGGCTGGAGCGGGAGATCCGGGAGGGGGCTCCCCGGCTGTCCGCCACGGAGGCGCTGGACATCGCCAAGGGGGCCAGCCTGGGCAACCGCGTGCGCGCCATGGTCATTGAGAACGAGCGCTCCCAGCTGATGATCTACGTCGACGACGACGGCCGCGCCCACAAGGCCTACGTCGTCAGCTACTTCGCGGACCTCTCCAGCGGCGGCGCGCCCACGCGGCCGCTGGTCATCGTCGACGCGGAGGATGGCCGGGTGCTCAAGCAGTGGGAGAACCTGCAGCACGTGCTGATCGGCACCGGCCCTGGCGGCAACGTCAAGACGGGCCAGTACGAATACGGCACGAACTACGGCTACATGGACGTGGCGCAGTCGGGCACCACGTGCACGATGACCAACACCAACGTGCAGACCGTGAACCTCAACGGCGGCACGTCCGGCTCCACCCCGTTCTCCTACAGCTGTCCTCGCAACACGGTGAAGGCCATCAACGGGGCGTATTCGCCGCTCAATGACGCGCACTTCTTCGGCGGCGTCATCTTCAACATGTATCAGGCCTACGTCGGCAAGGCCCCGCTGACGTTCCAGCTCACGATGCGGGTGCACTACGGCACCAACTACGAGAACGCGTTCTGGAACGGCTCGGCCATGACGTTTGGCGACGGGTTCTCGACGTTCTACCCGCTGGTCAGCCTGGACGTCGGCGCGCACGAGGTGTCACACGGCTTCACCGAGCAGAACTCGGGGTTGATCTACTCCGGCCAGTCCGGCGGCATCAACGAGGCCTACTCCGACATCGCGGGCGAGGCCGCCGAGTTCTACATGCGCGGCACCAATGACTTCCTCGTCGGCGCCGAGATCTTCAAGAGCAGCGGGGCGCTGCGGTACATGGCCAACCCGCCGCTGGATGGCCAGTCCATCGGCCACGCGTCCAACTATTACAACGGCCTGGACGTGCACTACTCGTCCGGCGTGTACAACAAGGCCTTCTACCTGCTGGCCACCAAGCCGGGCTGGAACACGCCCAGGGCCTTCCAGGTCTTCGCCCGCGCCAATGACCTGTACTGGAGCCCGAGCACGGACTTCAACCAGGGCGCGTGCGGCGTGCAGACCGCGGCGCAGGACTACGGCTACAGCGTCTCCGACGTCGCGTCGGCCTTCGCCTCGGTGGGCGTGAGCTGCGGGGGCGCCATCGAGCTGTTCCGGCAGACGGACACCAGCGGCAAGCTCACCATCGCGGTGTTCGAGCGCTATTCGACGACGGCCGCGGGCGTGAACACCAACTTCACCGTGACCGTCCCCAGCGACTTCGTGGTGATTGGCGGTGGCGGCGAGGGCAAGGAGGCCCCGTCAGGCAACCTGCTGACCGCTTCGTATCCGGACACCGGGCTGACGTCGTGGCTGGTCTCCACCAAGGACCACCTGATCTCGGATCCGGTGCAGGTGCGTGCGTGGGCCATTGGCCTGAAGGTCGCGGGGCTGACCGCGGCGCAGCTGCGCGGCTATCTGAACGTCAGCACGGCGACCAGCGGCAGTGTCGCCCACCCGGACGTCACCGCGTCCCTGCCGGCGGGCTACGTGCTGGCGGGCGGCGGCATCAAGGTGAACTGGACCGGCGCGGGCAACCACGCCACGGCCTCGGCGCCCTCCACCACGACCTCGTGGCGCGTGCGTTCCAAGGACCACACCAACTCCTCGCCCGCGACGGCGACGGCGTATGCGATTGGCATCAACAGCTCCATCCCGGGCGTGGGCACCATTGCCAACGTCATCAACGGGGGCACGTCGTCGGTGGTGGCGCACCCCAGCTACACCGTGGGCCTGAGCAGCGGCTATGCGCTCAGCGGCTGCGGTGCGTTCGTGAACTGGAGCGGCGCGGGCAACATGCTGTGGCGCATCCGGCCGGTGAAATCGGGCTGCGCGGCCGCGTCGAAGGACCACGAGGAATCCTCCCCGGCGTCCATCTCCACCTACGCGCTCGGCCTGCGCGTGAACTGAGCAGGAGTGGTTGAGTCGTGGACCCCGGGCCGTGTCACGCGGCCCGGGGCTTCGACCGCGCAGCGCCCGTCTTCTGCCGCTCGCTCACTTCGCAGCGCATCAGCCGAAGAACCCACCGAAGCGTTCCACGCGGCCAGGAGACGCGGAGTGGACCCGAGGGATGCACCGCCCGCCTGACGCGAGCGTCAGGCCGACCCGCTGCGCATGTTTTCTTCATTGGGCAGACCGACCCGCAACGCCTGAGGGAGGTGGCCGGAATGAAGGGTGACAGGAGTGCAGAGCCGGCGGCATGGGAGGGCCCTGCGCACTCGCGGGCCACGCCCACCTCCCGCGCTTCGCCGGTCGAGCTGCTGCTCCAGGTGGGGGCGAGCCTGCATGCCACGCTGGTCGTGGACCGCCAGGGGCGGATTGTCTGGATGGACCCGGTGTTGGCCGGCGCCGCCGGGTGGCGGAGCGGCCCGCCCGTCGGCCACTCCGCGCAGGAGGTGCTCGGCGGTCTGCCCTGGCTCCTGCACGCGTTCGACGCGGCTCTCGCCGGCACGGATGGGTTGTGTGAGGACGGCGGGGAGGGGCAGCGGCTGAGCGCGGTGGTGGTGCCCGTCTTCGACGAGGACGGGACGCAGGTCGGCGCCTGTGCCCGCCTTCGGAAGTCCGAGCGGCCCAGACCGGAGGCCGCGGGGGCGCCGCAGGCGCTCTGCCTGGGCGCCGTCGAGGAGCGCAGGGCGCGGGAGCACCTGGAGCACCAGACCTCGCTGCTGCGCGCCACGTTCGACTCGATTACCGATGGCGTCATCGTCGTGGACCTGGCCCGGCGAATCACCGCCTTCAACAAGCGTTTCCAGGAGATATGGGGTCTCACGGACGCGATGATGGAGGAGCGGGACGCGGAGAAGGCGCTCGCGAGCGTGGAGCCACGGGTGACGGCCCCCGGGCGGTTCATCGCCTTCATCCGCGAGGGCTTCGAGCCCACCTTCGAGTACCGCAGCTCCATCGTCGAGCTCCGCGACGGCCGGGTGCTCGAGTGCAAGTCCATTCCGCAGCTGCTGGGCGAAGCCATCATCGGCCGTATCTGGAGCTACCGGGACGTGACGGCCGAGCGCCAGGCACTGGCGGAACAGGCGCGGCTGCTCGTCGCCGAGCAAGAAGCGCGCGAGCGGCTGGAGGAATCCTTCGCCGTGCTCGACACCTTCCTCAATCACGCGCCCGTCGCCCTGGGCTTCATCGGGCGGGACCTGCGCTACCTGCGCAGCAACGACGCACTGGCCGCGCTCCATGGCCGGCGCCGCGAGGAGGAGCTTGGCAAGACGGTGCGGGAGATGACGCCCCAGATGGCGCCCTTCGTCGAGCCCCTGATGCGCCAGGTCCTGGACGAGGGAACCCCCATCATCGGCCTCAACATGACGGGAGAGGTACCCTCCACCCCGGGCGAGCAGCGGCATTGGAACGTCAGCTACTACCCCGTGCGGACGGCAAGCGGCACCATCCTGGGCGTGGGGGTGGTGGTGGCGGAAATCACGGCGGAGTACCGCGCCCAGGCCGAGCGCGACCGCCTGCTGCGCGAGGCCCAGGAGGCCATCCGCATCCGGGACGACTTCATGTCCATCGCCGCCCACGAACTGAAGACGCCGCTGACCCCCCTCAAGCTGCATCTCCAGATGCTGAAGGGCCAGGCGGACACCGGGCACGGCGTGGCCTCGCGCCACGTGGACAAGGCGCTCGCCCAGCTCGCGCGACTGTCGTTGCTCGTCAATGATCTGCTCGACACCTCGCGAATCCAGGCCGGGAAGCTGGAGCTCGCGACGGAGCCCATCCCGCTGCGGGAGTTCATCCGCGAGGTCCTCTTGGACTTCCGCGGCACGAGCTCCCTCCACTCACTCCGGTTCGAGGCGCCCGACGAGCCGCTCGTCATCCTGGGAGACCGCGCACGGCTCGCGCAGGTGCTGACGAACCTGGTGGAGAACGCCTTCAAGTACAGCCCCACCGGCGGCACGATCCGCGTCACGGCTCGGCGCATGGGGACGGAGGCGTGCGTGTCCGTGAAGGACGAGGGCATCGGCATTCCGAAAGAGGAGCAGGCGCATCTCTTCGAGCGCTTCTTCCGCGCGAGGAATGCGCCCATCTCCGGCTTCGGAGGCCTGGGCCTGGGGCTCTACATCTGCCGAGACATCATCGAGCGCCACGGCGGCCGCATCTGGGTGGAGAGCGAAGTGGAGCACGGCTCGACGTTCCACTTCGTCCTGCCCTGCCTGTGACGACCGGCTCCCCGGTAGGCCGCACGCGTCGTCCAGGTGCTCGCGCATTGGCTCCCAGGACAGCGTCATCGAACGGTGTTCCGGTCCGCGTCCTGGAGCGACATCCGGACTTCGAGCGCGAGTTCCGTTCGGAGTTCCGCACCCGATGTTCACCCTGCTGGGCGCGGTGATGGCCCTCGCGGGCAAGAAGATGCAGGGCGCGACGGGGGCCGCCGTCGCGCCGCGCTACTTCACACCGCTCGGGAATCCGGACCGCTGACGGCCTCCGTCAAGGCTCCGGCCCGATGGATGTCCCAGCTCAGCCTCGGAGCCGGTCCGCCAGGTCCTGCGCCAGGCCACACATGGTCAGCGTGGGGTTCCACGAGCCCGAAGTGGGGAAGAGGGCTCCGCCCGTTACGTAGACATTGCGCACGCCGTGCGGGCGGTAATCGAGACCGACCACCGAGGTCGCCGGGTCCTTGCCCATCCACAGCGGCGAGGCCTCGTGCACGATGATGTTCAGGCGGATGTTCTTCTGGCCCGGCCGCTCCGGCTGCCAGGAGCCGCCGTTGCCGCTCGCGTCGTCGACCCAGTACTCAACCTCCGGCGCCGAGCCCGAGCACCCCGCGCGCCCCGCCAGCACGTCGATGGTCTGATACGTCGCCTCGTCGAGCACGTCCCACAGGTGGTGGTCCTGCACTCCGGGCTGGAGTTGCAGGGTGATGTTGGTGGCGGGGTCGGTGCCGCCGTTCATGCGGATCCAGTTCTCGGGGTTCTTCTCGCTCACCTCGCCCAGGGTCGCGCAGACGAACACGACGTAGTCCTCGGAGCCCTTCAACTGCGCCATCGACGCGACCGCCGCCGCGTCCGGCGCTTCGTGGGCGATGGTGCTCTCGTCGGCCTCCGGGTTCGCGGCGGCGAAGGCGCTGGCCTGCACGTGGTACTGCAAGCCATTGGGCGCCTTGCCGTCCAGGTAGGTGGCGCCAATCTCCAGCGCGGACAGGTCCTTGAACGCCGAGCGCTTCACACGCGCCGTGATGTGAGACATGAAGTGCCCGGTGTAGCGCTTGCCAATGTTCGGCAGGGCCTCCTTGAAGGAGTTCATCAGGAGCGTCGCGGGCGGGATGGTCCCCATCGCCAGCACGACCTTCGCCGAGCTCACCGCCAGCGGGCCACGGCTGGTTTCAAGGGCGGTCACCGTCCCATGGTTGTCATGCACCAGGCGGCCGACGACGCAGTGGTCGACGATGGTCAGCGCCTGCCCCTTGCCCTGGGCCGCCAGCGCCTTCTGGGACTGCTGAAGGTCCAGCAGCGTGCCGACGGTGGAGTACTTGTAGAACTTGACCCCCTTCCACGGGGTGTTGCCGACGGCGATGGGGGCCGGGAACGCGTTCCCCGCCGAGGGCACGTAGCGCTTGAAGCTCTCGCGGAGGTTCACGTCCAGCTGGTGCTGGAGGTTGCCGTAGACGCCATCGTGGATCTTGTCCACCGGGGTGACGTGCAGGAACGTCCGGGCGCGGTCCCAGAAGCCCGGCTGGAGCGTGACGTCGATCAGCTCCTGCGGCCAGTCGCGCATGAGGTCGGGGCCCGGGGCAGGGCACCAGGCGCTCCAGTAGGTGGAGCGTCCGCCCAGCACGGGGATGTAGCCGGCCTGGAAGAACTCCAGCTCCGTGGTGGCCATCCGCGTCGTGCGGGTCCACGGATAGGTGGTGGGCGGTGAGCCGGTCGCGGCCTGGAACGCGAGCGGTAGCATCTGGTAGTGCGTGGGCAACCAGAAGCCGCCCCGCTCCAGCACCAGGATGCGCGCGTTCGGGTTGTGCTTCAGCGTCTGCTCGATGAAGGCCACGCCGGTGGGCCCGGTGCCAATCACGATGAAGTCGTACGCGGAGGCTTGGATGTCGCTCCAGTCGTTCGGCGTGGCGAAGAACGCCTGCCCGGCGATCTGATCCGCGCTGGCCTCCTGCGGACCCGGGACGGGATAGCCCAGGGAGATTCCCTTCGGGATGTTGCGGGAGCCAGCGAAGAACTTCTTGTAATTGGCGGCCATGAGACCTCGTCACGCAAGCGGGGCTGGAGGTGCTTGCTTTTGATTGTGCAGAAGGCGTGCCGCACTCCAGCCACGTGCCCTGACACGGGCGTCCGGAGCACGGCCCCCGCCGGAGGCCCGGGGTTGCGTCGCGTCCGGAAGCGCTCGCGTCTTTCCGGAACGCAGGGCGGCGGGACGCGGGACCGGATGTGGGATGCCCCCGGTGTGCCTTGTCAACACGCGGCCGGATGCGACAAGAATATCGCCCACGATTTCTTCCGGTGTGCGCGGCCCCGCACCCAGATGTTTCACGCTGTCCGGGGCCCGCTCCGGACGCAGGTGTCTTCTCAAGGGGGTTGGATGCGCGCATCTCTTCTGACAGGTGTTGTCCGCACGCCGTGGCTGCGAGCCGTGCTCGCCACCGGGTTCCTGGGCCTCGTTGCCTGCAAGGGTTCGGCGGGATCCGCGGGCTCGGAGGGCCCCTCGGGACCGCAGGGGACACAGGGGGCACCCGGCCCGCAGGGGGCGCAAGGCCCAGAGGGCGCCCCCGGCCCGCGGGGGGCCCAGGGTGAGCAGGGGGCACAAGGCCCGCAGGGCCCTCGAGGTGAGACGGGCACGACGGGGTCCCAGGGCCCGGAGGGTGCGACGGGTGCGACGGGGCCCCAGGGAGAGTCCGGAGCGCTCGCGCTCTACGGCGACGGCTCCGCGGGGGACCTCTCCGTCCCGTCCTCTTCACCACCGTTGAACCTCGCCAGCGACTACCGCGGCCTCCCGAAGGGCGCAAACCTGATGTTCCGCAACGTCAACATCAGCGGAGTGCTCATTGTCGCGAGCGGCACGATGATTCGCGCCACCGGCGACATCACCATCGCTCCGAACGCAAGCATCGTCGTCAACGCCGAGTCCCAGATCCAGACGATCAACCCTTCGCAGAAGGGCATCGCCATGTCCGCCTCCTTTGGCAGTCAGGGCGGAAAAGGCCAGCCCCTGGGACGCACCGCGACCCTCAGCCGCGCTGACCTGGCAGGGGGAGGGAGCGGCTACCGCTCGACGACGAACAGCAACATCAGCGGAGGCGATGGCGGTCCGCGGCTCATCCTCGCCGCCAAGGGCAATATCGTCATCCGGGGTAGCATCGACGCCGCTGGCCGCCATGGACTCAACACCAGCTCGCAGAACAACTCGCCGACCCCGGTGGCTGGTGGCGGCGGCGGCGGAGGTGGTGTCGTCAGCCTCGTCTCGCGTGGCACCCTCACCGTGGATGCCGATGGAAAAATCCTTGCCAATGGGGGCAATGGCGCCAACGGCTGGGCGGGCACCACTCCGGTCGCGGGGCAGCTGTTCGGCGGTGGCGGTGGCGGCGGCGGTGGCATCATCCAGCTCCTCTCCGCGAACCCGCCTGTCATCGCGAACACCGCGCTCCTCAGCGTGGCTGGCGGCACCGCGGGCCTCGCGGCCGTCAGCGGCACGCCCACCACCCTGGTGCAGGTGGGGGGCGGCGGGGGAGCGAGTGGCGGCGAAGGCGGAGACGGCACGGCCTCCACGGCAGCGTCCGGCGCCGCCAAGGATGGGTCGACGGGCGACTACAGCATCACCGTGACGCCCCAGCCTGAGTGGCTCTTCAACTGATCGCGCCACGGGGAGCCCGGTGCTCGTTCCGGTGGAAACCGCGGACCGGCTCCGCGGGCTTGTCGCGCGGGAGGGCTTCGGCGACGCTCCCGCGTCCCTTCCCCCAGAGGCTCCATGAACGCACTGCGCACCCCGAGCGTCCTCGCCGCGTTGCTGCTGCTGTCCCCTGGCTGCACCACGTCACGCCCACCGGTCCAGGCGGAGTCCCCGGCCGCCCGGGCCGCCGCGCCCGCGCTCGTCCCCGCGCAGGTGGCGCTGCGCGACTTCGTGGACGCGCACTTCGAGGAGCACTTCCGCCGCTCGCCCATGTCCGCCACCTCCGCGGGCGTCCATACGTATGACGGGGAGCTGCGCGGCTTCCGGCCCGAGGAGCGGGCGTCGCAGCTGGCGTACCTGAAGGAGCGGCTCGCGGCACTGCCCAAGGCGGTGGACCGCGCCGCGCTGCCGCCCGGGGACCGGGCCGACTACGACATCCTGGAGAACCACTTCCGGGCGCGCATCCTGGACCTGGAGACGGTGCGCTCGTGGGAGCGCAACCCGAACGCCTACCTGGGCTTCGCGTCCAACGCCGTGTACCAGCTCATCAACCGCGACTTCGCGCCGCTGGAGGAGCGGATGCGCTCGGCGGTGAAGCGCATGGCGGTGGTGCCGGAGGTCTTCGCGGCGGCGCCGGCGAACCTCCAGAACCCTCCGAAGCTGTGGACGGAGATCGCCCTGGAGCAGGCCAAGGGCACGCGCGCGCTCTACGCGCAGACGCTGCCCCAGGCCTTCGCGCCGGTGCAGGACGCCGCGCTCCAGGAGGCCTTCAAGAAGGAGCAGGCGAGCTGCCTGGAGGCCATCGACGGGTACATCCGCTTCCTGAAGGACGACCTGCTGGCCCGCTCGAACGGGGACTTCGCCATTGGCGAGGACACGTACCGCAAGAAGCTCCAGTACGAAGAGGGCGTCACGGAGAGCATCGACTCGCTGCTGGCCTGGGGGCGCGCGGAGATGAAGCGCACGCAGGAGCAGTTCCGCGAGGTGGCGGGACGGATTGCTCCGGGCAAGGCGCCCATGGACGTGTACCGCGAGCTGGGGAAGGACCACCCGGCCGGGGCGGAGCTGGTGCCCACCACGACGGCGACGCTGGAAGACATCCGCCAGTTCCTCATCGACCACCGCATCATCACCGTGCCCAGCGAGGTGCGTGCGAAGGTGGCGGAGACGCCGGTGTTCAGCCGCGCGCTGTCCTTCGCGAGCATGAGCACGCCCGGTCCGTTCGAGACGAAGGCGACGGAGGCGTACTACTACGTGACGCCGCCGGACCCGGCGTGGAGCGCGGAGCAGTCCGAGCAGCACATGAGCTTCTACAACCGCTACGCGCTGCCGCTCGTCTCCATCCACGAGGCGTACCCGGGCCACTACGTGCAGTTCCTGTGGACCAACCGCATCCAGTCCAAGGTGCGCCGGCTGCTGGGCTCAGGCTCCTTCAGCGAAGGCTGGGGCCTGTACACCGAGCAGATGATGCTGGACGAGGGCTACGGCGGCACGGGGCCCCAGGCGGACCGGCTGCGGCTGAACCAGCTGGCGCTCTACCTCCAGCGGCTGGCGCGCTACGTGGCGGGTCTGTCATTGCACACGCGCGGGATGACGTACGACCAGGCCGTGAGCCTCTTTGAGAAGGAGGCGTACATGACGCGCATCAACGCGGAGCGCGAGGCGCGCCGTGGCACGTCCGACCCGACGTACCTGGTGTACGCGCTGGGCAAGAAGATGCTGATGGAGCTGCGCGAGGACGCGAAGGTGAAGTGGGGCAGGGACTTCAGCCTCCAGCGCTTCCATGACGCGGTGGTCTCCCACGGCTACCCGCCCGTGCCCATCGTCCGCCAGCTGCTGCTCGGCGAGGACACGGCGCCTTCCGCGTCACGCTAGTCATTGCCGGCATCGACCTGTACTGCTTGCGTGTCAGGGAACTGCACGGCCGCCTCCGTCCAGCGCAGCCGTTGCAGCATGAAGCGCGCCTGCTCACGCCGCTACGAATTGCCTTTCCACCAGCCGGCGGTAGAGTCCCTCTTCTCCCATCAGGGTCGCATGGTCGCCGCTCTGAACGATGCGGCCCGCCTCGATGACCACCACCCGGTCTGCGCCGCTCACCGTGGACAGGCGGTGGGCGATGATGAGCGTCGTGCGCCCCTTCATCAGCCGCTCAAGCGCGTCCTTGACCAGATGCTCGCTCTCCGCGTCCAGGGCGCTGGTGGCCTCATCCAGGATGAGGAGGCTCGGGTCCACGAGCATGGCACGGGCAATGGCAACCCGCTGTCGCTGCCCACCTGAGAGTTGTGTCCCGCGCTCGCCCACCTCCGTGAGATAGCCCTCGGGAAAGCGTTGGATGAACTCATGCGCGTGGGCCGCGCGAGCCGCTGCCTGGACCTCCGCGTCCGTCGCGTCCGGACGCCCATAGCGGATGTTGTCCGCGATGGAGCAGGAGAAGAGTAGCGGCTCCTGGGACACGATGCCGGTTTGCTGCCGCAACCAGGAGGGGTCCAGTTCCCGCAGGTCCCGTCCATCCAGGAGGATCCTCCCGGCGTCTGGGTCATAGAGCCGTGTCAACAGTGCCACCAGCGTGGACTTGCCCCCCCCGGAGGGCCCCACCACCGCAACCGCCTCGCCTGGGTTCACCGCGAGTTCAAGCCCTTGCAGCACCGGGCTGTCCGGCCGCGCCGGATAGCGGAAGTGCACAGCCTCCACCTCCAGGCGCCCTTCCATCCGCTCCGGACGCAGCCCCCCCCGGGTGGGGAACGCCGGCTTCCGGTCGATGATTTCAAAGACGCGCTCGGTAGCCCCCGTGGCCTTCATCAGATCGCCCCAAAGGTCCCCCAGGGCGCTCAAAGCCATCGCGACCAGGAGTGTGTAGACGAGGAACGACGTCAGTGCTCCTACCGTCAGCTGGTGTTGGTGGACCAATCGGCCGCCGTACCAGAAGACGAGCGCCACCGCCGCATACGCTCCGAATACTCCTCCTCCACTGAAGAAGCCCGAGGCCCGGAGCTGGCGCCGGGTCAGCGCGAAAGCCCGCTGCAGTGCCTCTGAATAGCGCCGGACTTCCGTGTCCTCGGCTGCGAACATGCGCACGGTCCTGATGGCGGACAGGCTCTCCGTGGCCACCTGGTGGGAGGCCCCATGCATCCCTTGCACCTGTCTGGCCAGGTTGCGGACGCCGCGGCCATAGAGGACCGCCCCGAAGGCCATGGCCGGCACCACCAGGAGGATGACCAAGGCCAGCTTCAGGGAGGTGTAGAGAAGAAAGCCCACTCCTCCCATCAGCACGATGATGTTGCGCAGGAGCACAGAGATGTTGGAACTGACCACCCCTTGGATGGTCGCCGTGTCCGAGGACAGGCGGCTGGTGAGTTCTCCCGTCTTGTGCGTGTCGAAGAACGCGATGTCTTGATGCAACAGGCTGCGATAGAGCTGTTCGCGCAGCCGGTTCACGATGCGCTCACCCGCCGTGAGGTAGAGGACGTAGCGCATCGCCGTGGCGACCGCCTGCACCATGAAAAGCCCCAAGAGCCCCAGCGCGACGCGGTCGAGGTCCGAGGAAGGACCTTCCAACAGTGCCCCATCCACGATGAGGCGCAGGGCCTGCGGGAACAACAGCCCCGCCACGCTTCCTACGAAGAGGAAGCATGTCCCGAGCGCGAGTCCGCGCGCTTCGGGACGAGCCAGCTCGAGCAGGCGGTAATAAGGGACGCGCGAGAGGGGGGGCTTTGCCGTCGTCTTCATGGACCGGCTGTCTTCCTTCGATTCGGGCGTGGCGGCGCTCAAGACATCATCCGGTAGGAGGCGGCGGCCGGGACGCGAGCCACGTGGGCCAACGCCGTCGCGAGCCGGGCCTCCACCTCCGTTCGATCTAGCGCCTGAGGGTTGATCTCCAGGTAGGTCCGCAGGTCTTGGGCTGCTTCATGGGGCCGCCCCAGGTCCTGCAAGGCCACCGCACGGTTTTGGTAGAGGTCCGCCATCTTTGGCGACAAGCGGATGGCCTCGTCCAGGTCGGCCACCGACGCTTCCAGTTGCCCCGCTTCGTAGCGAAGCACCGCCCGGCTGGCATGGACCAGCGGCTGGGAGGGATTGAGTTGCAAGGCGGCGGTGTAGTCCCGCAGCGCGTCGTCGAACTGCCCCAGGGCCTCATGGGCATGGCCGCGTCCCGCCAGCGCGAGCGCCACGCGAGGGTTGCAGTCCAATGCACGGGAGAACGCGCTGACCGCATCCTGGTTGCGCCCCATCTGACGGTAGCACTGCCCCAGGTTCGTCCAGACCTCCATGTATGGCGGGCTCAGCTCAATGGCCGTCAGCAGGTCCCGCTCGCTCTCCTCCAGCCGGCCCGCCTGGAGATAAAGCCCACCGCGCTCGTTGTAATACTCCGAGTAATTGGGATCCATCCGCATGGCGCCGGAGTACATGTCAATGGCCTCGTCGAGCTTCCCCAGCACGGCGTAGACCTGGGCCACGTTGTACAGAAGCACCGAGCGGTGCAGCAGATACTCCCCGGGAGCCAGGTTTGCGTTGAGCTCCTCCACGGCGCTGCGGCACAGCGTGATCGCTTCGTCGTAGCGCTTCTGGAAGTGGCGGATCATCGCCAGTCCGTTGCGGTTGAATGCCCTGCGGAACAGCCGCTGGTACGGAGGCATGTCCGCGCGCTCGATATGTACCAGGCCCTGCTCCAGGAAGGACTCCGCCAGGTCGTAGTCCCGTTCCGGCAGGTATCGCGCGTGATACATCGCCTTCACGTAGCACCACGAGATGAGGTAGGCGGGGTCGTCGGTGCAGGCCAGCGCCTTGTCCACGATGGCCACGCCCTCGTGGGGCATGCGGAGCGCGGAGTAGCAATTGGACAGCCGGTTGTAGATGTGGAGCCGGTCCGGCACGTTGTCCGGACAGTGGCGTTCCAGCAGTTCCAGCGCGGCGTGGGCGTACTTCAAGGCGTCGTCGTAGAAACCACGGCTTGAATAGATGGTCAGCGCGTGCAACAGCAGGTTCAATGCCTGATTCGGCTGATCACTGGCCGACCAGTACCGAATGAGGCGCGGCAGGATGTTCTCTACGGCCGTGAGGTCGCTGACGCCCTCGGAGAGCTCCCGGGCCTTGCGAGCCATTTCCTCGGGCGGAATGGGGGCCTGGATGGGGTCCGGCGGCAGGTCAAGCGACTGGAGCGTAGTCACGGCGGACTCAAATAGGGCCCGGGTCGCGGCTCCCGCACCGGGGCTGACGGCGACAATCAACCGCAGGCCCAACCGTCCCGCCACGCGGCGCACCAGCTCGGTGAAGAACAGGCGGGTCAGTGCCCCAGCGTGGTCGAAATGGTCACACACGATGAGCCAGGAGCCGCCTCCCGCCAGGGCATGCCAGCGCTCCATGAGGTCAACCAGTCCCTGTGGAATGCGATAGGCCCGGTCTGCGGCGTAGTTGCGCGTCCGCTCTGCCTCGGGACTCACATCCGTGAGGCTGGGATTGCGCACGACGACGTCCCGACGCAAGTCCGGCACCACCAGCGCCAGCTCATAGTCGTGTTTCTGGACCAGCGCCGGAGCCAGCCGCCGGAGGTCCGCGGCTCCGTCCGTCATCAGATCCTTCAGGCCTGCCCAGGGGCCGCCCTCATCACGGTGACAGTCGAGAACCCATGCCCTGGCTGTCCCCCCACAGGACTGCTCGACCTGTTTGCGCAAGACTTCCTGACGTGCAACGCCAGGAGAGGCCTCCAAGATGAGCACACCACCAGGAAGCGGGCCGGGGACGGGTTCCATGAGACGAGTTCCTCGATAAAGGGTGTGGGAGGTAAATCTCCAGACAGGAAAATGAAGGTCGGAACCCCTGAGAGACTCAGGGGCGCCGACGCCCGAGGGCAGGCACACCGTGTCTGCTCACCGGTGACGCCTGTCTTCAGGATGAGACGCTCAGGACAGGCCGAGCAGGCCCAGCAGCGTCTCCACCGTGCCCTTGCACCAAGGGCGATCCGGGCACTCGGAGCAAGCGTAGTCGGCGGCGCTGGTCTTCATCGTCTGGACGTGGAGCGTGTTGATGCGCTTCATGGCATTGCCTTTCTCAAGAGGGGACGGCTGTTCATTGCCATGAAGTCGACACCAGGACGAAGCTTGTCGGTTTGTTCATGGTAAGACAATTGATCCATTTTTATTGGTCTTGAGTCAAGATCCGGACTGTGGCTCTAGAAACATCTGGTGGAGTCTGTTTTTGAGTCACGGGTGTGGGTCATTGGCAACGCTTTCCCCGCATGTATGGGGATGGGCGCGGTGGCGGAACCACGCCGCGAATTTCGCGAGGGGAGTGGCCGCTCGCAACCGCCCCGCCGTCCGTGCCAAGGCCTCAATGGCCCGAGGGGCAAGTTGACGAAGCTGGCGCTTCAGGTCTGCCCACCACAGCTCGATGGAATTGAAGTCAGGACTGTAGGTGTGCAGGTACACCACGCGAGCGCCCACGGCTTCGACCGCTTGGCGCACACCGGCGACTTTGTGGGCACCCAGGTAGTCCAGAAGGACTCGTCGAGAAAGACGCGCCGCCGCACGTCGACGAGGCTCAGCCGCGCGGCGAGGACGCGCCTGCGCCAGGGCAGGGACTGAAGCAAAATGGGTGGCTGAGGAAAGCTCAAGGAACATCTCTCATGACGGCCTCACTCCGCGCGACATTCCGATTGTCAGTGTGAAATCTGTTCGTCGAGGCGAATGGCAGCGTTCACGTTGCCAACGCGCTGACTCGCCGCGGAGTGTCAGTTCATGTCGCCGGGTCGGATGGACGTGTCGATGAGTTTTCAGGTGCAGATGCATCAATAGCCATCTCTGGAGTCAAGCGGGCGAGAGGCAACGAGGCCGCGGTGGTTTGCGTTGTCAATGCTGAGCCGCTTGACCCCTGGGCTTCACGCCCGTGCCCATCGTCCGCCAGTTGCTGCTCGGCGAGGACACGGCGCCTTCCGCGTCACGCCAGCCATTGCCGCGCCGCCTAAGGGATTGCCCGCATATGAATTCGGCGGAGCGCGGAGATGCGTGGAATCCACTAGGCCCTTCAATCAATGTCCGAGGTTGGCTTTGCGCGTCAACTGCCAAAAAGCAGTAAAGTAAGACAGACCATTGACTGTGGGTGAAGTCTGGTTGTATCCAGAACCGGCTTCACCCCCGCCTTTCCCGGGGCGTTCGAGGCATCTGCTCACGCCCCGCATACGAGGTGTCACAATGGTGACTGTCGAGCTGGATATCTTCTCGGGGCGTCCCAATCCGCGGTGGAACCTGTCTGAGCGCGAAGCGCGTCAGTTGACCGAGCGCATCCGGGCGGACCCGTCGCAGTTGTTGCCGCTGGAGGCGAACACGGGCGGCCTGGGCTACCGGGGCTTCATCGTGCGCGCCGAGGACACCGGCATGGCGGACGACTGGAAGCGTCTGGGCCTGCCGCCGACGGTGCGGCTGGGCGGCGCGTTCCAGCCGGAGGCGGCGGAGAGTTCCCGGTTCCTGCTGCACACGGCGGAGAGCGCGCGGCTGGACCTGCGGGACCCGGGACCGGTGCTGGCGCAGGCGGAGGCCACCATCATCGATTCGCGGGACGTGCAGGGGGTCGTGACCATCTGCTACCCCAATGCATTGACCACCGACACGGACTTCACGTTCTGGAATGGCGCGGCCTACCAGCCGTACAACAACTGCTACAACTACGCGAGCAACCTGCGCACCAACACCTTCGCCCAGCCGGGGCGGGCGGCGGGGTCGATGTACACGGCCATCGACTGCGGGAACGTGGGCGCGGCGGCGCTGCGGGACGGGTGGCTGACGGCGTGCCGGGCGGACGCGAACTACAACGTCTGCCTGGTCATCTGGCCGGGCTATGACTACCACTGGTACCGGCTGTGCACGAACAACCACTGGTGCCACAAGCCGGGCCAGACGGCGGCGCGCAACTACGACAACTCGGGGCTGCTCATCACCAACCCGGAGACGTGCAACCGCGGCGGCTACACCATCTTCTGCGGCTACTACAACGGCTTCAGCCTCGTGGTGTCGTGAGGCTTTCCACAACCTTGAAGCCCTGAAGAGGGCGGGTATTTCCAAGCGAAGGAGCGTGTCATGTCGGGAGACTCGAACCGCCGTCACTTCCTCAAGGCGATGGGCCTGACAGCCGTCGCCGCCGTGGTCCCCGTGAGCCTGGGCGCCGCCTCCGTGGCGGGCGCGGCCTCCGCGGGAGGCACGGGGGGGCTGGAGCTGTGGTTGCTGGACACCGGCGCGGGCGTGCTGGACGCGGGGCTGTATGGCTTCGCGCGCCAGGACCTCGTGGCGTCCATCCGGGCTCGGGGGGAGGCCCTGCCCTACTGAAACCAGGTCACACCGCCCCGGTGAAGCCGCCGGGGCGGTAGCCTCGCGAGGTCGCGCCAGCGCCGGATCGAGCCGTCATGGCTCTCCGGAAGAGCGACAGGATGTCATCGTTGAAGACGGTGTCGAGCGCCTGCCGCGGAGGCTGCTCCATCGTCTCTCTCTCTCCGCCCCACTGCGACATCCCAGACGGATTTTTCACGCTCCGGCGAATTGCGGGCTCCATGGCTTTTCACGTCAAGGCATGGATGTCTGGGAGGGCATTCAATGCCTGGGGGATGTACTTAGCGTGGGAAACACGTATGTCTTGACATGGTGTTGTGGTTTTATTTGAGATGTGCAATGAATTGGGAATGAGGCTGCAACGGCCTCATGCGAAGGCACTGGCGCACCCTCGCCGTCCGCGACCTCCCTCACGTCCGGGGGAGGCGACTGCTCCAGGCCTTCACGTCTGCAAAACACCCCACGCTGTTGGCTGTTGATGGAGCACTTCATGAACCGAAGTG
The DNA here is from genome assembly GCF_003611695.1 of Corallococcus carmarthensis. GTDB lineage: Bacteria > Myxococcota > Myxococcia > Myxococcales > Myxococcaceae > Corallococcus > Corallococcus carmarthensis. Next base: position 17,940 of record NZ_RAWE01000005.1, on the reverse strand, counting down.
GTCTTTTCGTGTCGATGTGTCTGGGAGTCGCGCTGCTGGGCGCGGGTTGTGGCGAGCCCGCCGCGACCCAGGACAAGGATCCGGTCGGCAGTCAGTCGCAGGACATCATCTACTGCCCCCTGTCGCCGGTGACGGGCGTCGCGCAGTGCCCGGACGACCCGGGCGACCCTGGCGATCCGCCGCCTCCCTCCGGTGACACCGGTCCGGGGATGAACCTGTCGACGTACCAGTACTACGCGGCCAACAACCAGACCCGCTGTGCGGGCGGCATCTCGCAGTCGGAGTGCCTGACGGAGCTGCAGTACGCGCTGACCAACCAGCTCATCACCGCGGCGGCCTACAACTGGGGCACCGCCAACGGCTACTACCCGGCGGTGGACCGCTACAACAAGATCGCCGCGGTCTGCAAGTGCGGCTGCTTCGAGGCGAATACCCAGATCCTCGTCGAGGGCCGGGATGGCTTCGCCGAGTGGGTCGCGGCGAAGACGATCAGCCAGAGCACGAAGCTGGTGGCGCTGGATGAGAACACCACGCTGAGCGCGCCGGGCTTCATCAGCCAGTCGATCAAGGCCAAGACCGCCGGAGCCGAGCGGCCCGACCTCTTCGTCTTCACGCTGGACAACGGCCGCACGCTGAAGGTGACCCAGAACCACGGCATGCTCCTGGCTGACGGCCGCGTGGTGGAGGCCAAGACGCTCGGCGCCGGTGCGGAGTTCGTGGGCCTGGATGGCGCCACCGTCCGCGTGACGAGCCTCTCCCGCGAGCCCACCGCGCTCGACGTGTACAACTTCGAGGTGAACGCCGACGACAAGGCCGGCCACTTCGTCGCCGCCGAGGGCGTCCTCGTGGGTGACCTGGCGTGGCAGAACCAGCTCGCGCGCGAGCTGGGCTCCATCGCGGTGCGTCGCTAGTCGTTGCCTCTTCCCGCTTCCGGTGTGGGGGTGCGGTCCACGCGCCCCCACACCGGAAGCGGATCTTCCCGGGAGCCCCCATGCTTCGTGGTACCCGTTGGCGTTCAGGACTGGTCGTGATGGCCGCGGTGGCCTGTGGCGCGAGCCTGCTCCTGGGGCTGTGGCCGGCCGGCGAACCCCAGACATCCCCGGCGCCTGCCGTTGCGACGCCCCGGGTCATCGCGCCCGCCACCCTGGAGACCATGGAGGCGCGGGCCTCCGCGCTGGCCCTGGAGCGCAAGAAGAAGATGCCGGAGCCGGAGGTTCCCCAGGAGGTGGGAGGCTTTCCCCGCGAGGAGGTCCTGGCCGTGCTCAATGCCTATCAGGACATGATCGCGGTGCAGGGGCTGTACAATCAGGGCGTGACCCGCAAGAAGCTGATCGAGCGCATCCTCGCCTCGCCTCATGGCGCGGAGATCGCCGAAAAGACCCTGGCGGAGCCCGCCTTCGCCCAGGAAGCCTTCGGCGAGTTCCAGGCGGAGTCCCGCTACCTGGCGGTCAACGTGGTGACCGCGGCCGCGCGCAAGGGGAATGACCGGTACCTGACGCGCTCCGCGGACGCGGTAGCCCAGGACCTCGCCCGCTCCCATGCGCGGGACGGGAAGCTGTCGGAAGGCCGCTCCACCGACCTCAACGACCTCGTGCACGCCTACATCGACGTGAAGGGGCTCGAGGCCTTCTCGTCCGGAAATCCCCAAGCCCTGCGGGCCGTGGGGCTCTCCAGCGCCCTGCCAGAAGATGTCAGACGTATCTACGATGAGGTCGTCTTCATGCGCTTGAAGGCTGAGTTCGGCCGGGAGCGCGCCTCCGAAATGACCGCCACCCTCATGCGTCCCTGAGGTTTCATGCATCCGCTCCGATGGTCGTTGCAGGCCGTGCTCCTGGGTTCGCTCTGCGCTTGCGGCGGGGACCCTGCTTCTCCGGTGGTCTCCCCCGAGGATCCACCGCTCAGCCAGCAGATGGATCCCGTCCTGGCCGACCAGATCGAGGCGGTCCGGCAGGCCGTCCTGGCGGACCGGTGCTTCCGGGAGCAGCCCGACGTCTCCGTCTGTAACTGGGGGGACTTCGCCTACAACCCCAGCCAGTTCGCGATGAGCCAGAACACGGGCGAAGCCATCCTCGTCATCGATGACTTCCCGACGTTGCCGCCGCGAGCCATCCGCTACAAGAACCGGATCAAGGGCTACTTCCGGGTGAACGGCCAGGGCCAGGTCGGGGCCGTGCCTTTTTCCTGGCGGGCACCTGTCACGCTCTTCCAGGGGCTCAGCACGTTCGCGACCCCCGACTTCCATCCCGCGGAGCAGCTGCGCGCGCTGAGGGAGCCGCTTGCGTCGACCTACGGCTTCTACGATGTCGCCGGCAACTCCGGCCATGGGAGCTATGTCTTGTCGTTGCTGGTGGAAGCCAATCCCCACCAGCCCCTGGTCCTGCTCGACACCCTGAGCTTCCACGGCTTCGCGCTGGAGGACTTCTGTGATGCCTCCGGGTCGCAGGCCTCCCAGGACCGCCTGCGGGCGAGGGCTTCGACCGTCGCATCGCAGCTTCGCGGGCTGATGGCGGCGCAGGGGGTGCGCTTCGTCAACCTGAGCGCGGGCATGACGCTCGAGGCGGTGCGTCAGGAGTGGACGTCGTACTGTGCCGGGCCGCGTCCGGACGACAACGTGTTGCGCGGCAAGCTCAATGCCTACCGCCCCATCTACGACGCGCTCTTCCACACTCCCGGCGTCTTCGCGTCCCAGGCCGCGATCAGCGCGCCAAGCCCGCAGGACAACCCCTTCGACTTCCCGTCGGCTGACTTCCCCAACCGGTTGCTGGTGGGGTACTTCACGCTGCTCGAATCCGGGCTGGGACCCGACGGCCGCGGGCCCTATTCGCTGATCTCAGGCTGGCCAGAGCGGGCCAACGTCGACATCTACGTGAACACCGGCGTCCTGACCTACCGTCCCTTCGACTACAACAAGACGCCCTTGCTGCAGGTGGATGGCTTCGGGGTGGACATCCAGCCCATCACCCGGGCCACGACGTCCTGGGTCGCGCCGCTGGCGCTCTCCCGGTTCGTCAATGCCCGGTACGCGCACTTCAATGGCATCGAGATGTCGGATGCCCTGATTCCCCTGGTCATGCGAAGGATGATGCCAGTCCTGTGCGACGATCTGCCGGGCCGCTCCTGCATGTACCAGGACCCGCTGCTCTACGGGCAGGTGGAGGCGGTCCGGCTCAACTATCGCCCCCGGGAGTACGTGGCCCCTTGAGGGGTCGGGCCGGATGCCGGGCCCGCTTCCGTGACGAAGCGGGCGCGCGGTCCGGCCGGCTACTTCTCCTGCGTGAGACACCGCCGCGCCGAGCTTCTGCGTCACTGGCGACTGAAGGTTCAACCGTGTCGTCTCTCAGTGGGTGGGCCTGCGGGACAGCGCTTCGCGCGTCTAGACGCGGAAGCCGCTCACGACGCCCTGGATGCCCTGGAAGGCGACCTCCAGCCGCTGGATGGCGGACTCCACGTCCTCGTTGGCTTGCACGCTGTCCATCATCATCCGCGAGAAGTCCGTCACCACCACCGTCATCTGCACGATGCCCGCGTTCTGCTGGGTGAAGGAGTGCACGATGTCCTGCGCCGCGCTGCTGCTGTCCCGCACGGCCTCCGTCAGCTGCTGGAGGCTCTGCCCGGAGGAGAGCGCCTCGCTGATGCCCTCCGCCATCTTCTGGTGGCTGCTCTCCACGGACGCGGTGACGGCGCTCACCGACGTGGTCATCTCCGACAGCAGGCCGCTGATGCTCTGCGCGCCGCGCAGGGACTGCTGCGACAGTGACCGCATCTCCCGGGCCACCACCGCGAAGCTGCGCCCATGCTCGCCCGAGCGCGCCGCTTCGATGGCCGCGTTGATGGCCAGCACGTTGGATTGGTCCGACAGGTCCTTCACCGTCTTCAGGATGGCGGACGCCTTGCGCGAGCCCTCCGTGAGCCGCGCGATGGCTGGCATCAGCTCGCCCACCTGGGTGCGCAGGTGCTCCAGCGCCTCGCCGCTCTGCTTCAGGCGCGCCTGGCCCGTCAGGCTGGTCGCTTCCGCGCGCTGCGCGACCTGCAGCACCGTATTGGCCTGCCGAGAGGCCTCCAGGGAGCGCTCCTGGATGTCCCGCATGGCCACGCTCGCCTCCTCGATGCTCGACGACTGGCGCGCCAGCTGCTGGGACTGCTCGCGGCTGATGTGCGTCAGCCCCTCGACGCTGCCCGCCAGCTCCGTCAGCGTCTCCTGGAGGGTGACGGGAATCGTGCGCAGGCGCTGCACCAGGTGGTTGATGCTCTGGGCCAGGAGGCCAATCTCATCCTCGGACCGGATGTGGATGACCTGGGTGAGGTCGCCCTCGGTGGCGATGCGCGAGGCGACCTGCGTGAGGCGCAGGAGCGGCTGCGCCACCTGCGCCACCAGCCACACCGACAGCGACGCGAGCACCCCCAGCAGGATGAGTCCCAGGAGCACCAGGCGCCGCTGGGAGCTGTCGTGCTCCTCCAGCGTGAGGGCGAAGGAGGCACCCATCTCCCGCTGATCCTCCTCGGTGGCGCGCGTCAACGCGTCCCGCACCCGGTTGTAGCGCGCGGCCATCTCCGGGAGCCGGGCGGCGGCCTGGGCATCCTTGTTGATCATCCGCTCGCTCGTGTCGCGGGCGAAGGCCACGTAGCCGCGCAGCTGCGCCTCCAGCGTGTCCAGGCGCCCCGGGGCGATGGCGGGGTTGGTGCGCCCCTCGGCGAGCCGCTGGAGGAAGCGCTTCGCGATGACGTCCGACTCGGCCAGCTGCTCCAGGTCCTCCGCCGCCACCGCGTCCTGGAGGCCCCGTTGCAGCTGTTGCAGGAGCACGTCCAGGTCCCGGCTGAGGAGCACCGCGGGGACATAGCCCTTCTCGATGCGCTCCAGGTGCTCCCGGGTGCTGCGCCCGAGCAGCTCCGAGAGGCCGATGATGGCCACCAGGAAGAGGGCCGCGAGGACGGGGAGCAGCAGGACCTTGTGCTTGAATCGCATGGCGCCGGGCTCGCTCTCTTCAGTCCAGGATGGTGAGGACCTTGACCCCGGGGGTGGGGGTGTTCACGGGCACGTAGCCCACGGCGCCGGGGTTCGCGCGCACGAAGGCGAGGACCTCGTTCTCCGACGGCAGCTCGGGGGGCGGCACGTCGCGGCCGGAGAAGATGCGCTGCTGCCAGAAGGCACGCACAGCGGGCAGCGATCGCTTGAGCACCTCGTCGCAGAAGGCGGCGCGCACCGGCGAGCTGTCGTTCAGGTCCACGGGCATCGCCGTGGCGCCCGAATCCCACTGGGTGCTCTTCTTGAAGAAGAGCTGCGACAGCCGCGCACGGCTCACCTCCGTCAACGGGTTGGCGGGGTGGACCACGACCTTGTAGGTCGTCGCCGGTGAACCCTGCGCCGGTCCGGCGAAGAGCCCGAGGAACCCACACATCAGGAGCAGAAAGAGCGTTCGCATGGCGTCTCCGGAAGGGGGGCGGGCCTAGAAGCTGAACTGCGTGCCCAGGGACAGGAGCCGCGTGTGGGGCTCCGGGTGGAGGAGGGCCGCCAGGTCGTCGGTGGCCTCGGGCATGGCGAAGCGGTTGCCGATGACGTTGTGGAACGACACCTTGAACACGAGGTGGGGGTTGAACCAGTAGTTCAGCCCCACGGCCACCTCGCGGTGGCGCAGGTAGGTGATCAGCGCGTCGGGCACCCAGGTGCGCGAGCCCTCCACGCGTCCGGCCACCTGCCAGTGCGGGGTGACGAAGTACGCCGCCTCCACGTAGCCCGTGCGCGCCTTGGCCTGCTCGGAGAACAGGTTGAAGAACTCGGCCCGCAGCCACAGCGACTCGCCCAGGTACTCGGCGCCCACGCCCACCACGCCCAGCACGTCGTGCCCGCCTGCCGCCGTCTCCGTCGGCGTCCGGGACACGAACCCGGACGTGGTGAAGCGCAGCCCTTCCAGCGGCGCCCACAGCGCCAGCCGCCCGCCGGCCATCTGCGATTCAATGACACACAGCCCGCCCTCCGTGTCGTCACAGTCCTGGGAGAGGGGCTCCTTCAGGTCCAGGAAGCCCCCGTAGGCGTCGTACTCCACCATCCACTCGCCCGGCAGGTTGATGCGGCCGGTGAGCCCCAGGCCGTTGTAGTTCTCCACGCCAATCGACGTGGGGCCGTACGTCCCCTGCGGCAGGGCGTTGAAGGGCCGCAGCGTGCCCACGTCGTAGATCTCCGAGTAGAGCGCCAGGGGGAGCTGGTTGCGGCCCACACGAAGGCGGAACTTGTCGGAGAAGGCGTACTCCGCGAAGGCATAGTCCACCTCCAGCTCCAGCTCCTGGCCGGGCGCCTTCTCGAAGGAGAACTGCGTGTTGACGACGAGGCGCTCCGTGGGGAGGGCGCGGAACAGCAGCGTGCTCCCCACGTCATGCAGCCCCAGCTCGTCGTTGCCGCCCAGGTAGACGTTCTCCCAGGTCCTGCCGGTGCTCAGGTGCCCATATCCGTGGATGAAGAACTTCCCATCCGCCAGGGGCATGCCGGACGCGGTACCGGATAGCAGGAGGACTCCCAGACACAGGGAAAGCCATCGCAGATGAGACATGGAAGTGCCTTTCAACGACGACCGGTGGGGACGCCGCCGCCAACTCGACCGGGGTGCCTGTTTGAGTGGATTGTATCTGTATAGGAAGATTGAAACACCTTGTCCAGGGCCGCGGAGGTGTGATCCGCGCGCGCCAGTCCCGGACTCGCCGCCGGTGTTTGGGGGCCGAGGGAACTACCCGGCTGTCCCGGTTATCGGCTTGAGCCATGAAACATGGGACCCGCCAGGAGCAGGTGCCGGACTGGCGGGGCCAGACCTGTCCCGCGTCGCCGCGGGGGACGAGGAGCCCGCGCCGCCTTCCGCGTCTCGCTGAGCGCGGCCCGGGCGTTGTTTCAGGGTGTCGCCCTTGTTCAGCCGATCGTTGACGGGCTCACCGTTGCGCATGTCCGGTGCGCCGTCCAGGGAGAGCACGTTGCCGGGGCCTACCAACGCCGGAGGAGTGCTCGCCGGTGCCAGGTTGGGCGTCTCGACGAAGTTTCCGGAGATGACCCACCACGTTCTGGACTCGATGGCCTCCTGGATGTGGGGGGATTCCGGTGCCCGTGCCCAGTCAGAACGGCCGCCTGCCCTGGGTCGGCATGTCTGAGATTCCCGCCGCTAAATACATCGAGACGGCGCCCTCGGGAATGCATGAAATAGATGTTTCATGCGGCCGTGAGCTTTCGTTCGATGTGAACATCCCACTTCGTCGTGGATGGGGGATGAAAGCGTTCGCGGCTCGGGCCGGCGAGTTGAATGGGATTGTTTCGGACGGCGTCCTGGTCTGGCTGACCCCACGCGCCCGCTTCCATGACGAAGCGGGCGCGCGGTCCGGCGGCTACTTCTCCTGGGTGATCTTGTTGTCCATGCCGGTGCGGCTGATCTTCGGCTTCGACTTGCCGTGGCCGCGCTTGTAGGTGACGGAGTTGGAGCTCCCCGTCACGTCGATGGCACGGGTGGCCTCCACCTTCACCTTGTTGCCGGTGCCGTTCACGGTGACGCTCTTGCACTCGCCGGTCAGCGTCACGGTGTTGGACGCGCCGGTGATCTCCACCGTGCTCTCCGGCGTACATTCGTGGGTCGCGGTCTCGCCAGAGCCGGTGACATCGATGCTGGCCGAGCCCTCCGAGTCCTCCTGCGCGACGGCCGTCATCGGGCCGAAGGCACACGCCACCATCATGAACACTGCCGTCCCGAACTTGCTGTTCATCCGTTGTGACCCCTGAGGAGAGGTGCGGGCCTGATGCCGCACGGCCCCCATCTACGTGACGGATGGCGGAAGATTCAATCCGCGGGATTCAGCTCCGTCTTCCATCGCGCGGTCAACACTCCGCCGGAGATGGCCTCCAGCTCCAAGCGGAGCACCTCGCGCTCCGCCTCCGGGAGGGGAAGGGCGCTGACGTCCCGCACCCGCTCCAGGGCGCCAGGCGTGTCCCCCAGGGCCATGGCCAGCTCCGCCCGGGCCACGAGTGCCCGTGCCCGCTCCAGCGTCGTCCCGGCGCCGTCCTTCTTCAGCGCGACGTCCAGGACCTTCGCGGCCGCGGCGTCATCGCCCTTGAAGTCGCGCAGGCGCCGGGCGGCCTTGAGGGCCTTGCCGAGGACGGTGGTCGCGGCGTCCGCGTCGTCGCCGTAGCCGCCCGGCTCGTCCCTCCGGATGAACATCAGGGAGTTGCCGGAGGGGTCGACGAGCGTGAAGCGCGTCTGCCCCTTCTTCATGCGCGTCATCCGCGGGAGGCCCCGGACAGGAGTCCGGCCATACGCCGTCCGCAGCGCGGCCAGGAAGCGCGCGTGCAGCTCCTCCACCTCGTCCACGATGATCAGGCAGCTGCTGAAGGCCTTCAGCGGATCCAGCCCCTTCAGGCCGAAGAAGTGGAGCTGGGCGCCACCCCGCCGCGTCGCCGCGTAGGGGTTCGGAGACCGCTGCTGGTACGTCACCTCGAACCCCAGCAGGGCGTAGAACTCCAGCGTCGGCGCGAGCTCCACGCAGGGGAGCAGGGGAATGGAAGCGTCATGCTTCATCGCGCCCCTCCTCGGCCAGGTCCTTTTCAAGACGCAGGCGCGCTTCGCGGACACCGTCGACCGCCGCGGCCAGGCGCGCCGGGGCAAGGCTCGCGCCCAGCCGGTCCGCCCATGCGGCATGCGCCTGCTCGACCTTGCGCAGGGCGCGGCGCCCGGCGGCGGTGAGCGAGACGCACTTCGCACGCTGGTGATTCGGGTTCTCGACGTACTCCACGAACCCGTCGCTCGCGAGCGCATCCGCCGTCTGCTGCACGCTCTGCCGCGCGAGCCCCATCGTGCGCGCCACCGCCGCCACCGTGGCGGGGCCGTGATCAATAACGCCCAGCACCTGCCAGCGGGCGCTCGTCAGTCCCGCCGGAGCGCTCAGCCGGTCTCCAGCCTGGAGCAGCAGCCCATTCAACTGGAACACCTCCAGCACCAGGGCGCTGAAGGACTCTGCTCTCCGGGTCAGGGTCGGCATGGACAGGAACCTGTCAAGGTGACAGGTTCCTGTCAATCAGTACCAGTGGTTCTTCCGCCAGAAGGCCCAGGCGCCCGTGGGGGTCTTGTAGCGGGACTTGATGTAGCGGAAGCCGCCCATCGCCTGGACGTAGGGATCCGTACTCCCGTACGCGCCCTCCTTGCAGTACGCGGCCCAGGTGCTCTTCAGGAACTGATGGTCGCGCCCAGCGCCTTGAACGCCGCGCGCGTCTTGGGCCCGTAGACGCCCATGGCATCCACGCCGTGCGCCTTCTGGAACTTCTTGAGCGAGGCTTCCGTCTGGGCGCCGAAGGTGCCAGGGCCGGTGTCCATCTGGGCCTGCGTCATGTGGCCCAGCTTCACCAGGGCCGTCTGGAGTTGCCTGACCCCCGTGCCGCTGGAGCCGCGCTTCAGGTCCACCGCGGGCAGCTTGTAGCCCTTCAAGGGTTGGCTGGCCGCCCGCGCCATCGTCAGGAGCGCGCCTTCCTCTTCACCCTCGAGCCCCTCCAGCGTGACCGTATCCTCTTCGGAAAGCCCATCTTCCGCGGGAGGATCGCCCCGCTGCTTGTCCTCGGGGCTGAGCGCCATCCGAGTGGACTTCAGGCCTGCCTTCGCCCCCAGGGAGGTGAGCCAGAGGAGGGTGGCCCCCGGGAACGACTTCTTCTGGGCCGAGAGCCGGATCGCGTAGGGGCCCGACTCCGTACCGTGGGAGATGAGCAGCGGATCCGCGCCGCCCTGGATGACCAGCGACACATGGTGGCCCTTCCAGAGACAGAGGTCCCCCGGCTGGACCTGAGACAACGGGATGTGGCGCATGTGGGCTTCCAGCGTGCCCGTGTAGCCAGAGCCGTTGTAACGGTTGCCATTGGGGTCGGCGGCGCCCGCCCATTTGTAGCAGAGCGTCACGAAGCCCGAGCAGTCGATGTTGAGCGGCAGCTTGTGGCGCAGCCGGATGCCGTCGATGGGACGTATCTGCGCATAGTGGATCTGGGCCTTGTTGGTGACCCCCCACTGTCCCTCCGCGACCACTTTCTTGCGAAGCCCTGCTGGCGCCGGCGGCGTCCCCGTGCCGCCGAGGGTCGCGCCCAAGGCCTTGAACGCCGCGCGCGTCTTGGGCCCGTAGACACCAATGGCATCCACGCCATGCGCCTTCTGGAACTTCTTGAGCGACGCTTCCGTCTGGGCGCCGAAGGTGCCAGGGCCCGTGTTCATCTGGGCCTGCGTCATGTGGCCCAGCTTCACCAGGGCGGTCTGGAGCTGTCTGACCCCTGTACCGCTGGAGCCGCGCTTCAGGTCCACCGCGGGCAACGTGTAGCCCTTCAACGGAAGCGTCGCCACCTCCGCCCGGCTGTACCCGGCGGTGGCCTCCCGCTGGAGTGCCTTGCGCCGCAGAGGGCTGTCGGACCGGGCCTTGAGAGCCCTTGTCCCGCCCTTTGCCTTGCCTCGCCGTGCCTGGGATGTCTGTGTTTTCTTTCGCATGCGGCCTCCTGGGGCCAACATGCGAATCAGCCCGGGGAGGCGCCAGGAACCTGAGCCTCCTGCCGAGGTGTGCCTTGCTTCCTAGCGTGCGCGCTGCAGGTGGATCATTGCCTCATCCAACAGCGCGGCCACGCCCCGGCGCACCACGTGCACCACCTTGCGGTGATGCGCGGAGGCCAGGTGCGTGTAATGGCCAGACACCTTGTGGTGCAGCTCCGTGGCGCCCCACACCAGCACCAGGTCCGCCCACTCCAGGTCGCTCTTCGCGCGGTCCGCCGTGCGGCGCTCCGTGCCATCCACCATGCGCAGGGAGATGGGGCCGCTCAGCTTCGACTCCAGCTCCTCGCGCACCGCGGGTGAGCCGCCCACCACCACCACGCGCTGCACGCCGCGCTGGTGGCACATCTCCAGGAACGCCACCTCCGCGCGCCGGTTGGCGGAACCGCCGCACCGCGCGCAGTGGCTCCGGGGCTCCACCCGCAGTGGCTCCCGGCCGCTCGCCGTCGCCACCTGGAGGCAGCCGGGATCCGCGCACACCTGGAAGAAGCGCTCGGCCAGGACCTCGGCCGCTCGCAGGAGCTTGGGCTCGCTCATCCGCGCCTTGCCTGGCCGCGTGAGCCCCACCTCCTCCAACACGCCCCGCGCCCGCGCCCGCGCGTCCATCAGCGTGACGCCCCGCTCCGCCAGCCACCCGTCGATGTCCTTGTCCGCGCTCATCGCTTCGCCATCGGGGCAGGAGTAGCGGCGAACAGCTCGGATTGCATCGGGACGGGCCCGGAGGGCTGCGCCAGTCCGAGCGCCTCGCGCACCGGACCGAAGCTCCGGCGGTGGATGGGCAGCACGCCCTTTGCCTGGATGGCCTGCACGTGCTGCGCGGTGGGGTAGCCCTTGTGCGCCGCCAGCCCGTAGCCGGGATATTGCGCGTCCAGCTCCGCCATCAGCCGGTCGCGCGTCGTCTTCGCCAGCACGGACGCCGCCGCGATGCTCAAGGACAGCGAATCCCCCTTGATGATCCCCCGCTGCGGAGAAGGGCACTGGGGAATCGTGCGCGCGTCCACCAGCACGTAGTCCGGCGTCAGCCCCAACCCCTCCACCGCGCGCCGCATGGCCAGCAGGCCCGCGTGGTAGATGTTGATTTGATCAATCTCCTCCACCTCCGCCCGGCCCACCGCCCACGCCACCACGTCGCGCTTGAGGGCTTCCGCCAGCGCCTCGCGCTTGTCCGGGTCCAGAATCTTCTTCGAGTCATCCAGCCCCTTGAGCTTGTAGCCCCTGGGCAGGATGGCGGCGGCGGCGACGACGGGGCCCGCGAGCGGCGCCATGCCCGCCTCGTCCACGCCGGCCACCTTCAAGAGGCCCTGCTCCCACAGCTCCGTCTCGAACTTCAGCAGGTGCCGCAGCCGCTGCCCCTCCGCCCGGTTCTTCTCCTGACGGGAGCGCAGCCTTCGCGCCAGCACCTGCGCGCCCTGGCGGGGGTCTGCTTCCAGGGCTTCCAGCAGACCCTGGGGGACGGGCTGCGCCTGGGTGACGAACCGCCCGGTCAGCTCGGTGACCGAGCATTCGAGCAGCGCCTGCACACTCTCTGCGGACATGGGGGACCTTCGGGATTGCCTACCCGGCGGGTAGCGCGGTTGCACGGCCTACTGGAGTGGGGGAACACCAGTGCCGCGACAACACGCCTGCACGCACGCCGTCAGGCCAGACAGGCGGGCGGCAAGGCTGGGGGAGAGCCGGACCGACGCGGAGGCGCGCATGCGGGTTTGACGCATGGCGTAAGTGGTATCGCGCGCGGGCAGGTGTGCACAACCGCCGGACGGTCTGGAGCGGCGGATTTTCCGCGCGCCCCGGCCCTCACTGACAGGTCTTCCGGCTCAATCCTGGAGCTGGAGCGTCACCGTGGCGGGAACAGGCGTGCAGTGACACGCGTCGCACGTCCACTCCACGCGCTCCGCGGCCGTCACGTGCGAGCCCGCCGTCGCCACCACGCGGATGGGGCTGGGCGCGAGCGTTTCGTTGATGGCCGTGGTGACGCCCCGGTCATCCGTCACGCCGGTGATGCTGACGTTGCTCTCCATGTTGGTGGCCGTCACGGACGCGCCCTGGATGTACGCGCCGTCCGACGACATCACCTCCACGCGCAGCGACAGCGGCTCCGCGCAGGTGTCCTCGTGCCGGTTCGCGCTGGGGGCATCATCACAGCCCGTCATCAGCACGCTCGCGAGGAGCCCCAACCAGCCATACGTCCTCAACTGCTTTCCCATCCCCACGCCCCCAACCCGTCCCATGCAGTGAATCTGGTACCGGAGGACGGGTGCTGCAATGCGTTTGTCAGGCGGCGGGCGGCAGCCGCGCGTGGGCAAAACGTGCGGCCTCCGTGTCCGGATATCGATGCAGGATGTACCGGTAGATTTCCTCCGCGCGCACCGTGTTTCCCATCTTCTCCCCTTGCACGCGCGCCAGGAGCACCAGGGCGCGGGGCGCGGTGGGTTCCTCTGGCGCCGAGTCCGCCGCGGCTTCCAACGCTTTGACCGACAGTGGGAAATCTCCTTCCACTGCCGCGGCCTGTCCGATGAACAGATGGTGTGACGGCGAAACCTTCAGGCGGGGCAGAACGTGGAGCGCGCCATACAGCGCCAGCGCCTTCGCCACGTCGCGCGCCTCCACCGCCGCGGCGAGCTCCGCCTCCTGTGCGGCCTGGAGTGCTTCGGGGGCGGGCGCGGAGGCGTCTTCCTGCATGGACTCGCGCATCAAGGGCGGCGCCTGAAGGGGAGCGGTGCCGCCCAGCGCGGGCTCCAGGAACTCACGCGTGGGCAGGTAGCCCAGCGCATCGCCGTGCACGTAGAGGACAAGCCCCAGCAGGTTCGCCGCGGCGAAGGGCGCCAGGCACGTGAGCACCTCCGCGAGGATGCGGGGCACGAAGAGGATGGGCAGCTCGAGCACGGCCTCGGCGCCCCAGTGCAGTCCCGCGTGCACGAGTGCCAGCAGCAGGAACACCCCCGCCACGAGCCGGGCGTCGCGCCCCACCGCGTGGAGGCACGCGAGCGCGCGCAAGGGGTTGAGCGCGGCGGGCACCGAGCGCGACATCGCGGCCACCAGCAGCGCCCACGGCAGCCACAGGAGACCCAGGACCGTCAGCCCCCAGAAGAGGGGATCCGCCCAGAAGACGGGCGCCGCCAGCGTCTCCACGGGGTGCGTGACCCGCGCCAGGACCTCGGCCGGGGACGCGGGGCCCAGCAGTGTCCATGCACGCGCGAGCGCGGGCAGGAAGACGCCCCCGGTGACGCACAGGCCGGTCAGCCCGGGCAGGAGGTTGTCCCGGACGAGGTCGGTGAAGCCGGGGCCCTCCGGCTCCGGGTCTCCCCGGGCCGCGCCGCGCACGAGCGCGAAGAAGGCCGCCCAGAAGACGCCCAGCGCGAGCGTGAGGGGCAATATGGCGAGGAGCATGGCGCTCACCGCGAACGAGCGCAGCACGGCCAGCACCAAGCTGAGGGCCACGAGCGACTGGAGTCCCGGGCCGGTGAACGGGAAGCGCAGGGCCTGAGGCAGCCGTGCCCCCAGGGCGCGATGCGCGCGGTGGCGCAGGAGCACGTTGGCCGTTCCCTGGCACCTGACGCACGTGAAGTACTCCACCGTGCCCATGCGCCGGACCGCCACGCACGCGGGACACAGCAGGGCCTCGCAGTGCTCACACCGCCAGCCGGCGGCGGTGTCCGGATGTCCTGCGCAGGCGGAAGGGGCGGGGAGGGCGGAGGGGGCCATGCGGCCGGCGAGCCTACGCCGGGCCGGGAGTCTCATCCCAGGGGGCGCCCAGCCACGCCTGGAACGCGGCCTTCTGCGCGTCGGTGGGGCGCTCCACGCGCTGCAGCCACACGGCGTCCGCGGGCTTCTGCCCCAGCACCACCGGCACCTCCAGCAGCCGGTCGCGGCGGAACAGCGTCACGCGCACGGTGTCGCCGGGGCGCTTGTCCTCGCAGCGGGCGATGAGCCCCGCGCCGTCCACGCGCCAGCCGTCTAGCGCCACCACGTCGTCCTCCGGGTACAGGCCGGCCTCCAGCGCGGGCGTGCCCTCCGGCACGGTGGACAGCGTCGAGGAGCCGCGCAAGGTGACGCCCAGCCAGCCCTTGGGCTTGGGCTCGCCCTTGAGGCGCGGCGGCGTGCCTCCCTTGTCGTTGGGGGCCTCGCGCACGCGGAAGGACACCTCCAAGCCCACGTGCGCGAAGACGCCGTAGTCCAGGTCCTCCGTGGTGCGCACCGCGTGGTCGAAGAAGGGCGTCAGGTCCACGCCCGCCACTTCGCTCGCGGCCTTCTCCACGCCGTCCTCCGGGACGCCGGAGCCGTCGCCATGGCGTTGCCACAGCAACCGCATGACGTCATCCAGGCACTTCGCGTCGCCGGTGGCGCGGCGCACCTCCAGGTCCAGCAGGGCGCACACGACTTCGCCCTTCAGGTAGTAGGAGACGGCGCTGTTGGTGGAGTGCTCGTCCGGGCGGTAGTGCTTCACCCAGCTGACGAGCGACGCTTCGGTGAGCGTCTGCACGCGGCGGCCCGGGGTGGAGTGCAGCAGGCTGAACGTCTCTCCCAGCCGGGCCAGGTAGCGCGGGGGGGACATCAGGCCCGCGCGGCGCACGAAGAGGTTGTCGTAGTAGGCGGTGCCGCCCTCGAAGGCCCACAGCAGCGAGGTGTAGTTCTCCTGCGAGTAGTCGAACGGCACCAGCGCGCGCGGCTTCACCCGCTTGATGTTCCACAGGTGGAAGTACTCGTGCGCCACCAGCGTGAGGAAGTCCTCCCAGCCCCGGTGCGTGGACAGGCCCGTGCGCGGGAAGAGCAGCGCGGTGGAGGCCTGGTGCTCCAGCCCGCCCCGGCCCTTGTCGGTGAGGTAGACGAGGAACAGGTAGCGCTGGAGCGGCAGGCCTTCGTACATGCGCGCCTGGGCTTCGCAGATGCGCTGCATGTCCGCGCACAGCCGCTCCGTGTCCGGCACGCTGTCGCCCCACACCACCACTTCATGCGGCACGCCCGCGGCGGTGAAGGTGAGCGGCGTGTGCGGGCCCACTTCGAAGGGGCTGTCCACGAGCGTGTCGTAGTCCGGCGCGTGGAAGGTGGCCCCGTCGGAATCCAGCGCGCAGAAGGTGCGCCAGCCCTGGGGCGCGTCCACGGTGACGTGGTGGGGCAGGGCGCGCGTGCCCTCCGTGTAGAGGAACACGGTGGCGCCGTTGAAGTACGCGTGGCTGCCGTCCAGGTGGCTGGTGCGCACGGACAGTTCGTTCGCGTAGACGCGGTAGCGCAGGGTGACGGTCTGGCCTCTCGCGTCCACGCGCCAGGTGCGCTTGTCCACGCGGCGCACCGGCAGGGGCTGTCCATCCGGGCCCTGCGCGGTGAGGTCCTGCACCTGGCGGGCGTATTCGCGCACCAGGTAGCTGCCCGGCGTCCACACCGGCATCACCGCGTCCAGCACGTCGGGCCCGGCGGGAAAGGCGGCCTCCACTTCGAACAGGTGCGCATGCGGGCGGGGCATGGCGACGCGGTAGTGGACGGCGAGCGGCATGGACGGTGTGCCTTTCTTCCTGGGGGACGGCGGGGTTACTTCGCCTTGACGAGCACGGCGCCGAAGAAGCCGTCGGTGCCGTGGGTGTGCGGGGCCAGCCGCAGGAAGGGGCCCTTGCCCAGCTTCGCGCCCAGCTCCGCGCCCAGCACCTCCGCCACGGGGCGCACGCTGAAGTCGGGGTGCTTGGACAGGAAGTCCTCCACCACGTCCTCGTTCTCCTCGCGCAGCACGCTGCACGTGCCGTAGATGAGCCGGCCGCCGGGCTTCACCAGCGTGGCGAAGCGCGCGAGCAGGGCTTTCTGCCGGCCCACGTGCATCTCCAGGTCCTCGGGGTTGAGGCGGTAGCGCGCGTCCGGCTTGCGGCGGAAGGTGCCGGTGCCGCTGCACGGCGCGTCCACCAGCACGCGGTCCGCCAGGCCCTTGAGCGGCGTGAGCGCGGCGTCCGCGTCCGGGCCTTCATGGGGGATGAGCTGCGTGCGCACGTTGTGCACGCCGGCGCGGCGCGCGCGCTTGCGCAGGTCCTCCATGCGGCCCTCGTCCACGTCCAGCGCGTGCAGGTCGCCGCGGTTCTTCATCTGCGCGGCCAGCTGCAGCGTCTTGCCGCCGGCGCCCGCGCACGCGTCCACCACGCGGGTGGGCGGCGCGTCCACGAGCATTCCCAGGAGCTGGCTGCCCTCGTCCTGGATCTCGAACCCGCCGTCCTTGAAGTCCTGCAGGGAGAAGAGGTTGAGCCGCGTCTCCATCACCAGGCCGAAGGGGGACAGCGCGGTGGGCTTCGTGGACTCCACGTCCTCCGCGGCCAGGCGCTCCTGGAGCTGGGCGCGGTCGCCCTTGAGCGTGTTGGCGCGGACGATGAGCGGGGCGCGCTCGTTCATGGCCTCCGCGGCGCGCGCGGCGTCCTTGCCGAAGACGGCGCGGAAGCGGTCGGCGAGGAAGTCCGGCATCGACGCGGCGATGGGGAAGCGCTTCGCCTCCGGCAGGGCGTCCAGCTCCGCGGCGGCGTCAGGCAGGCGGTCGAGCACGGACACGTCCAGGCCGGTGAGGCCGCTGGAGCGCGCGACGTAGGTGGGGTCCTCGCCGTGGAGGATGCGGGACGCGGCCAGCCGCATGACGTCCTGGCGCGTGGCGTCCAGCGCGTCGAACTTCCGGTGGGCGCGGTCCAGGAGGAAGTCCACGGTGCGCTGGCGGCGCAGCAGGGCGTAGACGCGCTCGGCCACGGCGCGGCGCTCGGTGGAGTAGAGGAGCGTCTTGCGGCGCAGCACGAACTCCAGGGCGCGGTCGGACAGGCGGCCCTCACGGCGCACGCCGCCGTAGGCCTCCAGGCAGGCCTGGAGGACCAGGTCCTCGCGCAGGGGGCGGTTGGGGTTGGGGCGCGCGCGTTCGTGCTGGGCGCGGCTCATCTTCGGTTTGTCGGCGCGTCCACCGGCGTCCTTGCGCTTCTTCGGAGCGCCAGGGCGGGACGTGCGGGGCCCGCCGGACTTGGGGGGGCCGCCGCGGGAAGGTCCAGGCTTGCGAGTCGTGGCCATGTCGCATGGGCCTTCGCATCCCCCGGGCCGGCTTGACAAGCAGGGAACGCAAAAGACGCCCCCGGAAGGTCCTGGAGGGACCGGCCGGAGGCGTCTGGGAACCCCTTCAGGAGGGTTTTCCGGGGGCCGGGCCTGAGGACAGCTCCGCGGGCCGCCTCCTGCCCGGCGGGGGCCAAGCTGGTCCGACTGTCGGACCGGTTCGTGCGGCGCGCCTCCAGGGGGTCAGCGGTCGCGGCGCCGGCGGCGGACCAGGCTCGCCACGAGGGCCGCGGCGGCGGGAATCAGGGCGGCGGACGGGCCGGCGGCGCAGCCTCCGCCCCCGTTCGCGTCATTTCCATCCCCCGGCGTGACGCCCGGCGTCGTGGGCGTGGCCGGAAGGTCGGGGCGGGGG